>CBIFWW010000012.1:0-40788 GCA_966186435.1 uncultured Enterobacteriaceae bacterium
GAAAACCACAGGTAATAAATGGACATTATCTAAAACGGAAAAAGGGCATAAATCCTGCTAAGTAAAGCTAAAAATGAAAATGCAAGTTTTAGGCGTAAAAATATAGCCTGGATGGTATGTGATATATTTTGTAACGGATGGGAAAGGATGGGGTGTTGAACCTGACATTGCTTTACGCAGTGCGGGCGACGCTTACAGTATCTGATTTAAGTTAATAAAAAAGCCAGCATTTGCTGGCTTTTGAACTGGCGCACAGTTTGATTAGAAGCTGGCGTTACGCGGAGTACGTGGGAAGGGAATCACGTCGCGCACGTTCTGTACACCGGTCACATAGGCAATCAGGCGTTCGAAGCCCAGACCGAAGCCAGAGTGTGGCACGGTGCCGTAACGGCGCAGGTCACGATACCAGCTATAATCTGCCGGGTTTAGGTTCATCTCAGCCATACGGGCATCCAGCACGTCCAGGCGTTCTTCACGCTGGGAGCCACCGATGATTTCACCGATGCCTGGAGCCAGTACATCCATCGCCGCTACAGTTTTACCGTCTTCATTAAGGCGCATATAAAAGGCCTTAATGTCTTTCGGATAGTTTTTAACCACTACCGGTGCTTTAAAGTGCTGCTCTGCCAGGTAACGTTCGTGTTCGGAAGAGAGATCCACACCCCAGAACACCGGGTTTTCAAAGGTGTGGCCGCAGTTTTCCAGAATGGTGACTGCATCGGTGTAATCCACCTGAGCAAAGTCAGCTTTCACGAAGCGTTCCAGGCGATCGATGGCGTCTTTATCCACGCGCTCAGCAAAGAACTTCATGTCATCGGCGCGTTCGGTCAGAACCGCATTAAAAGCGTACTTCAGCATGCCTTCGGCAACGGCAGCGGCGTCATTCAAATCGGCAAAGGCAATTTCTGGCTCCAGCATCCAGAACTCCGCCAGGTGGCGGCTGGTATTGGAGTTTTCAGCACGGAAGGTTGGGCCGAAGGTGTAAATTTTGGACAACGCACAGGCATAGGTTTCGCCATTCAGCTGACCGGATACAGTCAGGAAGGCTTCTTTACCGAAGAAGTCTTTGTCGAAATCGACTTTGCCTTCCGGGGTACGCGGCAGGTTTTCCAGATCCAGGGTGGAGACGCGGAACATCTCCCCGGCGCCTTCGGTATCAGAGGCGGTAATCAGCGGGGTGGAAACCCAGAAGAAACCTTGCTCGTTGAAGTAACGATGCAGCGCCTGAGCCAGGGTATGGCGCACGCGAGCCACGGCACCAATCAGGTTGGTACGTGGGCGCAGGTGAGCGACTTCACGCAGATACTCGATGCTGTGGCGTTTGGCCGCCATCGGGTAAGTATCTGGGTCTTCAACCCAGCCGGTAACTTCCACTTCCGAAGCCTGAATTTCGAAGCTCTGGCCCTGGCCTTGAGAGGCCACGATTTTACCGGTGATGATCACCGAGCAACCGGTGGTCAGGCGCAGGATTTCATCATTGTAATTAGGCAGAGAATTATTAACGACGGCCTGTACCGGATCAAAGCAGGAACCGTCATAGACGGCGAGGAAGGAGAAGCCAGCTTTTGAATCTCTTCGGGTACGTACCCAACCGCGCACGGTGACTTCGCTGTCAACGGCAACACGGCCCTGGAGTACGTCGGCTACAGGCACAACGCTCATAGTTTTCTCTCTTAATTGGTTAAAAACAATACATTCAGTCCCAACAATGTGGGGGTATCTATGTTACCTGTGGTTTGACGGCAGACAAGTAGAATTAACGCTGGAATGAAAGAAAAGCAGGGGAGAAGGGAGCCGGGTGGCTCCCTTGATTAAAACTAACTGGCTTTTTTGATTTGAGGCAGGTCAAAGGCTTTACGCAGGGCGCGTACAAAGGCTTTGTCCTGGCAGATGGTTTTGCCGGGGCTGTCGGAAAGCTTAGCCACTGGCTTGCCGTTGCATTCCACCAGTTTAATCACGATATTGAGCGGTTTTACCCCCGGAATATCGCAGGTCAAACGGGTGCCAATACCAAACCTTAAATTCACCCGGGCCGCGAAGTGGCGATACAGCTCAACGGCTTTCGGCAAATCGAGGTTATCCGAGAAGACCAGGGTCTTACTCAGCGGATTAATCCCCAGCGTATTGTAATGGGCGATGGCTTTTTCACCCCATTGAACCGGGTCCCCGGAATCATGGCGCAAACCTTGGTAACGGGTGGCGTACTGGGTGCCAAAATCACGTAGGAAGGCATCCATGGTAATGCAATCGGTTAAGGCAATACCCAGCTGATCCGGGTATTCATCCAGCCAGGCCTGGAGCGCGGCCCGTTGGCTGTTAGCCAGAACCGGGCTGATCTGCTGATGAGCCTGGAACCATTCATGTGCCTGGGTCCCCATTGGGGTCAGATCCAGACGGCGGGCCAGGTCATAGTTACTGGTGCCGACAAACCACGGTTCTTGCTTAAGGCGTTCCACAATGGCGAACTGCACCTCGCGGGAGAAACGGCGGCGGGTGCCAAAGTCCATCAGGCGGAATTGTTCTAGCGGCACGTCAGCGGTCAGTTTGTTGAAATCCACCAGTTTGGTTTCCAGGTGGCCCAACGCCTGTTCGACGCTGACTTCCGGGGTACGGTACTGATGTATTACTTCGCTGATTACCGCCAGCAAGGGAACTTCCCACATGATCACTTCCCGCCAGGGGCCTTCCAGGCGGATATCAAGTTTGCCATGGTTGTTCTTAATGGTGACTTGGGCGGGATCGTAGCGGAAAGATTTCAGCCAATTGAGGTAGTCAGACTGGAAGAAGGGCAGGCTCGCAAGCCAAGTGTGTTCTTCTTCGGTCAGCGCCAGGTGCTGCATCGCCTCCACTTGTTCGCGGATAGCATCGGCATAAATACCGAGTAAATCATCACCACGGCAGCGAAACTCAGCGGCCACGTGGACATCATTGTAGCGGTGGAATACCGCCTGCTGCATATGGAGCTTGTAAGCGTCGGTATCCAGCAAGGAGTGTAATATCGGGGAAGCGTATTGTGTCATGGCGCGTTGCAGCATCCTCTCACAGGAGCGTTTCCATCAATGGCTATTCAGATAAAGACGCGGGAGTATAACCTGATTATCAGTTTATTAAACCTGAATCACAACACAACGGGTTTGAAGGGTCGAGGGCAATTCGTGCCGCCTGTTATCGGTTTGTAACCATAAATGATTTGATGACTGAAAAGATGAAGATTCCGCGTGGCAACATTACCGCAACAGGAATAGACTGGCTTAAATTAACTTACGGAAGATGCAGAAGGTTTTTTATGACACAACTACCACAGGCCAAATACCGCCACGACTATCGCGCGCCGGATTACACCATCACTGATATTGACCTGACCTTTGATCTTGATGCCACAAAAACCACCGTCACCGCTGTAAGTCAGGTGCAGCGTCAAGGTGAAGCAGGTGCCGAGCTGCGCCTGGATGGCGAAGCGTTAACGCTGGTCTCCATTGCTATCGATAATAATCCGTGGAAAGACTACCGTCTTGAAGAAGGGGCGCTGATTCTGGCCAATGTGCCGGAGCGTTTCCTGCTCACCATTATTAATGAAATCAGCCCGGCGGTGAACACCGCCCTGGAAGGGCTGTATCAATCAGGCGAAGCGCTGTGCACCCAATGTGAATCAGAAGGCTTCCGCCACATTACCTGGTACCTGGATCGCCCGGATGTTTTGGCCCGGTTCACCACCAAAATCATTGCTGATAAAACCAAGTACCCGTTCCTGCTCTCTAACGGCAACCGCGTTGCCGACGGTGAGCTGGACCAAGGCCGCCACTGGGTGCAGTGGCAAGACCCGTTCCCGAAACCTAGCTACCTGTTTGCGCTGGTGGCCGGGGATTTCGACGTGCTGAGCGATAGCTTCACCACCCGTTCTGGCCGCAATGTGGCGCTGGAATTGTTTGTCGATCGTGGGAACCTTGATCGCGCTGAATGGGCCATGACTTCCCTAAAGAATTCCATGAAGTGGGATGAAACCCGCTTTGGCCTGGAGTACGACCTCGACATCTATATGATTGTGGCGGTGGACTTCTTCAACATGGGCGCCATGGAAAACAAAGGGTTGAACGTCTTCAACTCAAAATTCGTGCTGGCCAGGGCGGAAACCGCCACCGATAAAGACTATCTCAATATTGAGCGGGTTATTGGCCACGAATATTTCCATAACTGGACCGGCAACCGGGTGACCTGCCGCGACTGGTTTCAGCTCAGCCTGAAAGAAGGGCTGACGGTGTTCCGCGATCAGGAGTTCAGCTCTGATTTAGGCTCCCGTGCGGTTAACCGCATCAGCAATGTGCGGACCATGCGTGGGATGCAGTTTGCTGAAGATGCCAGCCCAATGGCACACCCAATCCGCCCGGATATGGTCATAGAGATGAATAACTTCTATACCCTGACGGTGTATGAGAAGGGGGCGGAAGTGATTCGTATGCTGCATACGCTGCTAGGCGAAACCAACTTCCAAAAAGGGATGCAGCTGTACTTTGAGCGCCACGATGGCAGCGCCGCCACCTGCGACGATTTTGTCCAGGCGATGGAGGATGCTTCCAATGTGGATCTCTCCCATTTCCGCCGCTGGTATAGCCAGTCCGGTACCCCAGTATTGAGTGTTCAGGATGACTACAATCCGGAAACCGAGCAATACACCCTGACCATCAGCCAGCATACGCCAGCCACTCAGGACCAGGCGGAGAAACAGCCGCTGCACATTCCTTTCGATATCGAACTTTACGATAACGAAGGTAAGGTGATCCCGTTGCAGAAGGACGGCCACCCGGTTCACCACGTGCTAAATGTGACCAAGGCGAAGCAAACCTTTGTGTTTGATAACGTCTATTTCCAGCCGGTGCCTTCGCTGCTGCGTGAGTTTTCAGCCCCGGTAAAACTGGAATATAAATGGAGCGATCAGCAGCTTGGCTTCCTAATGCGCCATGCCCGCAATGACTTCTCCCGCTGGGATGCGGCACAGAGCCTGCTGGGCACCTATATCCGCCTGAATGTCGCCCGTCATCAGCAGGGCCAGCCGTTATCGCTGCCGCTGCATGTGGCCGATGCCTTCCGCGCTATCTTGCTGGATGAGAATTTGGACCCGGCTCTGGCGGCAGAGATCATGACTTTGCCAAGCCAGAATGAAATTGCAGAATTGTTCCAGACCATCGACCCACTGGCCATTGCCGCCGTCCACCATGCTCTAACGGTGACCCTGGCTAAAGAGCTGGCCGATGAACTGCTCGCGGTTTACAACGCCAATAAACTCGACAGCTACCGCATCGACCATAGCGATATTGGTAAACGTAGCCTGCGTAACACCTGCCTACATTATCTGGCCTTTGGCGATAAAGACCTGGCAGACCGTTTGGTTAGCAGCCAATTCCATCAAGCGGATAATATGACTGATGCCATGGCAGCCCTGGCGGCATCTGTTGCCGCTGAACTGCCATGCCGCGATGGTCTGATGGCGGAATACGATGACAAGTGGCATCAGGACGGTCTGGTGATGGATAAGTGGTTTATCCTGCAAGCCACCAGCCCGGCTGATGATGTGCTGGCGCAGGTGCGTAAGCTGCTGAACCACCGCTCCTTCAGCTTGAGCAACCCGAACCGCATTCGTTCCCTGATTGGGGCCTTCGTGAGCGCTAACCCGGCTGCGTTCCACGCCGCCGATGGCAGTGGTTATCAATTCCTGGTGGAAATGCTTACCGAGTTGAACACCCGTAACCCGCAGGTGGCGTCACGTCTGATTGAGCCGCTGATCCGCCTGAAGCGTTACGATGCCAAACGCCAGCAGCTGATGCGCGGGGCGCTGGAGCAGCTGAAAGGGCTGGAGAATCTCTCTGGCGACCTTTACGAGAAAGTCACCAAAGCCTTGGCTTAAGCCAACATCCTGCAGTGAAAGCCCCTCTCGCAGGGGCTTTTTTTGCGCTGTACGCCAGGCCGGCGACGGCAATGATGACGGCCATAAAAAGCATTTCTTATAACGATCTGTTGTGCCTCTGTTAAACGTCTTAACGAGCCGCCCGGGAAACCGAGTCGATTAAATAAATGATTATTCCGGGATGGAATAGCACTAAAGCGCACAATACCCGTTAAGAAAACGTTTGCCTGGTTGGCGTTTTATTTGCCACAGGTCAATTCCCTTTCCCTGCGAGATGCATAATAATAGCGCCCCGGTTTGCACCGGGAATCCAGGAGAGTTCATGTACTACCCCTTCGTTCGAAAAGCACTATTTCAGCTCGATGCCGAGCGCGCCCACGAATTAACCTTTCAGCAATTACGCCGTATTAGTGGTACCCCCCTGGAATGGCTAATCCGCCAAAATGTTCCGGCTAAGCCAGTGACCTGTATGGGGCTGACGTTTAAAAACCCATTAGGGCTTGCTGCCGGGCTGGATAAAAATGGCGAATGCATCGATGCCCTGGGGGCAATGGGTTTTGGTTCATTGGAGATTGGTACCGTCACCCCACGCCCGCAGCCGGGTAATCCACAGCCGCGTTTATTCCGCCTGGTGGCGGCTGAAGGGCTAATTAACCGCATGGGTTTTAATAACCATGGCGTAGACCAATTAGTTGAGAACGTCAAAAAAGCGCATTTTGACGGCATCTTGGGGATTAATATTGGTAAGAATAAAGACACGCCGGTAGAGCAGGGTAAGGACGATTATTTGATTTGCATGGATAAAATTTATCCATATGCCGGTTACATCGCCATCAATATTTCTTCCCCTAACACACCAGGGTTACGCTCATTACAATACGGTGAAGCGTTGGATGATTTGCTCAGTGCTATTAAAAATAAACAGCGGGCGCTTCAGGAAATCCATCATAAATATGTTCCAGTGGCGGTAAAGATTGCCCCCGATCTAACGGAAGAAGAATTGGCTCAGGTGGCCGATAGTTTGGTTCGTCACAATATCGATGGGGTTATCGCAACCAATACCACCCTTGACCGCAGCCTGATACAGGGGATGGATTATTGTGAAGAAGCTGGTGGTTTGAGTGGCCGGCCGGTGCAATTAAAAAGCACCGAAGTAATACGCCGCTTATCGCAAGAATTAAACGGCCGCTTGCCAATTATTGGTGTCGGTGGCATTGATTCAGTGGTCGCCGCTCGTGAGAAAATAGCGGCGGGTGCCACTCTGCTGCAAATATATTCTGGCTTTATCTTTAAAGGCCCTCCGTTGATTAAAGAAATCCTTACCCACCTCTAATATCTGAACAATCATACTTGACCAGGGCTTTATTTTTAGCCCTGGTTGCTTTATATTTCTCAACTGTTGCTAATTTGAACATTTTAATCATTCATTACTCATTCATAGAGAAGCGGTGCACGGAAGCAATTTGTCGACCGATTGAACGATGGGGTCAAAAATTATGCGTATTAAGCCTGACGACAATTGGCGTTGGTATTTTGATGAAGAGCATGATCGGATGATGTTGGATCTTGCCAATGGCATGATCTTCCGTTCGCGCTTCCCCCGTAAAATGCTTACGCCAGATGCCTTCTATCATTGTGGATTTTGCGTTGAAGATGCCGCGCTTTATTTCTCCTTTGAAGAGAAATGTCGTGAGCTAGAATTAAGCCATGAGCAGCGGGCGGAATTAGTATTAAATGCGCTGGTGGCGATACGCTTTTTAAAACCGCAAATGCCAAAAAGTTGGCACTTCACCGCTCAGCACCTGGAGTGGTCGCCGCTGCCCGGTGATGGTGCGGTAGTATACTTAAGTGAGGATAACCAACAGGTTAACCTGTTGGTGGTTGAATCCGGGGACAATGCCTCATTATGTTTGCTGGCACAACCTGGCTTAATGCTCTCCGGCCGTACCATGCAATTGGGTGATGCGATTAAAGTGATGAATGACCGGTTGGTACCGCAACTCACCGTTAGCATGAGCCTCGATCAAGCCGTTTAAAGCTTGTCAGGCCGCGGGCTTTATGAAACTGGCGCTAACTTTATATCCCCGGCCGGTACACAACTACAGCATAGAATTGAGTTATCCTCAGCCACCGCCCCTTTCTTCAGTGGTGTGATTCTTCCTTCCAGTACTTTGACCCGGCAGCAGCCGCATAATCCTGCCCGGCATGAATAGGGCACGCGAATTCCTTGTTGCTCTAACTGCTCCAGAATCACCTGTTGGTTATTGCCTTTAAATGACACCCCTTGCCACTTGATATCTACCTGGCTTACGGGGGCGGTCACCTCAACGGTGCTTTCCATTTCTGCGGCGCGATACACCCGTGGTGGATGGGACGCCAATATCTCCACTTGATCACCCACCCGAATTACGCCGCTGCTGCGGGCAATCAGGTTCAAGCCGAAGTCGACGTCTTTGCCGTCCAGAGCGGTGCGGAAGCTCTGCAAGGTTTTGAGCGGCTCGCCACCGGGATGCTTTTTGCCGCGCTCGGGGTTAACGGTGGTAAAGACACAGCGGCTACAGGGTTTAGGCACATCAAAGGTTACCCCGCCAATGCGCAGCACTTTCCAGCTGTCTTCTTCCCAAGGGGTTGCGCCGGTCACCACCAGATTTGGCCGGAATTGGTCCATACTTACGCTGGCCGGGCAACGCTTCTGTAAATCCCGCAGCGAGGCTTCGTTAGTCAGCAGGAATGGAAAGCCATCGGCGAAGGAAAGCGGGATTTCCTGATGCTGTTTCACCCGGCGGCTAGGGTCTTCGCCTACCCAACGTAGCTGAACCGGGCGGGAAAAGAAGCCGCTCAACCATTGATTGATAGCATCCGGGGCGATAAAAGCCGTAAAATGGTTGCCCCATACCTCTGTGGCGGCAGCTTGGGGTAAGAAATCCTGATAGCGCACGGAGGCATTGCTGCCATCCGGCCCGGTTAACCACAGTCCGTTATGGGTCAGCGCCGGGGTGAACAACACCATTTGCGGGAACTGGCGAGCGGTAATAAAGGTACCGTCCGGTTCCGTCACCATAAATGCTCTGTCCTGGGCAAAACCGCTCAATTCTGCCAGCCCGTGGGAAACTTTTAGCCCACGCATCGATTTCACCGGATGAATATACAGACGGGATAGGGAAATCATGGTGCTCTCCATGCAAGTAATGAAGGGCAACTTTATGACATGTGTCGCGGATTAGCTATAATGCGCGGCAATTTTATATGAAAGATAAGTGACGATATGAATTCTCTGTTTGCCAGTACGGCACGTGGCCTCGAAGAGTTATTAAAAGCAGAACTGGAAACCATCGGCGCCAGCGAGTGCAAGGTTGTCCAGGGCGGCGTGCATTTCCAGGGTGACACTCGCCTGGTTTACCAGAGCCTGATGTGGAGCCGGCTGGCATCGCGCATTCTTTTGCCCCTGGGCGAATGCAAAGTATACAGCGATCTCGATCTCTATCTCGGCGTGCAGGCCATTGACTGGACTTCCATGTTCGCTCCGGAAGCCACCTTTGCGGTGCACTTCAGCGGCCTGAATGACACCATCCGTAACAGCCAGTATGGCGCCCTGAAGGTAAAGGACGCCATCGTCGACAGCTTTACCCGTAAGCAGTTGCCGCGCCCGAACGTGGACCGCGAGAACCCAGATCTGCGTATTAATGTGTGGCTGAATAAAGACGTAGCCAGCATTGCTATCGACCTGAGCGGCGAAGGCCTGCATCAGCGTGGCTACCGTGACGCCACCGGCCAGGCCCCTATCAAAGAGACTCTTGCAGCGGCCATCGTTAAACGTTCCGACTGGCAGCCGGGCACCCCGCTCTTGGACCCAATGTGTGGTTCCGGTACTCTGCTGATTGAAGCCGCGATGATCGCCACCGACCGTGCGCCGGGCCTGCACCGCCTGCACTGGGGCTTTACTGGCTGGGCGCAGCACAATGCAGAAATGTGGAACGAAGTACGTTCTGATGCCCAGGCCCGTTTCCGTGCCGGGTTGGCGGCTTATGAATCCCGTTTTTACGGCTCCGATAACGACAGCCGGGTGATTGAACGCGCCCGCACCAACGCCCGTCGCGCCGGCCTGGCTGACTTAATCAGCTTTGAAACCCGTGACGTTGCCCAGCTGAAAAACCCACTGCCGGAAGGCCCGGTAGGTACGGTTATCAGCAACCCGCCTTACGGTGAGCGTCTGGAGAGCGAACCGGCGCTGATTGCGCTGCACAACATGCTGGGCCGGATTCTGAAAAACCAATTTGGCGGCTGGCGTCTGTCTATTTTCAGCGCCTCCCCGGATTTGCTGAACTGCCTGCAACTGCGTGCCGATCGCCAGTACAAAGCCAAAAACGGCCCGCTGGACTGTGTGCAGAAAAACTACCAACTGGCAGAGCAAGCCAACGGCGGCCAGGCCTCGGCCATGACCATCGCCGAAGACTATGCCAACCGCCTGCGTAAAAACGCCAAAAAGCTGGATAAGTGGGCACGCCAAGAGGGTATCGAGTGTTACCGTATTTATGATGCGGATCTGCCGGAGTACAACGTGGCCGTGGACCGTTATCAGGATTGGGTAGTAATTCAGGAATATGCGCCGCCGAAAACTGTCGATGCCACCAAAGCGCGTCAGCGCCTGTTTGATGTGATCTCCGCCACCCTGGCGGTGCTGGAAATTGCCCCGAATAAACTGATCATGAAAACCCGTGAGCGCCAGAAGGGTAATAACCAGTATCAGAAAATGGCTGAGAAAGGTAACTACCTGGAAGTGGGTGAATATAACGCCCGCCTGCTGGTTAACCTGACGGACTATCTGGATACCGGTTTGTTCCTCGACCACCGTATCGCCCGCCGCACCTTAGGCCGAATGAGCCAAGGCAAAGATTTCCTGAATCTGTTTGCTTATACCGGCAGCGCCAGTGTGCACGCTGGTCTTGGCGGGGCACGTAGCACCACCACCGTGGACATGTCGCGTACCTATCTGGAATGGGCGGAGAAGAACCTAAGGCTCAACAACCTGAGTGGCCGTAACCATCGCCTGATTCAGGCTGATTGTCTGTCCTGGCTGCGGGATGCCCAGGAGAAATTCGACCTGATCTTTATCGATCCGCCGACCTTCTCTAATTCCAAGCGTATGGAAGATACCTTTGACGTGCAGCGCGACCATCTGGCGCTGATGAAAGATTTAAACCGCCTGCTGCGCGCTGGCGGCACCATTATGTTCTCCAATAACAAACGCGGGTTCAAGATGGATCTCGAGGGTCTGGCCGCCCTGGGGTTAGAGGCAAAAGAAATCACCCATCAAACTCTGTCCCAGGACTTTGCCCGTAACCGCCAGATCCACAACTGCTGGTTGATTACCCGCGTGAATAAAGGATAAGTAGATGTCATTAATTAGTATGCACGGCGCATGGTTGTCTTTTAGTGACGCGCCGTTGTTGGACAACACCGAATTGCACATCGAAGAAAACGAATGCGTTTGTCTGGTGGGCCGTAACGGGGCAGGGAAGTCCACCTTGCTGAAAATCCTCAACAAAGAAATCCCGCTGGATGATGGCCGTATCATCTACGAACAGGATCTCATTGTGGCCCGTCTGCAACAGGACCCACCGCGCGATGTGGCGGGTACGGTCTATGACTTTGTGGCGGAAGGTGTGGCTGAACAGGCAGTAATCCTTAAGGCTTATCATGATATCTCCCAAAAGGTCATGACCGACCCGAGCGATCGCAATCTCAACCAGATGGCGAAGATTCAGGAACAGCTGGACCACCAGGGGCTGTGGCAACTGGACAGCCGTATTAATGAAGTGCTGGAGCAGCTGGGCCTTGACCCTAACCCCCAGTTGTCGGCATTATCCGGTGGCTGGCTGCGTAAAGCCGCTTTGGGCCGTGCACTGGTGAGTGCCCCTCGCGTTTTGTTGCTGGATGAACCAACTAACCACCTGGATATTGAAGCCATCGATTGGCTGGAAGGCTTCCTGAAAACCTTCCAGGGCAGCATCGTGTTTATCTCCCACGACCGTTCCTTTATCCGCAATATGGCGACCCGTATTGTCGATCTGGATCGCGGTAAGGCCGTGTCTTACCCGGGTGATTACGACAAATACCTGGTGGCGAAAGAAGAAGCCCTGCGGGTGGAAGAACTGCAAAATGCTGAGTTCGATCGCAAACTGGCCCAAGAAGAAGTGTGGATCCGCCAGGGTATTAAAGCGCGCCGCACCCGTAATGAAGGCCGGGTCCGTGCGCTGAAAGCCATGCGTATGGAGCGTGGCGAACGCCGTGAAGTGATGGGCAACGCCAAAATGCAGGTGGAAGAGGCCAGCCGCTCCGGCAAGATTGTCGCTGAAATCGAAGATCTGCATTATTCAGTCGCCAACAAGGTGCTAGTTTCCGATTTCACTGCTCAGATTATGCGTAGCGATAAAATCGCCCTGATCGGCCCGAACGGCTGTGGTAAAACCACGCTGATCAAACTGATCCTCGGTCAGTTAAAGGCTGACAGCGGCAAAGTGCATATCGGTACCAAGCTGGAAGTGGCTTACTTCGACCAGCACCGTGCCGAGCTGGACCCGGATAAAACCGTGATGGACAACCTGGCGGAAGGTAAACAGGAAGTGATGGTAAACGGGAAACCGCGCCATGTTCTGGGCTACCTCCAGGACTTCTTATTCCATCCGAAACGGGCCATGACCCCGGTGCGTGCGCTGTCTGGCGGTGAACGTAACCGCTTGCTGCTGGCTCGTCTGTTCTTAAAGCCAAGCAATTTATTAATCCTCGATGAACCGACCAACGACCTGGATGTCGAAACCCTTGAATTGTTGGAAGAGTTGATCGATGGCTATCAGGGCACTGTGCTGCTGGTCAGCCACGATCGTCAATTCGTTGATGATACCGTGACCGAATGCTGGATCTTCGAAGGCCAGGGGCGTATCGGCCAGTATGTGGGTGGCTATCACGATGCCCGCGCACAACAGGCCCAGTATCAGTCAATGCGCAAGCCTGCTGCGGCTAAAGCTGAAGCGGCGCCGGCAGCGGCCAAGCCAGAAACGGTCAAACGCAGCGCCAACAAACTAAGCTATAACCTGCAACGCGAGCTGGAAGGTATGCCAAAACTGATGGAAGAGCTGGAAGCCAAACTGGGTGATTTACAATCTCAGGTGGCCGACCCGGCCTTCTTTAACCAGGCCCATGACCATACCCAACAGGTATTGGCTGACCTGGCGACGGCGGAGCAAGCCCTGGAAGAGGCTTTTGAACGCTGGGAACATCTTGAGTCTCTTAAAAACGGCGGATAATTAAAAGGAAGTGTCCATGAGTACGTTGCACAGCACGGCAAACCCTATTCTGTGCTCTCAATGCGACCTGTTAGTGGCACTTCCTCCGTTGGAGTCAGGCCACAAGGCACATTGCCCACGTTGTGGCACCGGGTTGACCACGCGCTGGTCGGCCCGTCGCCAACGACCCACAGCTTATTCTTTAGCTGCCCTGTTTATGCTGTTGCTGGCGAACCTGTTCCCCTTCGTGAGTATGAAGGTGAGCGGCATCACCAGCGAAGTCTCTTTGCTCGAAATCCCGGATGTGCTGTTTTCTGAAGATTACGCCAGCCTGGGTACCTTCTTTATGTTGTTTGTACAGCTGGTTCCCGCCTTTTGCCTGGTCACCGTTCTGCTATTGGTTAACCGGGTTAACCTCACGCTGCGGTTAAAAAAACGGCTGGCCTGGGTTTTCTTCCACCTGAAAAGCTGGGGTATGGCGGAGATATTTCTCGCCGGCGTGCTGGTCAGCTTCGTTAAACTGATGGCCTATGGCGATGTTGGGGTGGGGAGTAGCTTCCTGCCCTGGTGCCTGTTCTGCTTTTTGCAGCTCCGGGTATTCCAGTGTGTCGACCGGCGTTGGTTATGGGACGATATTGCCCCAATGCCGCCCATCAATCAGCCGTTTAAAATCGGTGTGCAGGGAATACGTCAGGGCTTACGCTCCTGCGCCTGCTGTACCGCCATTTTACCGGCTGACCAACATGAATGCCCTCGTTGCCACAGCCACGGCCATGTGCGGCGTAAAAACAGCCTGCAATGGACACTGGCGCTGCTGGTGACCTCCATCATGCTCTATCTTCCGGCCAATATTTTGCCAATTATGATCACCAACTTGCTGGGGAGCGATATGCCTTCCACCATCATGGCTGGGGTAATATTGCTATGGAGCGAAGGCTCCTGGCCGGTGGCGCTGGTGATTTTCATGGCCAGTATTATGGTGCCGACTTTAAAAATGCTCGCTATTGGCTGGCTGTGTCTTGATACCAAAGGTATTGTGGATCGTGATGGCGAACGGATGCATTTAATCTATGAGATTGTTGAATTTGTTGGCCGCTGGTCAATGATTGACGTGTTTGTTATTGCGGTACTTTCAGCCCTGGTTCGTATGGGCGCGCTAATGAATATCTACCCTGCCATCGGGGCATTACTCTTTGCCTTAGTGGTGATTCTAACAATGTTTGCGGCAGCGGCTTTTGACCCACGGTTATTGTGGGACCGCTTGCCTGATTCGGCCCATGAGGAGCCTGTAGAGCATGGAAACTAAAAACGGGGAAGCCAAGGTGAGGAAGCTTAAACGTTTTTCTCCGGTCTGGATCTTCCCGATCGTGACTGCGCTGATCGGGGCGTGGATCTTGTTTTACCACTACAGCCATCAAGGGCCAGAAGTGACGCTAATTACCACCAATGCCGAAGGCATTGAGGGTGGGAAAACCGCAATCAAAAGCCGCAGTGTGGATGTGGGGGTGGTGGAAAGCGCGGTGCTGACGGATGATCTGCACCACGTGGAAATTAAAGCCCGCCTTAACGCCGGTATGGAAAAGTTGCTCCACGGTGATTCGGTGTTCTGGGTAGTCAAACCACAGATTGGCCGTGAAGGTGTCACCGGCCTGAATACGCTGCTTTCCGGGGCCTATATCGAACTTCAGCCCGGTACTAAGGGCACGGCGACTGAGCGCTATGATCTGCTGGATGCACCGCCGTTGGCACCACCGGATGCCAAAGGTATTCGTATCATGCTGGATAGCGAAAAAGCCGGGCAGCTTAACCCAGGTGACCCGGTACTTTTCCGTGGCTACCGCGTGGGATCCGTGGAAACCAGCACCTTTGATGCGGCCAACCGTACTATCAGTTACCAGCTGTTTATCAGCGCGCCAAATGATCGCCTGGTTACCAGTAATGTCCGGTTTTGGAAAGACAGCGGTATTGCGGTGGATCTGACCTCCGCCGGGATGCGCGTCGAGGTGGGTTCCCTGACTACATTATTCAGCGGTGGTGTTAGCTTTGACGTACCGGACGGCTGGGATATCGGGCAGCCGGTGAAAGACCACTCCGAATTCCGCCTGTTTGACGACCAACGCAGCATTCAGGATTCCCTGTATACCAACCACATGGACTTCCTAATGTTCTTCAAGGACTCGATACGTGGTCTGCAACCGGGTGCGCCGGTAGAATTCCGCGGGATCCGCATCGGGACTGTATCCAGAGTGCCATTCTTCGTCCGGGGAATGAAGCAGATGCTGGATACTGACTACCGCATTCCGGTGCTGGTGCGTATTGAACCTGAGCGTTTGCAAAATCAGCTGGGTGAAGAGCCTTCGATGAATCACATCAGTGAACTTGTGAAGCGCGGCCTGCGGGGGTCATTAAAAACCGGCAACCTGGTCACCGGCGCGCTGTTTGTGGATGTGGACTTCTATCCCCAGGTACCGTCTATCACCGACTCCAAAGATTACGACGGCTATACTGTGATCCCAACCGTGTCCGGCGGATTAGCCCAAATCCAACAGAAGCTGGTGAATACTCTGGATAAAATTAACAATCTGCCGCTTAACCCGATGCTACAGCAGGCCACCAGTTCGCTGAATGAAAGCCAGCGCACCATGCAGGAACTGCAAAAAACGCTCTCCAGCCTTAATAAGCTTATCGACAATGATTCCACCCAAAAACTGCCGGGCGATATGCAGAAAACCCTGCGTGAGTTGAACCGCAGCATGCAGGGCTTCCAGCCTGGCTCTGCGGCATACAACAAGATGGTGGGTGACATGCAGCGCCTGGATCAAGTTCTACGCGAGTTGCAGCCGGTTCTCCGGACGCTGAATGAGAAGAGTAACGCGCTGGTGTTCGAAGCCAAGGATAAAAAAGATCCACAGCCGAAGAGGGCAAAACAATGAAAAAATGGCTCCCCCTGATATTGGCCGGGCTGCTGGTGGGATGCAGCAGCAGTAGTGATAACAAAACCTACTATCAACTGCCGCTGCCGGTGCAACCAGTGGCGCCAGCTAGCCAGGGGCAAAGCGGGAAACTACTGTGGGTGGAGCAAGTCTCTATCCCAGATTACCTGGCGGGGAATGGTTTGGTTTACCAAACCACCGATGTGCAATATGTGATAGCCACAAGTAATCTGTGGGCCAGCCCGCTGGATCAACAACTTAAAACCACCCTGGTGGCAAATTTAAGTGCCAGTCTGCCGGGGTGGGTGGTTTCAGCACAACCGTTGGGAAGTGACCAAGCCGTTTTAAACGTCAATGTGACGGGCTTCCAGGGCCGCTATGACGGCCATGTGATTGTCAGTGGCGAGTGGTTATTGAATAACAATGGCCAACTCATTAAGCGCCCATTCCAACTGGAGTTGAAACAGCAGGCTGATGGTTATGATGCCCTGGTGAAAACCTTGGCAGAAGGGTGGCAGCAGGAGGCTCGGGCTATTGCCAGCCAGGTTGCTCGCCAGTCGTAAGTAAATTTTCTTAAAGATAAAGCCGCTGCTGAGCCAATGTTCAGCAGCGGCTTTTCTTTTAGCCCACAGGAAGTTATCTAATTTTTAACCAAAATTAGCTGAGCAATATAGCTGGTGAATGTTTCACTCGTATGAATTTTGAGCATTGACGAATCAAATCGGCCAAGGTAAACATAAAGGTGATTGCTCAATCGGCAGCAATGACTGTTTTCATTTCCACCAGATTAAGAATGAGGGAAACGAGGCATGAAGAGACAAAAACGAGATCGTCTGGAACGGGCTCATCAACGTGGTTATCAGGCCGGTATTACCGGGCGTCCGAAAGAAATATGTCCTTATCAGGCACTTAATCAAAGATCGTACTGGATGGGAGGCTGGCGAGAGGCGATGGAGGATAAGGCCCTGGTTGCCTGATGGACTGTCTCTTTAAAAAAAGAAACCTCCGCATGGCGGAGGTTTCGCATTTCCGGGGCAGGATAGCTGCTTAGAAAGCAGAAGTATCCTTGAACAGACCCACTTTCAGATCGTTGGCGGTGTAGATAACACGGCCATCAACCAGCACTTCACCATCCGCCAGGCCCATGATTAGGCGGCGGTTCACAATACGTTTAAAGTGAATACGGTAAGTCACTTTTTTGGCAGTTGGCAGAACCTGGCCGGTGAATTTAACTTCACCCACACCCAGCGCACGCCCTTTACCTTCGCCACCCAGCCAGCCGAGGTAGAAACCTACCAGCTGCCACATGGCATCCAGACCCAGACAGCCCGGCATCACCGGATCGCCGATAAAGTGGCAACCAAAGAACCACAGGTCAGGGTTAATATCCAGCTCAGCTTCAACGTAGCCTTTATCGAAGTTGCCACCGTCCTCGGTCATTTTGACCACGCGGTCCATCATCAGCATGGAAGGTGCCGGCAGCTGCGGGCCTTCAGCCCCGAACAGCTCGCCACGCCCGGAGGCAAGAAGATCTTCTTTCGTATAGGATTCGCGTTTATCTACCATGTCTACTTTAAGCCTTATTTTAATGAAGCACGAAGGTTAGCGAACACTTGTACGCTGAACAAGTCCGATCAGTTATGGTTAAACCAGTTCAGCCAGCGTAACGGCCATGGATAGCGGTTGCGCCCTTCCTGTTGGCTCGCTTGAGCAATACGTTCTTGTACTGCCTGGATCAGGGTAGGGCGGCCTTCACCGTCCCACACCATGTTGGTTAACAGGGGGAGGGTATCTTCGATATCGTCCACCGCCCAGATCTTGAATTCTTCTTTATCGATAGCGTCCAGAATATCCTGATGCAACGCCAGATGGCGGACATTGGAGGCAGGAATAATAATCCCTTGGTCTTTTGTCAGGCCGCGATCTTCACAAATCCGGAAGAACCCTTCAATTTTCTCATTCAAGCCACCCACTGGCTGCACCCGACCAAACTGGTCTACGGAGCCGGTTACGGCGATGTTCTGGCGGATAGGCACCCCGGAGAGGGCACTGATTAACGCACACAGCTCGGCCATTGAGGCGCTGTCACCGTCCACTTCACTGTAAGACTGCTCAAAGGTCAGTGAGGCGGTGAACGGGATCTGTTGGTCCAGATCCAACTCAGACATCAGGAAGGCCTGCATGATCATCATGCCCTTGGCGTGGATGTTGCCACCCAGCTCGGCTTTACGCTCAACGTCGATAAACTCGCCATCGCCAATATGCACCACGCAGCTGATCCGGGACGGTTCGCCAAAGGCACGGGGGTGCCCCGGGAACTCAATCACTGACAAGGCATTGATTTGGCCGATTTGCTCACCTTCGGTTTCAATCAGGATCTGCTCTTGCAGGATCTCATCACGCATCCGCTCAGCCAGGTAGCTCTCGCGCCATTCACGTTGGGCCAGCATCTGCTTAAGGGCTTCGCCACTGATGGTATCGCTCTCAATTAATAAATTTGCTTCACGCAACTGGGTCAACAACCAGTCCGGGGATAGAGGCAGGATTTCTTGATCGCCGCTGTAACGAACGGCTTCACGCACCATCACCGGCCAGGCATCCGCCGTCAGGGTAGGCAGCTGATGGCGCAAGGCGAGGTCATTCACCCATAGCATCCACTGGGCCATGCTCTCTTCGTCATCGACAACCAGGGTATCTTCAAACTCAGCATACAGCGCGTGTGCCGCCAGATCTGGCTCCATCTCCTGGAAATCGGCCAGAGACTCACGGTCGCCCGCCAGAATCACTTTCAAGGACAGAGGCAAAGCGGGTATAGAAACCGGCAATGGGCGGTTTTCGTCCGGGGAAACCCAGTCAAAGCGGCCCTGAACCACCATCTGCTTCAGGCGCAGCCACATCAGCGGTTGGGTTAACAGGGTGCGTAACGGGATAACCAGAATGCCGCCGTTGGCCTGATGTACCAGGCCCGGTTGCAGTGTGACGGAGCCATTAAACTGACGAACGCAGCCAAACAGCTGCTCCAGCTCGGCCCACTGTGCGATCACCACTTCACCCTGGGCCGCAAAATTGTCACTTAGAGCCTCGGCAGAGCGGAGGGTGACCTGATTACCGCTAATGTCATAGTGGCCACCGTACAGGCCCTGGCCTTCAGCGACCAGTTTGCGGGTTTCTAAGCCAATAAGACCCAAATAATCAGCTTCTTCTGGGGCCTTCACCAGCATGAATTGAGCAAATCCCTGAGGATGGCAAAGTTGTTCCAGACCATAAGATAAACGGGCCTGAACAGCGCCAAAAACAGAGGAATAGGATTCGGGCATGATAGCCCCGCTAAACAGCGCCTGATATGCGTCGGTATCAGGGACCAGCGCGCGCGATGAAAGTCGGTTTATGGTCAAAGTGGTGTTTTTTAATTTAATTGTCAAAAACGCGAGTATACAGTAAGCCTTGGGCAGGCGCACAGGGTAAGGGCGCAAGATCTTTATTTCCGCCGTTATAATGAAGGGATACTAAATTTGCCGTGAGCGTAAAGCGTTAAATACTGTTATTCTGAGGGGAGTTACGCGGTCATCTTGAGAACAGCATGAAATACCAACAACTGGAAAATCTCGAAAGCGGCTGGAAGTGGAAATATCTGGTTAAAAAGCACCGGGAAGGCGAGTTAATCACCCGTTATATTGAAACCAGCGCGGCCCGTGATGCCGTAGATCAACTTCTGACCTTTGAGCATGATCCTGTTCAGGTAATGGGCTGGATTAATAAGCACATGAATCCTGCTTTGAATAACCGGATGAAACAAACCATCCGCGCCCGGCGCAAGCGTCATTTCAATGCAGAACATCAGCACACCCGCAAAAAGTCTATCGACCTGGAATATTTGGTTTGGCAACGTCTGGCGGGCCTGGCCCATCGTCGCGGGGTAACCTTATCCGAGACTATCGTTCAGTTGATTGAAGATGCCGAGCATAAAGAAAAATACGCCAGTCAGATGTCCAGTCTTAAAGACAATCTTAAAGCCATGCTAGGCAAGTCCTGAATATTGGCTCCTGGCCCCTGCTAAGGGCTGCCGGTATTTAAGAATCCGGTAGTTTAATTAGCTGGGATAGATGGCAATAAGAATTTATTGTGTCTCAATGTTGCTTGTTATTTATACATTACTGCTTGGGAATAATGGATATCTGGATGCGGAATTAACTGGTCCAACGTGATTAGGGTCGAGAAGGGTAAGGGCAGCAAGGGCATTCAGTATTTAAAGATATAAAAAAACCCCGTTTTAACGGGGTTTTTTACGCGTTTATAACTTATGCCTGAGGCTGAGTTACAACGTCTTTAGAACCGCGAACTTCAATTTCTACACGACGGTCTGGTGCCAGGCAGTCGATCAGAGCAGCACGTTTCTTAACGTTGTCACAGGTGTTGCCAGTAACTGGGTTAGCTTCGCCTTGACCCTGTGCAGAGATTTTGCCTGCTGGAATACCTTTAGATACCAGGTAATCAACAACGGACTGTGCACGCTGCTGGGACAATTTGTTGTTGTAAGCGTCAGAACCGATACGGTCGGTGAAGCCCAGAACTACGACTGCGCCATCTTTAGGATCCAGGTTAGACAGCTGGGTGTACAGTTGATCCAGTACCTGCTGACCTTCTGGCCTTAAGGTAGATTTGTTGAAGTTGAACAGAACGTCAGACTTCAGAGTGAAGTGCTTGGTCTGTACTTCTGGAGCTGGAGCCGGCGCTGGAGCAACAACTGGTGCTGCATCTTCCTGCTGGCCGAAACGGTAGGAAACACCTACGCTCAGCATGCCGTTGTCTGGACGAACACCAACGGTGTTGCCGTCGCCGATGTTGTTAACCCACTGGTATTCCAGACGGGTAGCGATGTCACGGGTCATTGCCCACTCAACGCCGCCAGCGAATACTGGGGAAACGCCGGTGTCATGGTTGTCACCGATACGGTTGTTGCTGGAGTCAGCGCGCCATACCATGCCGCCCAGACGGGTGTAGATGTCCAGATCGTCAGTGATCGGGTAACCCAGTTTAGCGGTCAGCTGAACGCCCTGAGCTTTGAATGCGCCGTTAACGTTGTCGCCTTTGTAAGGCATACGGCCCAGCCAGTCGTAACCCATTTCGAAACCGAGGTACGGGTTAACCTGATAACCACCGAACGCACCAGCGCCCAGCTGGCTTTCGTGGGTCGGACCATTGTTGTTCAGGTTGCTGTTGTACCAGCCGGTGTCATGGAACTGGGACCAACCCAGTTTACCACCTGCATACCAGGTGTTATCTTTCGGAGCGGCCTGCGCTACGGTAGCGAAGCCAGCCAGTGCCACTGCAATCGCGATAGCTGTCTTTTTCATTTTTTGCGCCTCGTTATCATCCAAAATGGCCATAGGCTTTAAAACAAATTTAAAGCCCACGGTTAAATCCTTCACCCGGGCAACCCATTGAAGAGTGCTGATTGTTTCAGCTTATGAGAATGAGTAGCCCTGGCAAGCTAAAGTCTACAACGTCGCTAAAAACTTACAAGTGTGAAGCCCGTCAGACATATAGCAAAAAAGGGCGCAAATACACAAATTGAAACATTATTGTATCGTTTTTGTACGGTCTTCTTTTTGAGCGGATCGCGATAAACCCAGTGGCGATGCGGTTTTGGACTTATTAACAATCAGTTGACGGCAGCGCAAAATAAAATCCAGGAATAATCTTAAAATTTACTTAATGATACAAACTGGAGTGAATTTTTAGCAAAGAACGTGGTCTGCGAACCTTAGTAGACATATGAACAGGTCTCATTATCAACCCAATTGCCTGCCCTTTTACGGCTGCCTGAGTAAGCATTTCGTGTTCAATATCACTTAATTCATGGGGAAGCCACCCCACCACCACGCTGTAGTTACCGGTTTGCAAAGCTTTAATCATGGCTTCTAATGTGGTGATTGGACTCATCTGGCTAACCTGCATCACTTTAGACAGTGGCAATCCGGCAGCTTCCACCCAGGCACGGCTCAACTTTTGATGGGGAGTAAGCCACAACTGCCAACGAGATTGCTGACCAAGTTGCTGTAACAAAGGCAGCAGAAGTAATTGAGTCACCCCCGGCTGTTCTTCACTGTAAACGACCTCACTAATCAAACCTGTGGACGCTGCATTACGCTGTGGACGTTGTGTTGATTGCCCGTGGCGAGAAAGGGTTGCGGCATAATTATCATGAGTCTGAGTATACATAGTGATTCCCATTTGCTGTGATACTGTATGTTTATACAGTAATACCTGTACGAACTAAGATCAACCTAAAAAGCGGAAAGCACCTCGCAAATTTGTAGCGCAACGTCATGCAAACCAAAATTCTGATTGCCGTTCACCGATAACTCTCCTATTTTGCCGTTACAGGAACCCCTAATAAAGGAACGGGGCTTTCTTATTGATATACATGGAGAAATCATGGCGTTAAATTCATACGAACGAATTAATAAATCGCAGGAATACCTCTCTTCGTTGGGAGCAATTCATCATCGCGCACTGTTTGGTGGCTACAGCTTGTCAGTAGATAACACGGTTTTTGCGATGGTGGCAGAAGGTGAACTTTATCTCCGGGCTTGTGAAGATACGGCCCCGTATATGGCGGAACGCCAAATGCCACAGTTGGCGATGAAGAAGCGGGGGCGGCAGGTCAGCCTGCAATATTATCAAGTGGATGACACACTTTGGAAAAACCGACCAAAGCTTTTGGAGCTTTGCAGCCAGGCCTTATCATCGGCCCGTCGTGAAAAACAGCAACAAATTTGGCAGCGGCGGATGAAAGACCTGCCTAATCTCACGCTCTCCCTGGAGGTGCTGTTGCTAGAAGCCGGGATTGCCAATGAACACATGCTACGCCGTTTGGGTGCACGGCAAAGTTGGCTTAAATTAAGGGCGATTCGTAAAAGTATCAGCATCAAGGTACTGTACGCACTGGAAGGGGCCATCAGCGGTATGCATGAAGCCGCACTCCCGGCGGAAACCCGCCGGGCGCTATGCGAATGGGCGCAGGCCTTTGAGCCTTCCCGCTTTATCACACCGGACAGCGATTGATCTCTTCCTGAAGTGAAGCAATCTCCGGTAACAGAGCAATTAGTAAGCCCACCTGCTGGAGCACTAAAGCATCTTTAGTATCAGGCCGGGGTTCCAGGTAACCAATACGTGACGACAACCCGGCCAGCTCATTTTCAACCTTCTCTTTATCTGATGGAAGGTGATGCAGTGCATCATCTACGTAGCACACTGCATCATCCAGCACGGCCAGAGTGCCAGGGTCAGTCAGTTGCTCGCGGTGTGCTCCCAGGGCCGATATATAGCTGTTAAGGCTATGGCTAAGGCATAACAGGCGGAATGCGGTCTCCTGGAATACCGGGCTTAACCTTGGCTCAGTGGATAAATTAGAAATAGCAGAGGCCAGATCGGCATCCCGGTTCCAGGCATCCAGGCGGGCAATACGGTATGCCAGTCGGTTATCCCGGCCTTGATGGTATTGCTCCAGGATGGCGTCCAGATAACGGCAGTTGGCATCCAGGGCGCGGGCAAACATTAACGAAAGTCGGCGGAATCGCCAGTCGGGCCAGATAAAGGTCACGGCAGCCCAGGCGATGGCACAACCTATAAGGGTATCAATGATGCGCGGTAAGGCAACTTCAAACCCTTCACCCAAAAGGTTGAAGCACAACAGTACCAGTAAGGTTATAAACATGGTGGCATGGGCGTACTGCACATTGCGGAAGGCAAAAAACAGCACGCCGGTAATCACAATCAATAGCAATTGGCCTTCCAGCGAAGGCACTAGCAGCAGTAGCGGCAGGCCGATGGCTACCCCCACCAGAGTGCCAATTACGCGCAGCGCCAGGCGCCGTTTGGTGGCGTTATAGTTTGGCTGGCAGACAAACAGGCTGGTGAGCAATATCCAATAGCCGTGTTGTAACCCAATGAACTGTATAAAAGCATAGCCGATGCACAGCACTACAGACATACGCACGGCATGGCGAAATAGAGCGGATTCCGGCGTAAAGTTACGGGTCAAACGCAGGCGAATGTCATGCCAGCCGTGCAGCCCATCGTCTGAAAGCAAGTTTTCAGTGTCGTTAGGGTTATTGGCGATGGCTTGTTCGGACTCAATAGTTGCCAGCTGTGCATCAATAGCCTGCAGGTTGCTCACCAGAAAGCCGATCGCTTTGCGCTCATTATTGCTGATTTGCTGCTCGGGGATGCGGCTAAGGGCGGCATCCAGATGGGTAAATGCCCGCTCAAAAGCCGGGTCGTGCTGATAAGGCTGGCGGGAAAGTACCGATGTCGCCAGGCGCTGGCAGGCCAGCCCTTGCAGTGATAGCAGGCGCTGGAAGCGGAACATGATGTCGGTATAGCGCAGTTTCTCGCGCAGGGCGCGGTACTGAATATGGGATGAGGTGGCCCGCTCATGGATTTCCTGAGCAACAAAGTAATAGTGCAGCGTCCGGCGTGTACCCCGCTGGCCCCGGTCGCCTCGTAACCGAGTTAATAGCGTAGCTTTGGTTTGATTAAGCAGCGCCACGACCTTGCTGTTTTCCATTGCCAGTTCCAACACCGGTGCCTGGGTGTCATCTTCAATATCCGGGTCAAATAACCGTGATTTAAGCTCCAAATAGTGAGCCAACTGCTGGTAAGTGCGGGCGATATTGTCCTGTAGGGGGCGAATCGGGAAGATAACATGCCCAACCAGGGTGAGGACGTTATACCAGACGGCACCGGCCAGCAATAACAGCGGCTGCTCATACCAAGTGGTGAACAGTGAAATCCCCAGCATGGTATAAATCGCAATCAGCAGAGCGCCGAAGGCAATGGTGGCATAGCGCTGCCCCAGGCTGCCAAGCAGGATAAAGCTGCTGGTGGAAAGCGTCAGGCCGATGGCAAAGATCCACGGCCAGGGGAAGAGCAGCTCCACGCTGACGGAAGCAATAAAGAAACAGATTAAGGTGAGGATCAGGTTACGTAACCGGCCGGTTAACCTGTCATCGAGGTCAGCCAGTGCGGCAGCAACCACCCCCAAGGTTAATGGGATGGTTAACTTCACTTCTCCCAGCCACCAGGGGAGGGCCGTGGTCCCGCATAGGGCAATTAAGATTCTGGCGTTATATAGCCAGGAACTGTTCCAGGTGTAGCGGCGTAGAAAGGGGTTTAACATGGCAAGCAGGCCTTACTGGAAGCGACGACGGGCGTTCGCATCGCGGGCAGCTTGAGCCACTTCTACCGGCACCACTCTGCGCCCCACTGGCCACAGCGCAATGGCGGCGATTTTAAAATGCGCGATCCCGGTGGGGATGCCAATAATAGTAATGCACTGAGTGATCCCGATAGTGATATGTAACAGGCACAGCCACCAACCAAAAAAGATCAGCCATAAAATATTCAGCAGGGAGCCACCGGCATTCAGCAGGCGGTTGCGCCCCTGAGGCTCCAGTTCATCCACATGGATAGCTTCGTTGCCAAAGGGCACTAGGGAAAGCTTAGTGATTTCCCAGCAGGAGCGGGTGAGCGGCAAGGTGAAGATCAGGATGATGCTTACGATGGTTGCCAACAGCCAGGAGAGGGTCGTCAGAAATCCCCCTAGCACGAAATTCAGGATGTTCAGAACGGTACGCATGGGCTTCCTCGCAACTAATAAATAGAAAATTCGCTAATTGCGCCAATTGTAACGTGTTTTTAAGGTGGAGCGTGATTGGTCTGGCAGTTAAACTTATCGCCATCCTGAATCACCCGGATATCTCACTCATGGAACTGAAAGCGACCTCCCTCGGTAAACATCTGGCTCAACACCCTTACGATCGCGTGCAACTTCTGACGGCAGGGGTGAAGGTGAGCGGGGATCGCCACGAATATCTTATCCCGTTTAATCAATTACTGGCGGTCAACTGCAAGCGCGGGTTGGTATGGGGGGAGCTGGAATTTGTGCTGCCTGAATCAAAAGTTGTGCGTTTGCACGGCACTGAATGGGGCGACACCCAACGCTTCTACCAGCATCTCTCCGGGCTGTGGCAGAGCTGGAGCACTGAGATGAGCACCATTGCCGCCGGTGTCCTCAATGAACAGCTGGCGCAGATTGATAGTGCTGTGCGCACCGGGAACTGGCTGCGCCGTAGTCAAATTGAGTCTATCCAGCAAGGCATTCGTGAAGCCCTTAGTGCGCTGCCGCTGCCCCACCGCCGGCTGGAAGAGCTTGAGAATTGCCGGGAGTTCTGGCACGCCTGCCAGGCCTGGCTAAATGATGGTGAGAAACGCCGCCGTAACGTCAATCGACGTTATACCTCCGCCATGCTTGAAAAGTATCAGGAATTTTTCCACACCATTGAAACCAGCCCGTTAAATCAGGCCCAGGCGGAAGCCGTGGTCAATGGTGAGCCATCGGTGCTGGTGCTGGCGGGGGCCGGGAGCGGGAAAACCTCGGTGCTGGTGGCCCGGGCTGGCTGGTTATTAGTCAGAGGCGAGGCGGCATCGGAGCAGATCCTGCTGCTGGCATTTGGCCGCAAGGCCGCCAGTGAAATGGACGAGCGCATCGCCGAACGCTTACAAACCGATGCTATCACCGCCCGTACCTTCCATGCGCTGGCACTGCATATCATTGCCGAAGGGGGCCGTAAAACCCCGAAAGTCAGCAATCTGGAAAACGATCTGGTGGGCCGCCAGCAGCTGTTAATTTCTGCTTGGCAGGAACAATGCCAGCAAAAGAAAGCCCAGGCGAATGGCTGGCGGCAGTGGCTCAACGATGAGCTGGAGTGGGCGCTACCGGAAGGGGCGTTCTGGCAGGATAAAGCCATCATTAAGCAACTGGCTCCAAGGCTCGATCGGTGGCTGGGATTAATGCGGATGCAGGGTGGCTCCCAGGCAGAGATGATCGCTCAGGCCCCGGAAGCGGTGCGTGATCTGTTCCAGAAACGGATCAAACTGATGGCCCCGCTGCTGAAGGCCTGGAAGGGGGCGTTAAAAGCTGAAGACGCCGTGGATTTCAATGGCCTTATTCACCAGGCAATCAATGTGCTGGAGAAAGGGCGTTTTATTAGCCCGTGGAAACATATTCTGGTGGATGAGTTCCAGGATATTTCCCCACAGCGGGCGGCCTTGATCGCCGCTTTACGCCGCCAAAATTCGAAGACCAGCCTGTTTGCCGTGGGCGATGATTGGCAAGCAATTTACCGCTTCAGTGGGGCGCAGCTGTCACTGACCACCGCCTTTGGCGAGTATTTCGGTGAGGGGGATTGCTGTGCGCTGGATACCACTTATCGGTTTAACGACCGCATAGGCGAGGTCGCCAATCAGTTTATCCAGCAAAACCCCCATCAATTGAGCAAGCCGTTGAATAGCCTGAGAAAAGGCGATAAAAAAGCGGTGGTGTTATTGCCAGATGACCAACTGGAAGCACTACTGGATAAGATGAGCGGCTATGTCACCCCGGATGAACGTATCCTGGTGCTGGGACGCTTTCACCACAATAAACCAGCGGTATTGAGTAAAGCATCCACCCGTTGGCCTAAGCTACAGCTGGAATTCATGACCATTCATGCCAGTAAAGGCCAGCAGTCCGACCATACCATCGTGATTGGGTTGAAGAAGGGGAATGACGGGTTCCCGGCACCGGCCAGGGAATCAGTGATGGAGCAGGCGCTATTGCCGCAGCCGGAAGATTACCCGGATGCTGAAGAGCGGCGTTTATTATATGTGGCGATGACCCGGGCCAGCCACCGGCTATGGCTGTTATTCGATAAACAGGCACCGTCAATCTTTGTGGATGACCTTAAAGCTATTGGGGTGCCTGTTGCCAGCAAGCCGTGAATTACTGCAGGCGCGCGGCAAGGTAACGCTGGTAATCCGGGATTAGAATATCCACTGGCTGATTAAAGCTCGGGGAGCTGATAATAAAGTCCGCAGTAGAAAGGTTGGTGGCGACGGGGATATTCCAGACCGTCGCCAAACGCAGCAGCGCCTTTACATCGGGATCGTGTGGCACGGCGTTTAACGGGTCCCAGAAGAAGATCAAAACATCAATTTTCCCTTCAGAGATCAGCGCCCCTACCTGCTGGTCACCACCCATCGGGCCACTCAGCATAGCATTCACTTCTAACCCGCTGGCACGAGCGATCAGATTGCCGGTGGTGCCGGTGGCGTACAGCTTATGGTTGGCAAGCACCGCCTGATGGTGTTCAACCCATTTCAGCAGCATCTCTTTGCAGTGGTCGTGAGCCACCAACGCAATATGCTTATGGTCAGCCAGAGTTCGGGTTGTCATTTCCATGTTTTTCTACCGGTTAGTTAATCTGGTTACAGATTACTGAAAGCATTTAGCGCTGCAAGGTGTGGGGGGATTTATTTCGTTATTCCATGCCCTGTATCATGGGGCGCGGCCGCTGGCTGCTGATTTGCCCAAGCCAGAAAACGGGTACGGGTGGGTTTATCGGCATGATTGAACCAAAATCGCAGCTGTTGTTCATCCTCATTAAGTGAAGATCTATCGGCTGAATTTGCAGAGGTACCATCACTATTACCGGTGACATTGATGAATTGAGCGGAGGCCGCTTTGCCGTTTCCCTGATTGTAACTGCGAGTCGCCACTTCATAATTGCCAGGCTGGCCGACGGGAATGGGTAAAATATCTAACCGAAAGGGGATGGGCTGATTATGTGCGCCTATAAGCCGTAAATTATCAATATCCACATTGTTACTTCCTACCCGCGATGCGGGCATGTGGGACAAATCAAAACGCACTTCTTGCCCCGGTTGGCTGTCGAATATTGCCACTAAAGGGAGGTGCTGAAGGTGCGAGCGTTCAATCACAAACACCAGCTGATGGGGGCCATTATCCAATTCAACTTTCTCTGCCCCCCGTAATAATGAGCTGGAAACGCGCTTGCCATCTAATACCAATAGCTCCACTTCAGCATTGAGGTAAAGCGTCGTCGCCTGTACCGCCGCAGGCAGTAACCAAAGACAAAGCACTACACACCAACGGCTACGATTTTTCATGTTGGCTCACATACGTCTCCCGCGTAATGTATGTATCAAAAGATTTCTGAATATCTTCTCTCTTAACATATAGACATATTTTTGAATATTGTCCTCCTGCCAATATTGGCTACGTGGAAGCGGAGAGTGCGATGGCATACACTTCCCTAAAACAAGAGGAAAAAATATGAAAGAGACTGATGTTAGAGAAATTTTGACCAGTACCAAAACCATCGCTTTAATCGGTGCCAGTGATAATCCCGCCCGGGCCAGTTATCAAGTAATGGATTACCTTCTCAAGCAGGGTTATCACGTGATACCTGTCTCTCCTAAAGTGGCAGGCAAAACCCTATTGGGCCAGCAAGGCTATGGCACCCTGGCGGAGGTGCCAGAGAAAATTGATATGGTGGATGTGTTCCGTAACTCGGAAGCTGCCTGGGAGGTTGCTCAGGAAGCTATCGCCGTAGGTGCCAAAACACTGTGGATGCAACTGGGCGTTATCAATGAACAGGCAGCGGTGTTGGCACAGGATGCGGGGTTGCAGGTGGTGATGGATCGTTGTCCTAAAATAGATATCCCGCGCTTAGGGTTAGCCAAATAGAAAACCCGGCGAACCGGGTTTAGAGGAAAGCGCTAGTTTCTCAGCCGGGGTGCCTGAAGCTGGCGCTTAATAGAGGCGGCTAGTTCATCCATTGAAGGTTGTTCCGGGTGCTCATTTTGAGCCTCAAGGCTCAGTTGGGCCTCAGCCAGATAGGTATGTACCGGCTCCCCATCATCATCTTCCATCACGACGTGATACCAGGGCGATGCCCGTAGCTCGTCGTTGAAAGCCATTTCATCCTCTGCAGGATCTTCCAGCGAATATTCTGGGTCTATGTCAACCACAACGCCAAGGAATCCCAGCAATGAGTGACGCACTTGCTGGCCAATACCAAATTTGCTGGCAATCATAGTCACCTCCCGTGGAACATTTAACTGCGGTAGATATGCGGCTAAACGTTCACTTTTCAAGTCACATTACGCGACAGGCGAACCCTTTCAAATACAGCCCTTCAGGGTAGGTTGCAATCACCGGGTGATCGGCCGCCTGGCGGAACTGTTCTATAAATTGTATATCAACACCGGCATCCACAGCGGCATCTGCCACAATTTTCTGGAATAAGTCGGTGGTCATCAGGCCAGAGCAAGAGAAGGTCAGCAATACGCCGCCGGGATTAAGCAACTGAATCGCCAGCATATTGATGTCTTTATAACCACGGCAGGCACCGGCAAGCTGGTTTTTGTTTTCTACGAACTTAGGCGGGTCCATCACGATAACATCGAATTTCTCGCCGTTGTCACGGTACTTGCGCAGCAGTTTAAATACGTCATCGCGAACGAATTCAGCTTTGCTTAAATCCAGTTGGTTCAGCTCGACATTCTTTTTAGCAATATCCAACGCTTCCTGAGAAGTATCTACGCTCACCACTTGGCTACAGTTACCCATCAGTGCTGAAACCGCGAAGCCACCTGTGTAAGAGAAGCAATTCAGCACGCGTTTGTTATTCACATAGCGGCGGGTGGAGAAACGGCTGTCGCGCTGGTCGAGGTAGTAGCCAGTTTTATGGCCACGTTGAATATCAACCAGAAGCTTCATGCCATGTTCTTCAATAGGCATTAAATCCGGCGGCAAATCACCAACCACCAGGCCCTGTGTCAGCTCGAGGCCTTCTTTCTTACGCACCGCCACATCGGAACGATCGTAGATGCTGCATTCTGGATACAAGGTTTGCAGAGCGTTAAGTAGCGCTGGGCGCTGGTATTCGGCACCGGCAGACAGCAATTGCAGCACCAGGAAGTTGCCGAAGCGGTCAATGGTGATCCCAGGCAAGCCGTCGGACTCACCGGCAATCAGGCGGTAGCTATCCAGACCATCACGGGGGGCCAGCACATCGCGCCATTGCTGAGCACGCTGTAAACGGCGCAGGAAGAAATCGATATCAATGTTTTCTTCGCAGTCAAAGGTCCAGACACGGGCACGAATTTGTGAAGCAGGAGACCAGGCCGCACGGGCCAGCCATTTACCCTGGCTATCGACAACATCGACGGTCTCCCCAAGGGTGGCTTTGCCTTCAACCTTAGCAACGGCACCTGAGAACACCCATGGATGGCGGCGCTGTAATGATTTCTCACGCCCTTTAGCTAACACTACTCTTACGGTCATAAATTGCCTGAATACCTGTTTAGAAACGGCGGACATTTTCGCGGCAAAGGCAGCGAAATGCAACGTAACTGACGAATTGCTCCGGATTGACTACCGGGCAAGCTGTTAAACTGATTATATCGGACTAAAAATGGAGCGATGCTTATGCCACATGAACAAGCGCAAGTTTGCATGATGTGTTGGGTCCACGGCATGGTGCAGGGGGTGGGGTTTCGCTACAGCACTCAGCGCGAGGCCCGCCATTTGGGGCTGACCGGCTATGCCATGAATCTGGATGATGGCAGTGTGGAAGTGATGGCCTGTGGCCCTGAGGTGCAGGTTGAAAAGCTAATGGCGTGGCTAAAAGCCGGAGGCCCCAGCAATGCCAGGGTCGACAAGGTGCTGACAGAACCCCATCAACCTCAGCGGGAATGGACTAATTTTGACATCCGCCATTAAATGCACTTGACCGGCTTAGGCAGGCCCGCAATTTTGGTGGCCTGTTTGGCCGGGCCTTTCGGGAACAGCCGATAGAGGTAGCGGCTGTTGCCTTTCTCTTCACCCAGCTTATTTGCCATTGCCTTTACCAGCATACGGATGGCAGGTGAGGTATTAAATTCCAAATAGAAATCACGGACAAAGCGCACCACTTCCCAATGCTCAGGGGAGAGGGGGATACCTTCAGCGGCAGCGATAACCTCCGCCAGCCCCTCGCTCCATTGGTGGCTGTCTTTCAGATAGCCGTCGCTATCGGTTTCAATTTCCTGACTTTCAAACGCTAACATATTCGCCTGCAAACTAAATAAAACGGTGGGCAGTGTAGCAAATTTTCCTGCGGGCAAAAAGAAAGCCCCGCATTGCGGGGCCTGGTGATACTTCAGCTATTAAGGTTTAATCGCGGCTGGCGAAGCCAAGAATGCTCAACAGGCTGATAAAGATGTTGTACAGCGACACGTACAGGCTCACGGTGGCGCGAATGTAGTTGGTTTCACCGCCGCGGATGATGTTGCTGGTTTCAAACAGGATCGCGCCGGAGGAGATCAAGATGAATACCGCGCTAATAGCGAGGTGCAGAGCAGGCAATTGCAGGAAGATGTTAGCCACCATACCCACCAGAACCACAATAACACCGGCCATGATCATCCCACCGAGGAAGGACATGTCTTTGCGAGTGGTCAGTACATAGGCGGAGCAGGCAAAGAACACCAGCGCCGTGCCGCCCAGCGCCATACCAATCACATCACCCATACCTGCTGATAAGTAGGCATTCAGGATAGGCCCCAGGATATAACCCAGGAAGCCGGTAAAGGCGAAGGCAGACAAAATACCCAGCGGGCTATTAGCGGTGCGGTAAGTCAGGAACATCAAACCATACATACCCACTAAGGTCAGAATCAGGCCCGGGGAGGGTAAGGCTAAAACGGTGCTCAGTGTGGCCGTAATCGCTGAAAATGCGAGGGTCAGACTCAGCATAAAGTAAGTGTTGCGCAGAACCTTATGGGTGCTGAGTAGCGAAGTACGGTCGCGGGAAGAAGTAATAATGCGATCCATAAAAATTCTCTCTAATCACAGGTGTAGTTAACCAATGAGCATAAGGTAGCCGTGTAAAACGGTGAAGGTTTTTTACCCATCTTTACTCGGCTAATTATCAGTGGAACATGTCAAGTATCAGCCTGAAAGTATTTGCGTTGTCAGCTGGCGACATCTAAGACTATGGAGGCAAATACTAAAAACACAACAGGGTACTTAAATGCAAAAACGTAAAACGATGCTAACAGGCTTAGCCTTATTGGTGGCAGGGATCGGTGGGTCGGCGGTTGCGGCAGAGGTGCCCCCCGGCACCCAGCTCAGCCAGGTGCAAGAACTGGTGCGCAACAACGGTAGCGAGCCGGCTACCTTAGATCCGCAAAAGGGCGAAAGTAATGTGGAGTCCACCTTAAACAGCGACTTTTTCGAAGGTTTGTTACGGGTTAAGGCCGACGGCAAGCTGGAGCCGCGCCTGGCAACAAGTTGGGAGGAAAAAAGTGACACCGTCTGGGTATTCCACCTGCGCCCGGAAGCTAAATGGTCCAATGGCGAACCGGTTAAAGCCAGCGATCTGGTATTTAGTTGGCGGCGGCTGGTGGACCCAAAAACCGCGTCACCGTACTCTAGTTATTTAGGCAACGCCCACGTGGTGAACGCGGCGGCCATCGCCAATGGCAAGGCCGCACCGGATACCTTGGGAGTAAAAGCCTTGGATGACCATACCCTGGAAATCACTCTGACCCAACCCACAGCGTCAATTCTGCCAATGCTGGCACACACCTCATTGATGCCGGTTAACCCTGGCGTGGTGCAGAAATTTGGTGAAGCCTGGACCCAGCCAAAAAACTTCGTGGGTAACGGTGCCTATGTGCCTACTCAATGGGTGGTGAATGAAAGGATCGTGGCGGAGCGGAATAAACAGTACTGGGACGATAGCAAAACGGTAATTAACAAAGTCAGCTATCTGACCTTGAGTTCTGAAACCGCCGATATTAACCGCTATAGAGCTGGCGAGATTGCTATCACCAACACTATCCCGTTGAATCAATTTGCGGCATTAAAGAAAAGCATCCCCGCTCAGGTCAAAGTCGAGCCATTCCTCTCCACTTATTACTACGAGTTCAATACCACCAAGCCACCGTTTAATGATGCCCGTGTGCGCCGGGCGCTGAATATGGCCCTTGATAAGGACATCATTGCCGAAAAAGTATTGGCTCAGGGCCAACGCCCGGCGTGGCTAATCAGCCAGCCTGAAATTGGCGGGGTCACTCTGCGTAGCCCGGATTATGCCGCCTGGCCAATGGACAAACGTATCAGCGAAGCCAAAAAGCTGCTGGCTGAAGCCGGTTTTAATCAAAGCCATCCGCTCAGCTTTAAGCTGTTATACAACACTATGGAATCCCATCAGCGGATTGCCATCGCCGCCAGCGCCATGTGGAAGAAAAACTTGGGCGTGACGGCCACCCTGCAAAATCAGGAGTGGAAGACCATGCTGGATACTATGCACAGTGGTAACTTTGATCTGGTGCGCTATGCCTGGGTCGCGGATTACGATGATGCATCCAGTTTCCTGAATAACTTCCGCACCGGGGATAGCGAAAACACTGCCAAATACAGTAACCCGGCCTATGACGCGGTCCTGGCGAGCGCCGCTAAAGCCACCGATGCAACCAGCCGCGGGGCCGATTATCAGAAAGCCGAAGATATTCTGGCCCAGGATGTCCCGGCGATCCCGGTTTACCATTATGTTCGCGCCCGTTTGGTGAAACCGTGGGTAGGGGGATTTATGCCAAACAAGCTGGATAATCTTTACACCCAAGACTTGTACATCATCAAACACGATTAATCCCCGGATTAGCCCGGTTAAAAATGCTGCTTTAACCGGCAGTTCGCCGCAAAAACAGTCAAATAACACGGGTTTGGTTGTTTTTCAGGCGAACGAATCAATTGATGCTTTACATGTCCCGAGGGGATGTTTATAGTGCATCCCACTTAGGAAGCGTGGCCGAGCGGTTGAAGGCACCGGTCTTGAAAACCGGCGACCCGAAAGGGTTCTAGAGTTCGAATCTCTACGCTTCCGCCAAATTCGAAACCCAAGCTGCATAGCAGCTTGGGTTTTTTCATATGTGCTGATTTTCAGTTTACCATTGCTGTCTGATATGCTCTTAGGGCATAAGAATGTATCAGGCGGGTTCTCGACCAATGTGATTTTTCATTTTGTGGCCAGCGCCCCCGAATAATGCCTAGCGATAATATCATTAAGCTTATCAAGACGTATCAGGTGTACCACATACCACCAACTTATGCCTGAAATTAAAGTAGTGACCAAGCATTTGAAACAACAGTAATATCTTGAAAACCGTTAATCGTAATAATGATTAGTCTTTACATATCTTATTCGCAATGCCGATGAAAGCGCTGGAATTAACCGCATTACCCGCAATCTGTGAGCCTGGCATCAACCTTGGGTTTATCAATCATTATTCGATGCCCAGAACGGTCTGATGGCATTACATATTAAGGTGCTATAGGCTTAGCGGAATTGTATTAGGGGTATCAATATGAACAACATACTTTTCGCGCTATTACCCGTTTTAGCCTTCACGCTGGCTGGCTGTGATAATGCCTCTGAGCCGGTTTCTCAACAGGCTGATGCAGCCACTGTGTTTAGTCAAAAGGCCGTCTGGCAGGGCAATATTGATCGCTGCTATGACCAGGACAATATAGATAGCTGCGTAATCGCCACCATTGAAAAATCCGGGAACGTAGACGCTGCCAGGGCAGCCCGTTATTTGGCGAAAAAAGGCGAGGTTGGTTACCTTTCAGGCTGGCAAAAAGTGGGGTCAGTGGGTATTGCAGAAGTAAAATACCCTTTCCGGGCCAATACCAATAGTGAAACGCTGTTGATTCCGCTGACAGGTAAAGCGGTGGAGGTAGCCAGTTTTGCTGAAAAACCAGAGGCCCTGGCTGGCTGGCAGACTTTTGCCAAACAGCACCCCGATGCCAGCCCATGGCCACCCGGCGAACTGATTGCCAGCAAATCGGATTCACGCGGGGCTAGCTTTGTTTTTGGTTACCAGATTAGGACTTGCCATGCCTGTGAAAATATCGCTAGCGCGCAGGTTCGTTACGCCTTCAATACTAAAGGACAATTTGTTAAAAGTGAGTTAATTAGCATTAAATAATACATGCTTATGGGCGGAAGTGAACGATCTTGTTGCAGTGGAAAAGCGCCAAAAAAAGAGAGTACCCCCTGAAACTATAGTGATTGTCCGAAATTAGACAAAATTTAATTTTTGTTAACTACCTCAAATATATCACTTCTTACACAATCTGACCTTTTATCGGAATAGGGGGGATTGTTAAACCACAGGCCGGCGTGCACACTTGCTCCCGGTCGCTAAAGCGGCCAGCTGCAACGTGTTTCCCCACACCTTGTCTATCTAACGGCCATTCCAAACCTGGCTTCTGATAAGCAGGTTATCTCACCGGGGCGCCCTTTGAGCGTAATGCCCATTCCATGATGGTCGTGGGCCAGAATCAGCTAGTTTGCTCCTATGCCGGAAAGCCTTATGAATCGTCGTGCTTTATTCACATTATCGCTGTTACGCCCAGGATACTGGCCTCATTGGCTGGGCCTTGGTCTGTTATGGCTTATCGTCCAATTACCTTACCCGGTGCTACTGCGCCTGGGTTCCTCGTTAGGTGCCATTTCCCGCCGCTTCCTGAAGCGCCGTGAACGGATTGCTCACCGTAACCTTGAGCTGTGCTTCCCTCAATGGAGCGAAGACCAGCGTGAACAGGTGTTAACTGAAAACTTTACCTCATTGGGCATGGCCTTGATTGAAACCGGCATGGCCTGGTTCTGGTCTGATGCCCGCATGCATAAGTGGACTCAGGTGGAAGGTTTATGTGAGTTGCAGGCCGCCCAGCGTGACAACCGTGGCGTGATGGTTATTGGCACCCACTTTATGTCCCTGGATCTTGGTGGCCGTGTGATGGGGCTTTCCCAGCCGATGATGGCTACCTATCGCCCCCATAACAATCCAATGATGGAATGGGCGCAAACTCGTGGCCGCTTACGGTCTAACAAAGCGATGATTGGCCGTAAAAACCTGCGTAAGCTGGTGAGTGAGCTGCGTAAAGGTGAAGCGGTGTGGTTTGCTCCAGACCAGGATAATGGCCGTGCCGGTAGCGTATTCGCTCCGTTCTTTGGTGTGAATGAAGCCGCCACCAGCTCCGGGCCATTTGTGCTATCTAAGCTGTCCGGGGTAGGGATGCTGACAGTTTCACTAATTCGTAAACGCGATGGTTCCGGTTACAAGTTGTTCATCAGCCCAAAATTGCAGGATTATCCAGAGAATGATGAACAGGCTGCCGCGGTTTATCTGAATCATGTGATTGAGCGCGAGATCCTGCGGGCGCCGGAACAATATCTATGGGTGCACCGGCGCTTTAAAACCCGCCCGGAAGGGCAGGTGTCACTTTACTCCTGATTGCTATCACCTGATTTGAACAGCGGGGCACATTGCGTGCCCCGTTTTTTTTACCATGTGGTTAACGCTGCTCCGCCACCAGCAGGGCCATGGTGTCTGGCTCCAGCGCCTTAAATACATGCTCCTGATCGGCGGGATAACTAATATAATCCCCCGCTTCGAAGGCCTCCGGGCCGGTAGTTAACCCCACCAGCGCCCGGCCCTGCATTACAATAATATGCTCAACGGAACCAGGCGGGTGGGGATGAGATATCCGATCGGCACCCGGTTGGGCTTCTAACAGGTAAACATCCCGACGGGCACCCGGCGGGCAGGCTGCTAGCAGTGTTGCCACGTAATGGGCTTGTTTTGCTATCACTTTTAGCCCCTCACCCCGGCGGATCACTTGAGTGGGGTGGCTGTCTGGCTCCAGTAAGCGAGCAAAGGGAATATTTAACGCCACACATAATGCCCATAGGGTTTCCAGGCTGGGGTTGCCGCTCCCGGCTTCAATTTGAGATAGAGTTGACTTGGCAATTCCCGCACGGCGGGCCACTTCCGCTAAAGACAGCCCCGCTCGGGTGCGCTCGCGCACTAAGCTTTGAGAGATAATTTCAATAGGTTGGTCCATAGACACCCAGTGTTCGGTAAATAAAACAATTCGTTCGCTTGATAAGGCGAATCACTGCGTTCATTATAATGGAATTTTCGTTCGGTATGGATCAATAAGATGATTATGCAGCGGTTGCACCACCTCGATAATGCCACGTTGCGCGCCATCGCCCTGGTGTGCCTGGCGGTAGGTATTGTCGGCGTTTCCTATGGCTCATTGGCGGTTTCCTGGGGCTTCCCGGTATGGTTCCCGGTATTGACTGCCCTGATAGTATTGGCCGGGGCCTCTGAATTTATGTTTATTGCCATTATCGCAGCGGGCGGTAGCCCGATTGCCGCCGCGCTGGCCGGGTTGCTGGTTAATGCCCGTCACTTCCCTTTTGGGATTGCGGTGCGTGGCCTGGTGGGGCAGGGGATGGTGCTATTATTGGGTAGCCACATTATGAATGATGAGAGCGTAGTATTCGGCTTAAGCCAACCCACCCAGGAAAAACGTCAGGCCGCTTTCTGGCTATGTGGCACTGGTGTGGCGGTGATATGGCCGCTAGGTGCCTTACTGGGAGCGCTGGTGGGTAAAATTCTACCCGATCCGCAAACCATCGGGTTGGATGCGGTGTTTCCCGCCATTTTGCTGGCGCTGGTGGTGCCGGCCTTTAAATCAAAAGTAACGCTGACCCGGGCTAGCATTGGTGCAGCTCTCACTCTGGTGGCAGTTCCCTTTGTGCCGGTAGGTATGCCGGTATTGTTATCTTTGGCAGGCCTGGTAGCCGGAAGGAAAAAATCATGACCATAACCTATGGGCTGATGGGAGGCCTGGCGTTACTTGGATTTGGCACCTGGCTGATGCGCTTTTCTGGAGCGCTGTTGGGCAATAAGATGACCTTCTCTGACCATGCCCGTAGCCTGCTTTCTGACGGGGCTACCACTTTGCTGTTCGCCGTGGCCATGAGTTGCACCTTCTATGAAGGCGTTTCTTTTGCCGGTTACGCCCGGGTGGCAGGGGTGGCGGTAGCGGTATTATTCGCCTGGCGCAAAGCGCCATTAATAGCGGTGATTGCCGTGGCGGCGCTTGTTACTGGGCTGTTACGCTATGTTGGCGTGCACTAAACCATTATCAGAAAGCAGCGTTAACCGGGGGCCAGGTTTCACAGCTCAGTAACAAAGGCTATGATTGAGATACACTCCGTCATACAGGGAAAAGGTATGAAACTTCGTCTTCTTGCATTCAGCGCCTTGATGATGGCTGCCCAGGCCGCACAAGCGGTGAGTTATCCTTTGCCGCCGCCGGGTAGCCGGTTGGTGGGGAGTAACATCACCATCACTGTTCCAGAGGGCAACACCCAGCCGCTGGAGTTTTTTGCTGCCCAGCACGGGCAAGGACTGAGCAATATGTTGGAGGCGAACCCCGGCGTCGATCCCTTCCTGCCCAAACCCGGTACCCAGCTGGTGATCCCCGCCCAGATCATTCTGCCGGATACCCCTCGCGAGGGTATTATTGTTAACAGTGCCGAGATGCGTATTTATTACTATCCAATTGGCACTAACACGGTAGAAATCCTGCCAATTGGCATCGGCCAGGCAGGGCGTGAGACACCGCGTAACTGGGTCACTAAAGTGGAGCGTAAGCAGGAAGCGCCAGCCTGGACGCCAACGGCCAATACTCGTAAAGAGTACGCCAGCCGTGGTGAAACCCTACCGGCCTTCGTGCCTGCCGGGCCAGAAAACCCGATGGGCCTGTATGCCATTTATATTGGCAAGCTGTACGCCATTCACGGTACTAATGCCAACTTCGGGATCGGCTTAAGGGTCAGCCAGGGGTGTATTCGCCTGCGGGATGCCGATATAAAATATCTGTTTGAATCAGTGCCGGTGGGCACCCGGGTGCAGCTTATCGACCAGGCGCTGAAGTACACCACGGAGCCTGACGGTAGCCAGTGGGTTGAAGCCCATGAACCGCTGTCCCGCAACCGCGGGGAATATGAATCGGATAAAAAGGTGCCGATTAGCGTGACTCCGGTCGTGCGCCAGTGGATGCAATCCGGCTATGAGCCACAGATCCAAAAAGCGCTGGAGCGCCGCTCGGGGATGCCGGTAAACATCAGCAACCCGGAAGCGTCACAGGCGCTTTAAATTACTGCGACCCTAGGATCACAAATACTGCCACAATCACCAGCACGATAATAAATCCGCGCCAGGTAGCAGCCCGGCGCGGGGCTTCTGGTATTCGCGTATTTTTAGTTTTCATCTCAAGCTTCATCCATTTGTATTTTCGATATTTTAATCAGCCAGCGGCGATTGCCCAGTCCCTGAGTCTTATTTAGCGGCCCCTTTCACGTAATCTTTAGGGATAGCTCGCAAAAGTATGCCGCCCCCCTGTTATCTAAAGGGTATTTACACAGATAACCGTAACTTATAGATTGTGCCGGTTTAGCCAGGTTACGTGGTACAAAATCGCGCCACTACGGCCGCATTACTATTTGAAAGGACGTTATTATGCTGCGTCAAAACCCGTCAGGCCATATGCCTGAGGTATCGCCGAAATTCCTTCCACTGAGCGGGTAGGGCCAGAAACCAGCCTTGGTAAATTCGCCAAGGTGGACCCAGAATCGTTGCAATTCTCCGAAGAAGTCGCCAGTACCAACGTGAAGCTGGGGGAAGGTTACCAACGCTTGCGTAACGAGTTTGAAAGGCGGGTAAAGACTTCAGCTTATTTATCGGGGTGTTTGCCGCATCCCGGTTTTTTATATTCGTGAAGCAGTAGGGGCCTGGATGTTATCCTCTTGGTCCAAGGCCAGAAAAGCAAGAGGCCCGCTTAAGTTTCCTTAAGCGGGCTTCTTAAATTTGGCTCCTCTGACTGGACTCGAACCAGTGACATACGGATTAA
>CBIFWW010000013.1:0-35253 GCA_966186435.1 uncultured Enterobacteriaceae bacterium
AGATGGCGTTATTAAATGTAGATAAATTATCGGTGCACTTCGGCGACGAAGGCACCCCGTTCCGTGCTGTAGACCGTATCAGCTATAGCGTGGAGCAAGGCCAGGTAGTGGGTATTGTTGGGGAATCTGGCTCGGGTAAATCCGTCAGTTCACTGGCTATTATGGGCCTGATTGATTTCCCTGGCCGGGTGATGGCCGAGAAACTGGAATTTAATGGCCGCGATTTACAGAAGATTTCTGAGCGCGAGCGCCGCAGCCTGGTGGGGGCGGAGGTCGCCATGATCTTCCAGGACCCGATGACCAGCCTTAACCCCTGCTACACCGTGGGCTACCAAATTATGGAAGCCATCAAGGTGCACCAGGGCGGCAACAAGAAAACCCGCCGCCAGCGGGCCATCGACCTGTTGAATCTGGTGGGTATTCCTGACCCGGCATCAAGGCTGGATGTTTACCCCCATCAGCTGTCCGGGGGCATGAGCCAGCGTGTGATGATCGCCATGGCGATTGCCTGCCGGCCTAAACTGCTGATTGCCGATGAGCCGACCACGGCGTTAGATGTGACTATCCAGGCCCAGATCATCGAGCTGCTGCTGGAACTTCAGCAGAAAGAAAACATGGCGCTGATCCTGATCACCCACGATCTGGCCCTGGTGGCGGAAGCCGCCCACAAGATCATCGTGATGTATGCCGGGCAAGTGGTGGAAGTAGGGGATAGCCATGATATTTTCCGCGCCCCGCGCCACCCTTACACCCAGGCGCTACTGCGGGCGTTGCCGGAGTTTGCCCAAGATAAAGCCCGTCTGGCGTCACTGCCGGGCGTGGTACCGGGCAAATATGACCGCCCGAGCGGCTGCCTGCTCAACCCGCGCTGTCCCTATGCCACAGACAAGTGCCGGGCTGAAGAGCCAGAACTGAATCTGCTGGAAGGCATCCGCCAGTCCAAGTGCCATTACCCCCTTGATGATGCCGGGAGGCCCACGTTATGAGTACCCAACAGGCTACCGGGCAACCGCTGTTGCAGGCAGATGATTTAAAAAAATACTACCCGGTGAAGAAGGGGATTTTCTCCCCTGAGCGCCTGGTTAAAGCCCTGGACGGCGTTTCCTTTACCCTCGAGCGCGGTAAAACCCTGGCGGTGGTGGGTGAGTCTGGCTGTGGCAAATCCACCCTCGGGCGGTTGCTCACCATGATTGAAACCCCTACCGGTGGGGCGCTGCATTATCAGGGCCAGGATTTACTGAAGCATGATCCTCAGGCTCAGAAGCTGCGCCGCCAGAAGATTCAGATTGTGTTCCAGAACCCCTATGGTTCACTGAATCCACGCAAAAAGGTCGGCCAGATCCTGGAGGAGCCGCTGCAAATCAACACCGAGTTAAGCAAAGCCGAGCGCCGTGAAAAAGCGCTGGCCATGATGGCGAAGGTGGGGCTAAAGACTGAACATTACGACCGCTATCCGCATATGTTCTCCGGCGGCCAGCGTCAGCGTATTGCCATTGCTCGTGGCCTGATGCTAGACCCGGATGTGGTGATTGCCGATGAGCCGGTTTCGGCATTGGATGTGTCAGTGCGCGCCCAGGTGCTTAACCTGATGATGGATCTCCAGCAGGATATGGGCTTGTCCTATGTGTTTATCTCCCACGATTTATCGGTGGTGGAGCACATCGCTGACGAGGTGATGGTGATGTATTTGGGGCGCTGTGTGGAGAAAGGCTCCAAGGCGCAGATCTTTAATAATCCTCGCCATCCCTATACCCAGGCACTGCTTTCGGCAACCCCAAGGTTGAACCCGGATGACCGCCGTGAGCGTATCAAGCTTACCGGCGAGTTGCCCAGCCCGCTGAATCCACCGCCGGGGTGTGCTTTTAATGCCCGCTGTAGCCGCCGCTTCGGCCCTTGCACTCAGTTGCAACCGCCGCTGAAAGATTACGGTGGCCAATTGGTGGCATGCTTTGCCGTCGATCAAGAGGAAAATGGCCAAAAATAGCCGCTAATTGATGCATTAAAAACCGAGGATATCATTTGGTAAGGAGATGATTATTTGACCCTATATATCCCGCTGCAAGCGCAGGATATATAGGGGGTCAGTGCAATTAAGCTCCCTTGTACTGGCAGGACGATGACGCATAAAAAAGGCCCCCATTGTCTGGAGGCCTCCTAAACCACATCTCAACCTACTGCGGATATGGCACCCAATCCCCACCATTCAACCGTACATACGGCTTACCCTGATACTGCAACACTACCGCATTGGCGTTCTCAGAAACCGGCGCTGTCTGTGGCAGATTTTTAGTCAGCGCATCCCAATCCACGCTATCGGCAGTAAAGTTTTTACCGTCCACGGAGCGGGATACCAGCTCGGAGATGGCCAGCATACTGCTCGGCTGATCGATCACGATTGGCGCACCCTGATGGGGCGCTTTCATCCCGATAAACTTAATCCCCACCGGCACGTCGGTAATGGTCGGGCTTGGGATATCACGCAGACCGGAAACCTGCATTTTATCGCCCTGTAGCGCTGCACCGTGCTCTGGTGCAATCACTACCATCACCTTGCGGTTGCTCTTCTCTAGCTGAGTCAAGAAGGCATCCAGCTCGTCAAACAGCTTCTGGGCGCGGATTTTATAATCTGCGGGTTTATTGACACCGCGGTAATGGTTGCCGTCGTGCAACGGCAGCAAGTTAAAGAAGGTGGCAGTACGCGCCCCATCCGCCGGTTCATTTTGCAGCCAACGGTTGAGCACTGCCGCATCGTCATAAATCGGTGAATTATCAAAGCCCAGCAAGTTAACCGGTAGGCCGCTTTGGTCTATCAACGGTGCCTGCATCCCGCCGTCCTGGCGCAATTCTTTCAGGAAGTCGCCAAACTGGCCATTGTGGTCCAACATCAGCTGCTCTTTAAAGCCGAGTTTAGCCAGGTTATCAAACAGATAGCATTTGGCATCTTCCGGGCTGTACAAGCCTTTGTGGGAAGCCTGGCCGCAGCTTGCCCGCAGTAGGCGAATCGCCGCCGGTCCACTGTAAGAGGTGGCAGAGTTGTATTTCTTAAACAGGATATCGAAGTGGGACCACAGCGGGTGGTTGGTCAGCCCGGTGGCATCCAGATCGTCCCATGCCAAGGAGCAGATATTGATCACCAGTAAGTCGAAAGGCTGAGCATCCGCAGGCAAAGCGGAAGGGAAGGTAGTGACCCGTTTGGCTTCGCTGGCATAGAAGGTATTCAGCCAGTTATTGATATTGTCGCTGGTGGGCGCCCCGGATTGAACCGGGATGTCGCCGCCGCCCACAGCCGGTGCCGGGCTGCCGGTGGCGGCACCCGCCGGGGTTGGCGTATTGGTGGCTGTAGCGGTAGGCAATAAGGCGATGGATGGGCTGCTAATGGTTAGCACGTTTAGCCACAACATAATCGCCACCACAAAAACGGTGACCCGGATCCACTGAGAGAGGAACAGCCAGGCAACCACCAGAACAAAGAACGCCCCTACCATCTGCCAGTTAATAAAGCGCTCTACCAAATCTATCAAGTAATCAAGACTAAAACCCACTAGCTGGGAGCCTTGGGCGGCGATGCTCTCCGGGCCTGGCAGCCAGGTATCGTGCCAGAGCAGAGCAAAGCCCACCGGTATGGCAATCCAGTGGCGCAGTTTATGCAGCCGTAAATTTGGCAGTGGGAACAGCAGCCAGGACATAAAGACCAAGTTGGCTAACGGGTGAAAGTTTAAATAGCCAGTCCACAACAGGCCGAACTTTGCCAGGAAGTAAAGATTCCAGCCAGAAAGGCCTCGCCAGTATTGCCAGCCGGAAAACGGGGCGGCTGATTTAGGTTTAATCATGTTGTTGGTCTGCCTTGACGGAATGACGGTGCAATATTCCCGCGCTTTTGACATAGCGGGGCCGCACAAAGTAGGTGCGGAAAAGCGCCCGAAGGCGCGGTACATAGCGCCGGGAGATGAAGCCCAGCGGGATGAAAATCACGGCGCATAGCAACACGAGTTGGAAAATATCAGTCAAGTCCATGATGCTCAGCCTCCTTATTGGTCGAGGCCAGCAGGGTCACCGGTGTTGGTACCCGTCGCCAGCCACGTTGATCGTAGGTCACATTCGCAGGTTTATCGGTGCTCTCGGCCATGTGAGGCAGCGGTTGGCTGCGTTGACCGGGCTTGAGCTGTTTCATGTTATTCAGTTCAGCAGCAATCTGATTATCTTCAAACCAAACGATTCGGTTAGAAACTAAATCGGCCACCGGCAGCGGAAAAATGTGACCGAGCGCAGTATCCAGATCGTTAATCCGGCAGAACAGCAGGAACAGCACCAGCTTATCTTCACCTAAAGTCACGATATCCCCCAGCCGGTTTGGGCGGCATAAGGTCAGGGCTTGCTCAGACCGCAGGCCCGGTACCGGACGCAGGGAAACCAACACCCCCCGGCTGTTTTCCGGGATAAGGGGGTTATTTAGCAGCTCGGTGATGGCTTGGTAAAACTTATCAAAAGGCTGAAATCCCTTAAGCTCCATTGGCTTCATGGCTCTTATCAGGATCTCCACATCATCCGGTATATGACGGGAGAAAGCCTGATTTTGTACGCTCTCAATCAGGCTGAGGCTGCGCGAAAGCGGCGTATTCCACGGGATAATCAAGTTGGCACCGCAGCCCAGTAACAGACGTTCATCGGTGGCACGCAGGCATGCCACCTTCTCACGAACGATGATCTTCAGCGCGCTGCCTCGGGTACGGCGTAGGGTGTAAATATGCCGCGCCAGCTCCTCCACTAGATTACTTTTAGTGACGATAAAGATGATGGTAGCGGCCTGGGCTGAACGTGCGGCATCCAGTACGGTGCCGTTGTTGTCGAACAGCACCCAATGCTCTGAAAGCGGCGGGGCGCCTTCGAGGAAGGCAACATGGCTTAGGATCTGTTTTTCATCACTGCGTGGTTGAGGGGCAACAACTTCCGAATTTAGCAGTGAAAGTTGGCCATCTTTTAATTCAACATCAAGCAATTGGCGGGCGCTTACGCCACGTTCGTTACTCCACCAGGCAATATCAAAACCGTAGCTGTCACCGCGATCGCGTAGTGAGGCCAGACCGGCAAGAGATTGATATTCACTTATTGCCGCAGAGGTTGTGTGGTCTATTCCTGAGCCAGGATTGATGACTAAAACCGTGCATTGTTGTTCTTTAGCCCAGTTAGAGGTGTTTTTTAACCACAATTTAAGATTATCGCCGGGAATATTCCCCCACATATTCTCATCATTCACAATGATGATGAGGTAGTTCTCTGGTGCGATATTACAAGTGAGGTCGTCAGTAATATAACTTAGCACTTTTTGATCGCCCGGCATGTTAAAAAGCCGCACTTTATCCGGCCCACCTATGGCTGGCAGCATGATTAATGACCGTGGAGCGTTCCCGGCAGTAATAACCGCTACTTTAGCGTTAGCGCTTTGGGCTGCAATGGTGTTGTTAGCCAGTGCCAGCGCGACTTCCGCGCTATCGGTATTCACCAGCCACAAGCCACCCACTGGCATATGCTGTAACTCATCCCAAAGTAGGCGAACGCCCAATAAAAAAACAGGGCTCATGGTACCCTCACAAAAGCAAAAAGATATGTAGGTCAGTTTACTAGTGGAAGGCTAGAAATAAACCTAACATTGAAAATAAAGCGCATCAGATTTAGCATTGTAACTAAATTTCGAGGCTGTAGCATAAACATGATGAAGGTGGTTTTTTTAGAAGGATGTATCACGAATGAATGACAATGGTCTCAAGAGAAATCCTAAAATAATGTTCGGATACGTTTATCAGAACGACCTGCTGGCCCTCAAACAAACATTCAATCTGCCAGATATTAACTATGCCGATATTTCCCAGCGCGAACATTTAAATGCAGCAATAAAGCGTTGGCCGTTGTTGGCAGAACTCATCGAACACAAGTAAAGGAATTGCAGCGTGGCTATTATTGGGTTGCAGGGGATACGTGGTGGCGTGGGGACCACATCAGTAACGGCCGCATTAGGTTGGGCGTTACAACAACTCGGCGAATCAGTGCTGATCGTAGATGCATCGCCGGATAATATGCTGCGTCTATTATTTAACATGGAATTTAAGAAGCCTGAGGGCTGGGCCAGGTTTATGTTGGATCAACAGCCCTGGCAACAGGCGGGGCAACGCTACGTTAACCGCCTCGAATTCTTGCCATTTGGTCAGTTAACCGCCCAAGAACGCCAGCAATATCACACCACGGAGCAGCAGCTATTGGGGTTTAGTGAGGGGCTGGCTGCGCTGTGTGCCAGCCAACGCTGGCAATGGATTTTGATCGATTTGCCAGAGGGTTATAGCCCATTAAGTCAATTGTTGATGGCCCAAACGCAGCATGTTCTGACCTTGGTAAAGCCCGATCTTAACTGTCATATCCGTTTGCATCAGCAGCCGCTGTCCGATAAAGCCCATTTATTGGTTAACCAACTGCGAGTGAATAGCCAAGTGCAGAAAGATATCTTCCAGCTATGGCTGGATAGCCAACGCCGCATGGTGCCCCTGGCCATCCACTTGGATGAAGCTATGGCGGAGTGTTTGGCCGTAAAGCAACCGCTGGGTGAATACCGTAGCGGCTCTCTGTCAGGGGAGGAGATCTCTACCCTGGCAAGCTGGTGCTTGTTGCATCTGTCCGGGGACCACGGATGAGTCTGTTAACACGTGGCTTGTTCACACCGCCGGTAAGCGCGCGGCTTCACGGCCGCTATATCGATTATCGGCGCAATGGGGCGCCACCCATCAGTGCGTTTATTGGCTGCCTGTGGGCGGCCCTTGCCTGGATGGTGTTGCCACTGGAGAACGCCCGCTGGTCGGCGATTCGCGCGCAGCACGATCGTCTGTGGCCGCAGATTGATAAAAACCGCCCACGGCCCTTTGATATTTTCCGTTATCTGATCCAAACCTTGTGGCTGTTTAGCGTCTTCCCGAAAGAAACTTGGGTCAGGCCGAAGAACCGCCACTACTCCCGGCTCAAAGCCTGGCATCAGAATTACATTAACTGGATGGAAAGCCTGCCCCAACGGGTGGAGCAAAACGCCCCGCAGTTCGAGAAAAAACGCGAGTTAGGCCACTTAAGCGAGCGGGCCAGGCGTCTGGTGCTGGGGGGGATTACCGTCTTCTCCACACTGCTGGCGCTGATGTGTATTACCCAGCCCTTTAACCCGCTGTCGCAGTTTATCTTCTTAATTATCCTGTGGGGAGTGGCACTGGTGCTGCGGCGTATTCCAGGCCGCTTCCCGGCATTAATGCTGATCGTGCTGTCGCTCACGGTTTCCTGCCGGTATATCTGGTGGCGTTATACCTCTACCCTGAACTGGGATGATCCGGTTAGCCTGACTTTTGGCCTGATTTTGCTGTTTGCCGAAACCTATGCCTGGATTGTATTAGTGCTGGGTTACTTCCAGGTGGTGTGGCCGCTAAACCGCCAGCCGGTGCCGATGCCGGCAGACATGAACAACTGGCCGGTGGTGGATATCTTTGTACCTACCTATAACGAAGATTTGAGCGTGGTGCGGGGCACTATTTATGCCTCCATGGGTATCGACTACCCCAAAGATAAACTCAATATCTGGATATTGGATGATGGGGGTCGCAAAGAGTTCAAAGACTTCGCCCGGGAAACCGGGGTGCACTACATCGCCCGAACCACTCATGAACACGCCAAAGCCGGGAACATCAACAATGCCCTGAAATATGCCAAAGGCGAATTTGTCGCGATTTTTGACTGTGACCACGTCCCTACTCGCTCCTTCCTGCAATTGACCGTGGGCTGGTTCTACAAGGACAAGAAGCTGGCGATGCTACAAACGCCGCACCACTTCTTCTCCCCGGATCCGTTCGAACGCAACTTGGGGCGCTTCCGTAAAACCCCGAACGAAGGGACGCTGTTCTACGGGTTGGTACAGGACGGTAACGACATGTGGGATGCCACCTTCTTCTGCGGTTCCTGTGCGGTGATCCGCCGCGGCCCGCTGGATGAGATTGGCGGTATTGCGGTGGAAACCGTTACTGAAGATGCCCATACCTCCCTGCGTTTACACCGCCGTGGGCACACCTCTGCCTATATTCGTATTCCCCAGGCTGCCGGTCTGGCGACGGAAAGCCTCTCCGCTCACATTGGACAGCGTATCCGCTGGGCCCGTGGTATGGTTCAGATATTCCGGCTTGATAACCCATTGAAGGGTAAAGGACTTAAACTGGCACAACGGCTCTGCTATGCCAACGCCATGATGCACTTTTTATCCGGCGTACCACGGCTGATCTTCCTGACGGCCCCGTTGGCGTTTTTGTTCTTCCATGCCTATATCATTTATGCCCCGGCCATCATGATCGCGCTGTTCGTGCTGCCGCATATGATCCACGCCAGCCTGACCAACTCAAAAATTCAGGGCAAATACCGCCACTCCTTCTGGAGTGAAATCTATGAAACGGTGCTGGCCTGGTACATCGCTCAGCCGACGTTGGTGGCGTTAATCAACCCGCACAAAGGGACGTTTAACGTGACGGCCAAGGGCGGCCTGGTGAAAAACGAATACGTGGATTGGGTTATCACCCGGCCTTACCTGGTACTGGTGCTACTGAATATGCTCGGCCTGGTGGCCGGGATACTGCGCTATATCTACGGGCCGCCGGACGAAGTTTTGACAGTGTGGGTGAGTATGGGTTGGGTGGCCTACAACCTGATTGTGTTAGGTGGCGCGGTGGCGGTGTCGGTGGAAAGTAAGCAGGTGCGCCAGGCACACCGTGTGGAAATCGCCATGCCTGCGGCCCTGGCCCGCGACGACGGCCACCTGTTCCCTTGCACCGTGCTGGATTATTCCGGTGGTGGGGTAGGGGTGCGCCTCAAGGGGGGCAACACCGTGTTCGAGAAACAGCAGGTTAAGCTGATGTTGAAACGCGGTACCCAGGAATTCTTGTTCCCGGCACAGGTGATGCGGGTGAACGGGGAAGAGGTGGGCCTGCAATTAGCCCCGCTAACCACCCAGCAGCAGATTGATTTTATTCAATGTACTTTTGCCCGCGCCGATACCTGGGCGTTATGGCAGGACAGCTTCCCTGAGGATAAACCGTTGGAGAGCATGTTCGATATTCTGAAGTTAGGTTTCCGCGGTTATCGTCATCTGGCGGAGTTTGCTCCCTCAGCCCTGAAGATAATTTTCCGTGCCTTTACCACGCTGGTCGATTGGGTGGTGTCTTTCATCCCCCGCAGACCGGAGCGGCTGCCAGTGGCGTCGGCTCCAGGCACTGCAACGGCTCAACAATGATGATAATGCGATGAAAAAAAAATACTCCTGGATATTTGCAGCGGCATTAGGGCTTAGCGCTTTCCCGGTGGTGCCATCAAATGCCGCCCCCTCCCCGGTGGCGGCAGGCACAGCACCACAGGTTCAGCAACCGGCCAATCAGGCCGCAGGTGTGCCAACGGTGGCGTCGGCACCGGACCAAAACAGCACTATCGGGCAGGTGATGCCTGGCGTGCCGAATGCCGATGCGCCCATTGTTGGCGTTAATCCACCGAGCCGAGAAGTGAAGCTTGACTTTGCCCAGATTGCGCCACCGCCGGGCAATATGGTGCTGCGCGGCGGTAGCCCTAATGGCTCCATCGAATTTGGGATGCGCAGTGACGAAGTGGCTTCCAAGGCGATGTTAAACCTGGAATACACCCCGTCCCCCTCCTTGCTGCCGTTACAGTCCCACCTTAAGGTTTACCTCAATGAAGAATTGATGGGCGTCCTGGCTATCACCAAAGAGCAGCTCGGCCAGAAGGTGAAGGCACAACTGCCTATCGACCCGCTTTTTATCTCCGATTTTAACCGGGTGCGGTTAGAGTTTATCGGCCATTATGGCGGCGTGTGTGAAAACCCCGCGGATAGCTCAATCTGGCTGGATGTAGGCCGGAAGAGTAACCTCGACGTAACCTATCAAACCCTGGCGGTGGGCAATGATTTATCCCACTTCCCGATACCCTTCTATGATACCCGCGATACCCGTCAGGTTATCTTGCCGATGGTGTTTGCCGCTACGCCAGACCTGGCTCAGCAGCAGGCTGCGGCGATTCTTGCCTCCTGGTTTGGCTCCCGCGCCGCCTGGCGTGGCCAGCACTTCCCGGTGGTGTATAACAAGATGCCAGATCAAAACAGCATCGTGTTTGCCACCAATGACAAGCGCCCGGATTTCCTACGTGACCATGCGCCAGTCAAAGGCCCCACCATTGAGATGAGGAGCCACCCGGACAAACCGTGGATCAAATTGCTGGTGATCTTTGGCCGCGACGATAAAGACCTAATTCAGGCCTCCCGCGGTATCGCCAAGGGCAATATCCTGTTCCGTGGCGACCGGGTTGAAGTGGAAGACATCAAGCCATTAACCCCGCGTAAACCTTATGATGCGCCGAACTGGGTGCGTACCGATAGCCCGGTCACACTGGGTGAACTGAAAACCTATGAAGACCAGCTGCAATCCAGCGGGCTGGAGCCAGGATCTATCGCCTTGACCCTGAATCTGCCGCCGGATCTTTACCTGATGCAGAGCAACGGGATCGACCTCGATCTGCACTACCGCTACACCCCACCGCCAGTGCGTGATAGCTCGCGGATGGATATCTTCCTCAATAACCAGTTCCTGCAATCCTTCGCGCTGTTGCCGAAAGAAGACCAAAGCAAATTGATGCTGCGCCTGCCGGTGATGCAAGGGTTGCTGGATGGCGATACCAACGTTTCTATCCCGGCACTGCGTTTGGGGGCGGCCAACCAGCTGCGCTTTAATTTCCAGTATATGAACCCGCTGCCAGGCGGCACGCCGGAAAGCTGCGTGAGTTACCAGCCGGTGCCAAACCACGTGGTGATCGATGACAGCTCCACTATCGATTTCTCTCGTTATTATCACTTTATCACCATGCCGGATCTGCGGGCCTTTGCCAACGCGGGCTTCCCGTTCAGCCGTATGGCGGATCTCTCTGATACCCTGGCGGTGATGCCAAAAGCGCCGACGGAAGAGCAAGTTATGACGCTGCTGGATGCCGTGGGCGCCATCGGCGGCCAAACGGGCCTGGCAGCGGTGAACATCGCCCTGACCGACAACGGGTCAGATATCAGCAAGGTAGATAAAGATCTGCTGATCGTTGGCACTATCCCGGATCGCCTGAAGGATGATAAGCAAATCGATCTGCTGGTGGATGCCACCGAAAGCTATGTCAAAACCCCAATGCGCCCTGTCCCACTGGCGGGCATCATGCCGACAGCGAACGACCGGGCGGTAGACTCCCAGACCACCGTCAATGCCGATGGCCCAATGGGTGCCGTGGTGGGCTTCCAGTCGCCGTACCACGATCAACGGAGTGTGTTGGCGTTGTTGGCCGACAGCAAACGGGGCTACGAGCTGCTAAACGAAGCGCTAAACGACAGCGGTAAGCGGGGGGCCATGTCCGGCTCTGTCAGCGTGGTACGTGAATCCGGCGTGCAGTCTCTACGGGTAGGCAGCATTTATTATGTGGGCCACCTGCCGTGGTTCGAGCGCGTGTGGTTTGCCTTGGCTAACCACCCGGTACTATTGGCGATCTTCGCCGCCATTAGCGTGGTGCTGCTGGCCTGGGTACTGTGGCGCCTGCTGCGCATCATTAGCCGTCGCCGTCTGGATGGGGAATAACATGAAAACCCTATGGGTGGGCGCCATCGGGGGGCTGCTGCTGGCAGCCTCCAGCGCCCGCGCGGCAACCTGCGACTGGCCAGCCTGGTCGCAGTTTAAAAAAGATTATCTCGGCGAGCAGGGCCGGGTGATCGACCCCAGTGACGAGCGCAAAATTACTACCTCCGAAGGGCAGAGCTATGGGCTGTTCTTCGCGCTGGTGGCGAATGATAAAATCGCCTTTGACACCATTCTGACCTGGACCCAAAACAACCTGGCGGAGGGGGCGTTATCCAAACAGCTGCCCGCCTGGCTGTGGGGGAAAACCGCCGATAACCAGTGGAAAGTCTTAGACACCAACTCCGCTTCTGATGCCGACATGTGGATTGCCTGGTCTTTAGTGGAAGCGGGGCGTCTTTGGGACAGGAAAGACTATGCTGAATTAGGCCAGTCACTGTTAAATCGCATCGCCAAGGAGGAGGTGGTTAATGTGCCGGGCCTCGGCTGGAGCCTAATGCCAGGCAAGTCCGGGTTTGCCAAAGACGGGGTGTGGAAAATGAACCCCAGCTACCTGCCTCCGCAGGTGTTAGCACGCATGGTGCGCTATGGTACGCCTTGGTCGAAAATGCGCGGCCCGAATACCAAACTGCTGATGGATACCTCCCCGAAGGGCTTCGCCCCTGACTGGGTAAGTTGGCAAAAGGGCAAAGGGTGGCAGATGAATGCCAAACCGGCACTGGCAGGCAGCTATGACGCAATCCGGGTTTATTTATGGGCCGGGATGCTCAGCGATAAAGACCCGGATAAAGCCAAATTACTGAATCATTTCCAGCCGATGATCGCGGCCACTGCCCAACGGGGCGCCCCGCCAGAAAAAATTGCTATCACCAGCGGGAAATTGCAAAACGATGGCAATGTGGCATTTACGGCATCACTATTGCCAGCCTTAGACGATAGCCCGGCGTTGTACGTGCAACGCCAGCGGCTTCAAGCGCAATTCCCCACGGCCGATGCCTATTACAGCTATGTTTTAATCTTGTTTGGTCAAGGATGGGATCAGCATCGTTTTCGTTTCAATCTTCAAGGTGAGTTAGTACCCAACTGGGACACCCAATGCGCAAGTTCACAATAAATCTGATTAGTTTCTCCCTCGGTCTGGTAATGCTGCCGCTGGCGAATGCTGCGCCGTCTGCCGCCCAACAACAGTTGTTTGACCAGCTGCGTATGGGGGAATCCAGTAAACGAGATGACCTGGTCAGCCAATCTTTATATCGCCTGGAGCTTATCGCGCCTAACGATCCTGAAGTGATCGCCGCCCGTATACGTCAGCTATTACGCCAGGGCGATACTGCCGGTGCGCAGGCCCAATTAAAACGGTTACAGCAAGCGGCGCCAGATTCCAAAGCTTATTTGGAATCGCAAAACAGCATGAAGCTGGCGGCACCCGATGGCCGTCAGCAGCTTCAGCAGGCACGCCTGTTAGCTACCACCGGCCACACCGATGAAGCCATTGCCGCTTACCAAAAGCTGTTCAATGGTAACCCGCCCCAGGGCGATATTGCGGTGGAGTATTGGCTGGCGGTGGCCAAATCTCCGGCCCGCCGTACTGAGGCGGTTAAACAGTTGCAGGCCCTTAATGCCCGCTCACCGGGGAATAATGCCCTGCGTGCTTCCCTGGCGCAGTTGCTATTCCAGGATAATCGCCGGGATGAAGGCTTTACCGTACTGGAGCAGATGTCCCGCTCCAACGCCGGGCGCCTTCAGGCTTCGGATATCTGGTACAACAAAATTAATAATCTGCCGCCGAGTGCGGCCAGCGTAACGGCCCTCCAACGCTATCTGGCTGTGTTTAGCGAAGGGGATTCCGTCGACGCAGCGAAAGCCCGCCTGGCGGATCAACAAGCCAAGCTGGCTGACCCTACCTTCCGCAACAAAGCTGAAGGGTTGGCGCTGGTGGACGCCGGTCAGGGTGCCACTGCTGTGGCACCGCTGAAAGCCGCGATTGCCAAAGATCAACGTGATGCTGATTTAGTGGGGGCGTTGGGCGTGGCCTACTCCCGCCAGGGTAACCGGGCCGGGGCCGTGGCCCAGTTGCAAAAAGCCCTGCAAATAGACCCAAATAATGACAGCCATAGCCAGTGGGAAAGCCTGTTGAAGACTAACCGCTACTGGCTGCTGATCGATCAAGGCGACCGGGCGCTGAAGGCCAATAACACCGCTAACGCCCGCCATAGATACCAACAGGCCCGCAGCGTCGATAATACCGACAGTTATGCGGTATTGGGGCTGGGTGACGTCGCGGTGGCCGAAAAAGACGACCGTGGTGCAGAGGCTTATTACCAGCAGGCATTGCGGATGGACAGCGGCAACAGCAACGCTATCCGCGGGCTGGCGAATGTTTACCGCCGCCAGTCCCCTGAACGGGCCAGCCAATTTATCAGCAGTCTGAACGCCCGGCAGCGCAATAGCATTGATGATATTGAACGAAGTCTGCTGGACGAACGCCTGGAGCAACAGGCAAGCGTTTTGGAAGCCAAAGGCCGCTGGTTTGAGGCCGCCATCCTCCAGCAGCGCCGCTTGCAGCAAGACCCTGGCAACGTGTGGATCACCTATCGGTTGGCGAAAGACTATGCCGGAGCAGGGAAAATCTCTCAAGGTGATGCGCAGTTCAGCCAATTGCTCAGCCGCAAGCCCGGTGATGCCGATGCCACTTACGCCTGGGCCTTGTATCTTTCCGGCACCAACCGGGATGAGCAGGCGTTAGCAAAAGTGAACGCCCTGCCTAAATCCCAGTGGAACAGCAATATTCACGAGCTGGCAGACCGCATCCAGGCCAATAAGGTTCTGGATGATGCGAATCGTCTGCGGGATGCCGGGCAGGAGCCACAGGCCATCGCACTGCTGGCCCAACAGCCTGCCTCCGATCGCATTGATTTGACCCTCGCCGACTGGGCCGGGCAGCGTAAAGATTACGATGGCGCGCTGGGCCTCTACCAGAAGGTGCTGGCTCGGGATCCGCAAAACGACGATGCCCTGCTGGGGAGGGTGGAAACCAATATCGCACGGGGGGATAAAGCCACCGCCAAAGCAGAGTTGGCCCAGCACAACCAACTGCAAACCTCGGCGCAGCCTTCTCTCGGCACCGAACGGCGCATAGCCAATGCCCACACCGCATTGGGAGAAACCCAACAGGCGCAGCAGATCTGGGACGGTATTCTGCCGAAGGTGAAAACCCAGCCGCCGTCGATGGAAAGCGCCCTGGTCTATCGTGACGCTGCCCGGTTCCAGACCGCCACTGGCCAGCCCCAACAAGCCCTGGGTACTTACGGTGATGCGATGGTGGCCTCGGGGGTAACGCCAAGTAAACCGCAGGATAATGACAGCTTTACCCGGGCTACCCGCAACAATCCGAAGGATGATTGGCTAAAGCGCGGGGTGCGTAGCGATGCGGCGGATCTCTATCGTCAGCAGGATGTAGAAGTCACGCTGGCTCATGATTATTGGGGGTCCAGCGGTACGCCGGGTTATTCCGATCTGAAAGCCCACACTACTATGCTCCAGGTCGATGCGCCGCTGAGCGATGGCACGATGTTCTTCCGTAGCGATATGGTGAATATGGACGAGGGTAGCTTCGGTGACGGTCGCTATGACGACAAATGGGCTACCTGTTACGCCCATACCTGTAGCGGCAGCAATAAGCAGCGGGCCAATGGGGCCAGTATTGCCGCTGGCTGGCGTAATGACACCTGGGATATGGATCTTGGCACCACCCCAATCGGCTTCGACGTGGTGGATGTGGTGGGTAGCCTGGCTTACAGCAGTGACATAGGGCCGTTCGGCTATACTGTGGATGCCCACCGTCGGCCTATTTCCAGCTCAATGCTTTCTTTTGCCGGGCAGCGTGATCCGAATACCAATACCACCTGGGGTGGGGTCAGAGCCTCCGGTGCGGGCCTCAGCCTGAGCTATGACAAAGGTGAAGCCAATGGCGTATGGTCGAGCCTGAGCGCCGACCAGCTTACCGGTAAGAACGTGACCGATAACTGGCGGGTGCGTTGGATGACGGGCTACTACTACAAGGTGGTTAATGAAAACGACCGCCGCGTGACCGTGGGCCTGACCAATATGCTGTGGCACTATGACAAAGATCTGAGTGGCTACACCCTTGGCCAAGGTGGTTATTATAGCCCGCAGCAATATGTCTCTTTTGCGCTGCCGGTTAACTGGCGGCAACGTACCGAGAACTGGTCTTGGGAATTAGGTGGCTCTGTCTCCTGGTCTCATTCTAAAAATAACCAAGAACCACGTTATCCAATCTCTAATTTGATCCCGGATAGCGGCTACGCTGATAAGTATGATAGTGAGTCCGGGAGTTCTTCAAGCGGGGTGGGTTACACCGCACGGGCACTGGTGGAGCGCCGGGTCACCTCAAACTGGTTCGTCGGGGCAGGGGTGGATATTCAGCAGGCGAAGGATTACACGCCAAGTCACGGGTTTGTATATGTGCGTTATTCTGCCGCAGGCTGGCAGGGGGATATGGATATGCCGTTACGGCCGTTAGTGCCTTATGCTGACTGGTAAAATGTCGCTATTCCGATAGTGATAAAACACAAAGAAGGTATACTCTGCTGGCATATATCCTGAGATAGTTAATCATCGCGCCAACTTGGCGCAATGTTGCGCATTTCTGATGGATAGCGGCACCGGGCCTCCCCGGTTGCCACTTGCAGTCTGTTTTAGCGGAGAGTGAATTTGCGAGTCAGCCGTTCCCTTACAATCAAACACATGGCGATGGTTTTTGGCGTTGCCACCGTGTTTATTGCTATTTTTATCGTTACCCTGCTGTTTCACTTTGTACAGCAAAGCCGGTATACCACTGCCAATCAGATGGAAAGTATTGCCCGGTCGGTTCGCGCCCCGCTGTCGGCGGCCATTCTGAAGGCTGACATTTCTCAAGCAGAGCAAATTCTTAATGAAATCCCGGCTTCCGGGATCGTAGGCCGCGCCGATGTGGTGTTGCCGAATCAGTTCCAGGCGCTGCGTGTCAGTTTTGTGCCGGAACGAGCAGTGCCCATGCTGATGTCCCGATTATTCGAGTTGCCGGTGCAGATTACCCTGCCGCTCTATTCACTGGAACGCCCGGCCAACCCGCAGCCTCTGGCTTACCTGGTACTCCAGGCTGACTCCTGGCGGGTGTATCGCTTTATCGCCAGTACCCTATCCACCTTACTCATTACCTATCTGCTACTGGTGTTAGTGGTTACTATTGCCGTTACCTGGAGTATTAACCGCCTGATGGTGCACCCGATCCGCCATCTGGCGCGGGCGCTCCACGATTACCACCCGCAACAAAACCCTGGCCATCAGCTCAAGTGCCCGGCCCTGCATCAGGATGATGAAATTGGCTTGCTGGTGCGTAGCTATAATCGCAATCAACTGACCCTTAAACGGATGCTAGATGAGAAGGATACGCTCAGTACCCGCCACCCGATCTCTGGCCTGCCAAACCGGGCGCTGTTGCTGGCGCTATTAGAGCAAGAGTTAGCAGGAGCCAATCCCTTTGCGTTGCTGATTGTTAGTAGCGGAACCCTGCAAGAGTCCGCCGGTGTGCTGAATGAAGAGCAGCGGGCGGCGCTGATTGGCACCGTGGTAGAACGTATTCGTTTGCTGCTGCCGCAAAACGCCGTCTTTGCCCAGCTCAGTATGTATGACTTCGCCATTATCCTGCGTGGCATCCGCGATGCCTGGAAAGCCATGGCACTGGCCCAGCAAATTATTGCCAAAATGAATGAAAAACTGATGTTGCAGGGGATTCATTTGCGCCCGGTAGCCAGCATTGGTATTGCGATGTCGGTGGTGGATAACAGCGCCGAGCAAATGTACCGCCGCGCTGTGTCTGCCACCTCTGCCTCTGCCCGTTTAGGTAAAAACCAGATTCAGTTCTTCGACCCGGAACAAATGGCCAGCGCCCAGCTACGGCTGACCCAGGAAAGCGACATCATTAGCGCCCTGGAGAATGACCGCTTTGCGATATGGCTCCAGCCGCAGGTGAGTGTGCACGACGGCCATATCGTCAGTGCCGAAGTGCTACTGCGCGAGCGCCAGGAGGATGGCTCCTGGATGCTATCTGAAGGGCTGATGGAGCGTATTGAGTCCTGCGGGCTGATGATCACCGTGGGTAACTGGGTGCTGGAAAACTCGGTGCGCCTGCTTGCCAGCTGGCAGGCTCAGGGCTTCACTCTGCCGCTTAGTGTAAACCTCTCGGCGCTGCAATTGGTCCAGTTTGAACGGGTGGATTACCTCACCGAATTACTGCGGCGTTACCATGTCCAACCTGGCTCGTTGATCCTCGAAGTCACGGAAAGTCGCCGGATCGATGATCCCGAATCGGCGGTGAATATTCTGCGCCCATTGCGCCAGGCCGGGGTGCGTATCGCCCTCAATGATTTCGGCATGGGTTACGCCAGTTTGCATCAGTTGCACCCTATGAAATCTATCCCAGTGGATATCCTGAAAATTGACAAGATGTTTGTCGAAGGGCTACCGAGCGATGGCAGTATGGTGTCATTGATCCTCGCCATGGCCCGTAATCTGGGGCTGGAAGTGGTGGCTAAAGGGGTAGAGAACGAGGCCCAGCGGGACTGGCTTGAGTCTGCCGGCGTCACTATTGTGCAAGGGTTGTTGTACAGTAAAGCCCTGCCGCCGGATGCTTTTGCCGAGTGCTATCTGCAAAGTCCTGATAAGAGTGCAACCCATAGCAAAAGGTTATAGGCTGGCGCGTTTCAGCTCAAAAGACTTAACAATAATGTTTCATACGTGATGCATTTATATATCTGACATGTTTTGTAGGTGTTACTTTTGGCAACACGGACCCCATTTATAAAAACAGGGGCTGTGGCATTTTTGCTTTCAAGGACACCCTATGAAAACTTCATTATTCAAAAGCCTCTATTTTCAGGTGCTAACGGCAATCGCCATCGGTGTGTTGTTGGGCCACTACTGGCCGGAACTTGGCGCTCAAATGAAACCCCTCGGCGACGCCTTCGTAAAACTTATTAAAATGGTTATTGCCCCGGTCATCTTCTGTACCGTGGTCACCGGCATTGCTGGGATGGAAAGCATGAAAGCGGTAGGGCGTACCGGTGCCGTGGCGCTGCTCTACTTTGAAATCGTCAGTACCATCGCACTGATTATCGGCCTGATTATTGTTAACGTGGTGCAACCCGGCGTGGGGATGAATGTCGACCCGGCAACCCTGGATGCTAAAGCGGTGGCGATCTACGCTGAGCAGGCTAAAGATCAGGGGATTGTTGGTTTCCTGATGGATATCATCCCCAATAGCGTGATTGGCGCATTTGCCAGCGGCAACATCCTTCAGGTGTTGCTGTTTGCGGTAATGTTTGGCTTTGCGCTGCACCGTCTGGGTAACAAAGGCCAGATGATCTTCAACGTGATTGAAAGCTTCTCCCAGGTCATCTTCGGCATTATCAATATGATCATGCGCCTGGCGCCAATCGGTGCCTTCGGTGCCATGGCCTTTACCATCGGTAAATACGGGCTTGGCTCCCTGGTGCAACTGGGCCAGTTGATCATCTGCTTCTATATCACCTGTATCCTGTTTGTGGTGGTGGTGTTGGGTTCCATTGCCAAGGTCACCGGCTTCAGCATCTTCAAATTTATCCGCTACATCCGTGAAGAACTGCTAATTGTGCTGGGGACCTCTTCTTCAGAATCCGCCCTGCCGCGTATGCTCGACAAAATGGAAAAGCTGGGCTGCCGTAAATCGGTGGTGGGCTTGGTGATACCAACGGGCTACTCCTTCAACCTCGATGGCACCTCTATCTACCTGACGATGGCGGCGGTGTTTATTGCCCAAGCCACCAACAGCCAGATGGATATCTTCCATCAGATTACCCTGCTGGTGGTGCTGCTGCTCTCCTCAAAAGGGGCGGCTGGGGTGACCGGGAGTGGGTTTATCGTACTGGCGGCGACCATTTCTGCCGTAGGTCACCTGCCGGTGGCTGGACTGGCTCTGATTCTGGGTATCGACCGCTTTATGTCCGAAGCCCGCGCCCTAACCAACCTGGTGGGTAATGGTGTTGCCACAGTGGTCGTAGCGAAGTGGGTAAAACAGCTGGATGAGAAACAGCTAGCGGATGCTTTAAATAACAAAAAAAGTCTTAATAACACTTCTGAAGCCTCCTCCTGATGGGCTTCCCCCCGCAGCTACCATGGGTGGTTGCGGGGTTCTTAATTAAATATCCTACTTATCCTGTTGAAATCCTTGGTGTGTTTCGGTTTTAATCTTTTATCTTTTCGTTAACCGCGCGTTTTTAAACGGGTGAAGTGACCTTTTACCGCTTTTGTGGTCTAACGAACAATACCTTGTCTTTGGGGGGCGGTGTTATCGCCACTCTGATGATTTTTAACCAGGAATGTTTGTCAGGGGTTTACATGCAGGGCAACAAAATTCGACTTCTGGCCGGTGTAGTGCTGATGGCAGCTTCCACCGGTTATGTGCAGGCCGAAGCACTCCAGCCCGATCCGGCCTGGCAACAAGGCACGCTGTCTAATGGGTTTGACTGGCAAGTGCTGGCCACCCCGCAACGCCCGAGTGACCGGGTTGAAATCCGCCTGCTGGTAAAAACCGGTTCGTTGGTGGAAGGCAGCCAAGAGACGGGCTTTAGCCGGTTTATCCCACAAATCGCGTTGGCGCATAATGTTGCGCTATTGGCCCAGTCAGGCTCTTTTCTGGCGCAAAATGCCAGCGGCCCGCGGCCACTGCCGCCGGTGATTATCTCCTACGACACCACCCAATATAACCTTAGCCTGCCTACCAACCGCCCTGAGGAGCTTAAAGAAGCCCTTAGCTGGCTAGCACAAAGCGCAGGCCAACTCACGATTAATAATGCCAGCATTAAACAGGCCAATGCTGCTCAGAACGCTATCGCTACCTGGCCGCAGGATACCCAGGATGGCTGGTGGCGCTACCGTTTGAAAGGCTCCACCTTGTTGGGTCACGATCCGGCTCAGCCCCTGAAAAAACCGCTGGATATCAAGTTGGTACAGGACTTTTACGAAAAATGGTATACCCCGGATGCCATGTCCCTGATCGTGGTGGGTAACGTGGAGGCCCGTTCCATTTCAGAGCAGATCAACAAGACTTTTAGTGAACTGAAAGGCAAACGCGAAACCCCGGCACCGCTGCCCACCCTCTCCCCGTTGCGCCATGAGGCCGTCAGCATTATGACTAACCGGGTCAAAAATAATCGGTTATCCATTATGTGGGATACCCCGTGGCAGCCCATTCGCGAGTCTGCGGGTCTTATCCGCTACTGGCAGGAAGATTTGGCCCGTGAGGCATTGTTCTGGCATATCCAGCAGAACCTGGCGAAGAGCAATGCCAAAGAGATTAATCTTGGCTTTGACTGCCGGGTGCTGTTTGGTCGCGGTCAATGTGCGATAAATGTGGACGTGCCGAATGGCAAACTGGAGCCTAACCTGGATTTGGTGGCCCGCGAGCTGGAGAAAGTGAAGCAAACCGGGATCAGCGAGGAAGAGTTCGCAGCCCTGGTTGCCCAGAAGAAGCTGGAGCTGCAAACCCTATTTGCTACCTATGCCCGTACCACCACCGATATTTTGATGGGCCAACGTCTGCGCTCATTGCAAAATCAAGTGGTGGATATCGCACCGGAGCAGTACCAAAAATTACGCCAGAACTTCCTGAATAACCTGACTGCGGCCAGGTTAAATGAAGTGCTGCGCCAGCAACTCTCCCAGGAAATGACCCTGGTGTTGTCTCAGCCGGAAGGGGAGCCTGAGCACAATATGAAAGATCTGCGCGCCCGCTGGGATGAAATTATGTCCCCGCTAAACGCGGCGCCTGCGCCAACAGACGACAATCCTCAGGATGTGTCGGACATTCCGGCTCAGTAAAGGGTTGGCGCACTAAAAAGGGGGCCTCGGCCCCTTTTTCATACCTTAAGCGGGCATAGCCTCGCGCGGGATAATGGCCCCACGGTACTGGATCACTGTGCTGGCGGTCAGGTGACCACGGGCGGCAGCGGCAGCGGTATCCCCACCGGTAAGACGGCTGGATAAGTACCCGGCGCTGAAGGAATCACCGGCGGCAGTGGTATCCACTACCTGTTCTTTAGGCAGCTTCACGGCTGGCACTTCTACTAAAGCAGCCCCGGCTTCGGCCACCAGGCAGGCATCGGCCCCGCGCTTAATCACTACTTCGTTGACGCCCGCAGCCAGTGTGCGTTCAATCACCGCCTCTACCGGTACTTCACCCCACAGGGCATCTTCGTCATCAAGTGTCAGGAAGGCGATATCAGTGCATTCCAGCATCTGGCGGTAGACCGCCTGGGTCTCTTCACGGTTATTCCACAGGCGTGGACGATAGTTATTATCAAAAATCACTTTGCCCCCGTTCTGGCGGCACTGGCGCAGCAGGGCCAACAGCTTTTCACGGCTTTCCGGGCTTAAGATCGCAAGGCTAATACCGCTCAGGTACAGGTAATCAAAACCTGCCAGCTGGGCGCAGATAGCGGCAGCGGCGTCGGTTTCCAGCCAGAAACGAGCGGCGGCTTCATTGCGCCAGTAGGAGAAGGTGCGTTCGCCGCTGTCGTCGGTTTCGATGTAATACAGGCCCGGCATACGGTTTTCCATCCGCTGGATAAGGCCGGTTTCAACCTGCTCTTGCTGCCAGGCATCCAGCATCTGCTGGCTGAAGCTGTCCTGCCCCAGGGCGGTAACGTAATGGACTGCCAACTGGCTTGCCGTCACCTGGCGAGCCAAATAGACCGCGGTGTTTAGGGTGTCGCCGCCAAAGCCGCGCTGAACGCCGGTACTCTTCTCGGACAGCTCAATCATACATTCGCCAATAATGGCAATCTTTGGGGTCGACATAGTGAAGCCTCGGTAAATGGGGGAGATGAGCTAGTGTGTCCGCCGTCACGTTGCCAGTCAATATTTTTAAAACAACGTTTTGAAAAACATTGATCCAGCCGAAAGATGGGTCATTCACTGATGACCCATTGTCGTAAAGGGGAAATTGTGTAAAGCGTAGAAACCCCTGACGAATGGCGGGATGTGTAGGACTCCGCTGCCTATGCAGTTCAGAGGTATTTCCTTGTCCGTCCAACCTCCTTTGAGAGCTTGAATGATCTAAAGATTTTCCAACCATAATGGCCTGTTCGGCTCCCTGAACTATCTTTAGTGAAAGGAACCCTACAGGATATGACCCATGACAAAAACTGGTAAAGTGGCAATCTGGGTGCCGAGCATAGTGATTGTGCTCATCGCGCTTTTGATTATTTTTATCGCAACCTTTGACTGGAACCGGCTCAAACCGACCATCAACCGCAAAGTGTCGACGGAACTTAACCGGCCCTTTGCTATACGCGGCGACCTGGGCGTCAACTGGCAGCGCCACCGCGATCAGGCGGGCTGGCGCGGTTGGGTGCCCTGGCCCACGGTTCACGCGGAAGACATTCTGCTGGGGAACCCCCCGGAGATCCCCGATCTCACCATGGTCCATCTGCCGAGGGTGGAAGCCACCCTTTCTCCACTGGCTCTGCTGAGTAAAACCGTCTATCTGCCTTGGGTAAAACTCACCCGACCAGATGCCCGTATTATCCGGCTGTCTGAAAAAACCAATAACTGGACCTTTAATTTGGCGGGTAGTGACGATCCTAAGACTGACCAGCAGCCATCGGCCTGGTCATTCCGGCTGGATGACATTCTGTTCGACCAGGGGATCATCAGCGTGGATGATGCGGTATCCAAGGCGGCGGTGAAGATCCATGTCGATCCATTAGGAAAGGCATTGCCCTTCAGTGAAGTGACTGGCGACACCAAAGGCGCGAAAAAAGCCAATGTGGCTGCCTATGTTTTTGGCCTGAAGGCCGAAGGCCGCTACAAGGGCCAGGCGCTGACCGGCACCGGGAAAATTGGTGGGATGTTGGCCCTACGTAGTGAGGGCGCAGCCTTCCCGGTACAGGCCGATTTCCACACTAAGGACGCTGAAGTCTCCTTTGTCGGCTTCATCAATGATCCAATGAAGATGGGTGGTGTCGATCTGCGGCTTAAATTTGCCGGTAACTCCCTCGGTAATCTGTACGATTTAACCGGCGTGCTGCTGCCTGATACCCCGCCATATGAAACCGACGGCCATCTGGTGGCGAAGATCGACCCGGACCATGGCTCGGTGTTTAACTACAACAACTTCAATGGCCGCATTGGCGATAGCGATATTCACGGCTCGTTGACCTTCAGCCAGCGTAAGCCACGGCCTAAACTGGAAGGGGATATGGAATCCCGGCAGCTGCGGCTGGCGGATTTAGGGCCGCTGATCGGCGTGGATTCCGGTAAAGGAGCAGCAAAAAACCGTGCTGAGGAGCGCGCTAAGGGAGACAGCGCGGTGCAGCCATCTGGCAAAGTGCTGCCCTATGACAAGTTCGACACCAGCAAGTGGGACACCATGGATGCCGACGTACGCTTTAAGGGCCGCCGCATCGAGCATGGTGATACCTTGCCTATCAGTAACCTTTCCACCCACGTAGTGCTCAATAACGGTGATTTAAAGCTTAAGCCGCTGAAGTTCGACATGGCCGGGGGTAATATCGCCGCCAATATTCACCTTCAGGGCCAACGTAACCCGATGCAGGGTGAGGCGGATATTCAAGCCCGCCGCTTGCAGCTTAAGCAGCTGATGCCGAATGTGGCCTCGATGCAGAAAACCCTGGGGCAACTTAATGGCGATGCCAACTTCCGGGGGACCGGGAACTCGGTGGCGGCCTTGCTCGGCAGTAGTAATGGCTCCCTGAAAATGATCATGAACGATGGCCTGATAAGCCGGAACCTAATGGAAATTCTCGGCCTGAATGTGGGTAACTTTATCGTCGGGCAGATCTTTGGTGATGACGAAGTGCGGATCAACTGCGCGGCGGCGAACCTCGATCTGGTGAACGGCGTGGCCCGGCCGAAGATCTTTGCGGTGGATACCGAGAATGCGCTGATTAACATTACTGGCACCACTAGTTTTGCCAACGAGCGCCTGGATTTAACCATCGACCCGGAAAGTAAAGGGATCCGTATTATTACCCTACGCTCCCCGCTGTATGTGCGCGGCACGTTTAAAACGCCGGATTATGGTGTGAAACCTGGCCCGTTAATTGTGCGTGGTGCGGTGGCGGCAGCCCTGGCAACGTTGGTGACCCCGGCAGCGGCGCTACTGGCATTGGTTTCACCTTCAGAAGGGGATGCTAACCAGTGCCGGAGTATTTTGTCGCAGTTGAAACACTAAGGAAGAAACCGGCCTGTGGAGGCGCCCACAGGCCGGTAAGTTACTACAAGGATTGATGGCGGGTTTCGTGGGTTGCCAACAGGGCAATCAGCGTTAGCCCTGCCATGCTCGCCAGATAAACCCCCACGTAGAACAGCCCATAGTTGGCTTGCAACCAGGTGGCGATATAGGGCGCTACGGAGGCCCCGAGGATCGACGCCACGTTATAGGAGAAGGAAGCTCCGGTATAACGCACTTCCGTCGGGAACAGCTCCGGCAGCAGGGCGCCCATTGGCCCAAAGGTCAGCCCCATCAGGCTTAAACCAATCAGCAGATACAGCATTACCATCGCTTCATTCCCGGTGCTTAACAGCGGCGGGAACACGAACAGGGCAAACACCACGATCAGGCTGGTGATGACAATCATGCTTTTACGGCGGCCATATTTATCCGCCAGCACACCAGCAATCGGCACCATGATGCCAAAGCCAATCACCGCCATCATCAGCATCCACAGTACATCGTTACGAGGCAAGCCCAAACCGTTCGGGGCCGCAGAGGTGCTGTAGGTCATGGAGTAGACCGTCATGATATAAAACAGGGTGTAGGTCGCCAGCATGATAAAGGTGCCAAGTACCGTGACCCGCACATGTTTGGTCAGTAGAGTGCCCATCGGGATTTTAACCCGCTTACCGGCTTTGGCAACTTTGGCGAACACCGGTGTATCATGCAGAGAGACACGGACATAGAGGCCAATCAACACCAGCACGGCAGAAAGCACAAACGGCACGCGCCAACCCCAGGTCATAAACTGATCGTCCGTTAGCAGCCATGAGAGCAGCAGGAAGGAGCCGTTGGCGAAGAAGAAGCCGATAGGCGCGCCCAATTGCGGGAATGAACCATATAGCGCCCGCTTGTTAGCCGGGGCATTCTCCGTTGCCAATAAGGCCGCACCGCCCCATTCGCCACCCAAACCTAAACCCTGACCAAAACGGGCGATTGCCAGCAGGATAGGGGCCAGAATGCCGATGGTTTCATAGCCCGGCAGCAAGCCAATGATAACGGTTGAGATCCCCATGGTGAGCAGCGAAGCCACCAGGGTGGCCTTGCGGCCCACGCGGTCACCAAAGTGGCCGAACACCGCAGAACCGATAGGACGGGCCACAAAAGCGATAGCGAAGGTTGCCAGCGACTGTAGCGTGGCGGCGGTAGGGTCACCCTGTGGGAAGAAGATATGCGGGAAGACAATCACCGCAGCAGTGGCATAAATGTAAAAGTCAAAGAACTCGATGGCGGTGCCAATCAATGAGGCAACGATGACTTTCCCCCGGGAGTTTACCGGGACCTGATCTTCAGGAGTATCGATGGTTGTTGCGATTGAGGATGCTTGCATAGTTTTTTCTTATGTTTGAACGGTAACGAATGCTGCGAGGAACCGAGCTTGCGATGCTGGCGGTGCCACGCCATGTGGCGAAAGAAAAACCATATTACGCATGGCAAAAGCGCCATTTCAACGGGGGAAAACCCTAACCATTAGCAATTAAGAGGTTATTGAGTGGATAATTTTCAAGCTGAGATTTAGATTTGGTGGATGTGCTGATATATACAATATATCCAGTCATTAACACTGGCTTTTAGTTAAAAAAAAGTTACCGCTTGGATTTATATGCTGGGGTGATATGAGGCAGGGCTATATATATAGCCCTGAATGGTTTAAGCAGAGGGACGGCGGCTCGGCATTGGCGGATCGTCATGGTAACGGGCAGTGGCAATCCAGGCGGCGCAGAACAGCGTCAGCCGGGCAAAGAAGTAGAAGAAGGCCATCAGCCCCAGCACCGAACCAAAAGCCGCCCCGGAGGGGGAGCTAACCAGTTTGGGCAGGGTGTAAGTCATAATGATTTTTATCACTTCAAAGCCAATAGCGGCCAACAGAGTCCCCCGGAACAAGGCCTTGCGGCGCGGGCGATGACGGGGCAAGCGCCAGAAAATCCAGAAGAACAACAGGAAGTTGGCGATGATTGATATAGCCAGGCCAATCAGATGCCAGGCAGGTTTTAACCAGCCAATAGCGTTCAAATGGAACCAGTTAATAATGGTTTGCTGAGCGGAGCCGGCAATCGAGGTTATCGATATCGTCACGATCAGGGCGATAAGCAGGCCCATCAGGGAGATCAAATCACGCAGGTATTTCATCCAGAATTTTTCCTGATCCTGCGAGGTGCGTTCCCAGTTGTCACGGGATTGGGCGCGTACCGCCTCACGCAGATTCCCCATCCAGTTAATCCCGGAGTATAGGGCTACCAGCAATCCCACCAAACCCACGGTAGTACGTTGGTTTACGGCGGTATTAATGGTGTTTTTTAGGGTGGCCGCCAAGGTAGGGTCACTGACGTTTTCGAGGATCTTATTAAAGATATCCTGCATCAGCGTAGGGTGGGCCGCCAGTACATAGCCCCCGGCGGCAAACGCCACCATCATCATTGGGATCAGCGACAGGAAGGAAAAGTAGGTGATGGCCGCGCCGAACTGATTCCCCATACGGTCGTTAAAGCGCTCGGCGGCGCGAATAATATGGGCCACAGTATGGTTGCGCTCAATCTTCCCCACGGTGTGGTTAACATTGTCGATGGTGTGATTGATTTTCTCATTACTGGTTTTCAGCTTGAGGATCGGCTCTACGTCTTGGTTTTCGCTCGGCTGGCGTGGATTATCCTGATTTGGCATACGGTCATGTCTCTCCCGGTCTGTCGGCGTGGTTAACTGAATTATAAACCACTCCACGCAATGACGCGGTGCGGCGGTTAATCAACATAATGTTTGAGTTGGTTACTCAGCCATTCCATTAATAAATTGACCCGGCGGGACAGGTTGCGGCGGTGGGGATAAATCAGCGATACCGGCATTGACCGGGGCCGGTATTGCGGCAGCACTTCTATTAATTCACCGCTGCTCAGGAAATGCCTCACCCCAATGCGCGGCACCTGAATAATCCCCAGTCCCGCCAGGCACGCCGCTTGGTGGGTTTCGGTGCTATTCACAGTGAGCACACCACCGGTTTTGATAAATTGATTATCACCCAAAAGCAGGTATTCGAAGCCCTGGGGCCGTACACCCAGATGGGTGGCGTAATGCACCATTCCATGGCCCGCTAAGTCATCCAGATTTTGCGGGTGACCAAAACGCTCGATATAGCCTGGGCTGGCGCAGTTGACCTGGCTTAGCTCGCCGATATGGCGTGCCACCAGGCCAGAGTCTTTTAAGGTACCCACCCGCACCACGCAATCAAACCCCTCCTGAATGACATCCACCAAACGATCGCTACTACTGAGTTCCAGTTCAATGCCCGGATATTGTTGCAAAAAGGCGGGCAGACGGGGGATAACCAGGTTTTTGGCTATACTGACGGGCATATCCACCCGCAGTCGTCCACTGATGGCACCTGGATCGGATTGGAACAGATTATCCAGTTCCTCGATGTTACTGAGCAGATCTTTGGCCCGCTCGTAATAAATCAACCCGTCTTGAGTCAGTTGAACAGACCGGGTGGTGCGGTGAAGTAAGCGCACGCCCAGGCTGCTTTCCAAAGCCTGAACCTGCCGGGAAACGCTGCCTTTAGGCAGGCTGAGGGTTTCGGCAGCGCGGGTGAAACTCCTCAAATCGGCCACCCGAACAAACAGCTGCATTGCGTAAATTTTATCCATCACTTTGGCCTATTGTTGCTTAATTCAGAACAGTTAAGCGCATTTAGCTATCTTTATCGTTTTAAGTCTAGCTAATAAGCTGGTTGCCACATGTTGATCCATCACCATGAGGTAAATCATGAGCCAACGTATTGTAATTATCACCGGCGGGAGCCGTGGATTAGGCCGTAACGCGGCACTTAAGCTGTCTGCCAGGGGAATGGGGATTATCCTGACCTTCAATAATAGTGAGCAGGAAGCCCGTGATGTGGTCCAGGAAATCGAACAAAATGGCGGAAAAGCTGCGGCAATTCAATTAAATGTAAGCGATACCTCTGGCTTCCCTGCTTTTGTCCAACAGGTGAAGCAAACCCTGCAACAGGTCTGGCAACGGGATACTTTTGACTGTTTATTAAACAACGCCGGATTTGGTGCCAATACCGCTTTTGCAGACACCACCGAGGCTGAATTTGACGGGTTAATGAATGTGCACTTTAAGGGGCCTTTCTTCTTAACCCAGCAGTTACTTCCGGCCATCAAAAATGGCGGGAGAATTCTTAATGTTTCCACTGGATTAACCCGTTTTGCCCACCCGGGGAAAGCCACTTATGCGGCGATGAAAGGGGCAATTGAAGTACTAACCCGCTACCAGGCTCAGGAACTGGGGGGCCGTAATATCACCGTTAATACCATCGCCCCTGGGGCCATTGCCACAGACTTTGGCGGCGGTGTGGTGCGTGATAACCCCGAGGTAAACCGGGGGGTTGCCGCAGTAACAGCCCTGGGACGAGTGGGGGAGCCGGATGATATCGGTAATGCCATCGCCGCGCTGCTGGATGACCAATTGGGCTGGATGAACGCCCAACGGGTGGAAGTCTCAGGCGGGATGCACCTGTAATTTTGTTTCCCCGGTGCGCTTTGTGCCGGGGGCTTATGGATCAGATTCGGGCAGCCTGATATTCATGCCGCAATAATCCGAACACCCAGTCATCCTGCCAGCGTTCGCCCAGCCAGTAGTTTTCCCTCAACGTACCCTCTAATACAAAGCCCTGTTTTTCCAGCACCCGCCGTGAGCCTTGATTCCCCACGGTCACCGTGGCGATCAGTTTGCGGAAGTGGCAATGTCGAAAAGCAAACTTACATACCCCGGCGAGAGATTCACTGCCATAACCCTTGTGGTGGTGGGCACCAGCCATAATAAACCCCACCTCGGCGATACCTTCTTCACGCTTTACAAAGCCGGTGACACCCAGCGGCTCCCCGGTGTTTCTATCTTCAATAACCAGACACAGCCAGTGCAGGCTCTCCGGCCCCCAGGGCAAGATCCGGCCTGCAAAATCCGCCCGAACCTCCTCCTCAGAGCGGGGATCGCATATAAACGCCATCACTGCCTGATCACACTGGAAACGATAGAAAAACCGCCAATCGCGCGCTTCCATCGGGCGCATGGATAAACGCGGGGTGATCAGTGGAAACATAGTGAAGCGCCTTAAACCGGAAAATATATACCCATTGATACCAGTTTCACTGCTTATGCCCAACAAAATTATTGCCGAACCGGCCCCGGCCAGCGGCTGGGTTTAAAAATTCATCTATGGTTATAGGGTGTTGATTTTTCGGCGTGACCGGCGGTTAGCAAGGGCACGAAAATATATCTGGAGCCTTACACGATGACCCTCCTCACGCCCCAAATAACCACTGAATCCTTCGACGTTACGCTAGGGGTGATTAGCCGCGCTAGCGTACAGATTTTGGCACTACTGGATGCCCCGGTAGCGGAAAGAATCGATCCCGACGGTTTCTGGCAGCAACTGGAAAGCGCCCGATTAAGCCTCGGCAGCTGGGCGGAAGTGGCCCGGCGGCTACATCTCAATGATGCTGAAATGACCCGCTTCAGCCTGCAGCTACGTCACTTGCAACAACAGTTACCCGATTACGATGCTGGGCGGCCGGTCACCCAGGAACAACGGGTTGCCGCCCTACGCTTTATCACCAGCCTCGATGTACTGAAAGAAAGATTGCCCACCCTGACATACTCCACCCAACTGGGGATTAAAGGGGATGGGCATATGGCGGCAGTGGGGCTGATGCGCCAGCTGGAAATGGCGCTCCGGGATCTGGTAAGTCATTCCTCCTCGGGCAGTGTTCCGCTCATTAAGCATGTTAAAAGCCTGTTTGGCAGTGAGCGGGTGCGGCGCTGGCTGAAACGGGCCGGGGGCGGGGAGGTGATTGCTGCCATGCCCTTTACTGATATCGCCTCCATGCTGGTAGATCGCAAAGAGTTTGAGCAGCATTATACCCGATTGTATCAGGCCGGTTCTGGCTCAAGCGATCGGGTGGATCAATGTAAGATCCTGCAAATTTACCTCGACGATCTGCGGCAGATCCGCAATCTGATGCTCGCCGGTCACCGCACCAATGATGCCCAGTTTCTGCTGGTGGAGCACTATAGCCATGAAATCCTCGGGCCTATCCAACAGGCCTGGGATGAGCGCCGTTGTGCAGTTAACCCTGCGGCTTGGGGGCAGGCCGATAGTCAACAACTGCAAAGTTACCTGAATACTGCCCGTCGACTGGCCGTGTCTGGTGAAGAGCAGATCCCGGTACGGGAATTTATCGAGCGGCCTGACAAGCAGCGCAGCAGCGTTAGCCCCCGGGTTATAGAGCATATTAATACCATGCTTTGGGGTGCTATCGCCGTGATGGCCGTCATCGTGGTGGTGGGCGGCGCTTCCCTGTATCACTTTAATTCGCCTACTGCTCCCAAAGTGGAAGCGCAGGTGACTGAGGTTATTCAGCCCCATAGCCGTGCCAACGCTACCCCCCGGGATACCCTCAGTAATCTGGGCATTGGCTGGGATGAGAACAATATGCGCTCAGCCATCGACCGGGGCGATACCAGCGTGGTACGACTTTTTTTGCTGGCGGGGATGCACTGGCGGCTTTCCTGGACTGAGCAGGCCTTGGCCCATGATGACGAAGATATTATCCGCCAATTATTGCGCTTCCCGGCATTGATGACTGAGCAGCGGCCTTGCCGCCGGGCCATGAGCACCCTGGGGCGGGCGATGCTCGACGGGCAAAAGCTTACCAGTATGCGTCAGTGGGTACTGCTGACATTTTGTAAATCACCGAAAGTGGTGCAGCGGCAAAAATATGATGCGGATCAGGCGCAAAAACGCCTGATTGCCGAGCAAGCGCGCTATCAACAGGCCAGAGCCAGAGGGGAGAAAATGGCTCCCCCCGATGGCCGATGGGCGGCTATTCAGCAGCAGATTTATGAGGTTGTTCAATAGACGTAGCAGGGGCATCTGGCTCACCGTATAGGCTGATTAACCGACGGGTGACGCCATTGGTCCAGCCAAAACCATCCTGTAATGGGTACTCCCCGCCGCCACCGGCCCGTGGAATGCCGTGAGCAATATGGTACTTCTCAATAAGCTTATGGTTTTTCTTGTAAAAATGGGTAACGGTATGCAACCAGTTACGGGCGATCTCATCGGCCAATTTATCTTCGCCATAGGCTTTAAACCCTTGGATCGCCATCCACTGTAAAGGTGCCCAACCATTAGGTTTATCCCACTGCTCGCCGCTGTCGATTTCGGTAGCGAGTAGACCGCCTGGGGTGAGTAAGCGCTCACGGATATTCCCCGCCAGACGTTGGGCCTGCTCATGGCTCGCCATATGTACATAAAGCGGTACCACGCTCGCTGCCGAAAAATGCGCCATCTGCTGACGCCGCCAGTCGTAATCGCGGAAAGTGCCACTGTCTGTGTCCCACAGATAGCGGTTCATCGCCGCCTGGCGCTCACGGGCTTTACTGTAGAACAGGTTCTGCGTTTCCTTGTCCCCCTTAAGCCCGGCGACATTCGCGGTGGTGATTTCCAACTTATAGAGGAAAGCATTTAAATCCACCGGGATAAATTGGGTGGTACGGATACTCGCCAACCGGTCGCTATCCCGCAGCCAGCGTGAGGAGTAATCCCAGCCAGAGGCGGCCCCAGCCCGTAAATCACGGTACACCTCATTGGGCGGGCGGCCAGAATCGCGGGCAGTTTCTATATCTTCTGCCCAAGACTCATCCCGGGGGGTATCCCGGTCGTCCCAATAGCGGTTGAGCAGCGCCCCGTCCGGCATGCGCACCACGTGGCGGTAGGCCTGGTTATTGGCCAAGGATTCCGCTCCATCCATCCAGAACTGGTACTCCATAATCAAGTGTTCCAGATAGCGCCTTGCTCCGCGAACGCCATCCTCTTCAAACAACTCAACCATTAAGGCGAAGACCGGGGGCTGGGAGCGGCTCAGGTAATAAGTGCGGTTACCATTAGGGATATGGCCATATTTCTCAATCAGCCAGGCGAAGTTATCAGCCATGCTGCGCATCAGGTCTTCACGGCCGCTTTCCGCCAGCCCCAGCATGGTGAAGTAGGAATCCCAATAATAGGTTTCGCTAAAGCGCCCGCCGGGCACGATATAGGGCTGGGGCAAGGGTAGCAGCGAGGAATACTCAATATGATCCATTGGATGGCGGGTGAGTACCGGCCACAAGTTGTCGATGTGATCTTTAAGGGAGGCACTAGGATCGGAAATATACTCGCCTTGATCGCGCTCTGGCAGCCAGAAATGGTCTTCTACAAAGGCACGCAGGTCAAAACCCGGTTGGCGTTTATGGCGGCGATAGTTCAGTAGAATAGTGAGCGGGTCCATCTTCGGTGAGCAGTCCGGGAAGGTCTTGCTATCCGCAAACAGGCGCGAAGACTGAACGTGCTCAAACAGCTCAAGATAGCGATCGGCAGGAGTGAGCGCATCAGATGAAGGTAGCCCTTCAATCATTTCCGGGCCGGGTTCAGCCCCCGTCATTTCATCCAGTTTTAATTCACAGGGATCATTTTCGTAGCGCAGTTCTTCCTGCTCCCTGCGGATCATTTCTTGTAGCGCGATGATGCCTGGTTTCTGGTTGAGCATACAGATATACACCTTCGATTGGCCGATGGAGCGTTCAGGATAGTCTTTTACCCTGGCTCCACTAAGCGTAGCCATCGAGTGTGAGCTGTGTCTACTTTTGCATTCGATAGTTATAAATCAGCATGACTATTTAGCGGCAGTTATAGGTTTTTTAAAGGATATTGGCAGGTAGATAATGAATTTTAGCCACAGACGAGGCGGTGGCTAAAGTTTGCAACGATTTATGAACTGCATTGACAAAGTCGCCGGGCCACCTGTGATTAAGGTTCTTTTGGCGGAGGGCAGCTGTTGCCCAAAGCGTGGTAACGACCCATCGCCACGATATATTTTTTGTTGCCACTTTTGGCTTTGGAATCTTGCCAACGCTCCCCCGGTAGCATGTAGAACTGGGTAGAGCTTTCATCATCACCTTCGCAGCCTTTCTGAATAATCACCCTGAAGTAAGTATTGCCAGTGTTTTTAATGATGCCGTTTAGTTCATCGATTTCATATTTTAAGTCAACTTTACGCGGGCGCACCACTAAGTAAGTGCTTAGTGCCACCACCGGTATTACATCAAGGGCGGTATTATCTGCGCGCATAGGGAAAAGTAGAATTGGGGTTTCTTTGAATACTATACGGTAATAACGCTCGATATTATCACGAGGCCCGCGATAATAAATTTTGAAATATTCTTTTGCCTTAGGTTGGGTATTGAACTTTAAAGGAGAGTAAATAATTTCCTTTTCAGCATCAATAACCCTTTTCTCATCATCTTGCCCTGGCTTTGCTATTTTATACGCGGCCACGGTATACATATTATTGCGGGTGGTATCATTGTACACCGGTAATGAAATAAATTCCTGGTCAGGGTTTATTTCATTCACCAGGGTATTAAAATAGCCAGCTTTAGCCGGTACAGCGGCGATGCTGAGCATCACCACTGCTGAGAAGATAGTGCGGATGTTTGACATCATAGTCCTCACCGGTTTACACCGATCCAGGTGGCAGTAACTCTGACTTCCCCGCTGGCACTTACCCGGCCCATCCACTCATGCCCCTCCACTGAGAACCTTGAACGGCTGTCATTAAGCGGGAACAACAGGCGCAAGTTGGTTCTATAGAAATACCCCTCGTTGGTGCTGGCATTCCACGGGGTGCGGACCCATCTGGCATTATTAAGGCTAACTGGTGCTTCGCTACAACTGTTGCGCTGCATTTCCTCACCCCCGGTGGCATTTATCCAGGATAAATAGGCAGGAATAGGGACACGTAATACATTATCCGCAGAGGTAAACACACAGTAAGGGCGGCCACGAATAGTGGTTGATGACCCAGTAACTTGGGCGGTAATGGTATCCGCCTGGCGTATTGCTGAGGTTGTCACATAGTATTCAAATTCAATGGGGGCCTCACTTTCGATCGAACCGCTAGCCGTGGGGTTTGCGGCACCGTCGACAGAGCGAATACTGATGCCATATTCGCGTGGAATAATATCTATACGGTTGGATGGCGTAAATTCATAGTAACCTGACTCAGGTGTGTTGGAGTTATTAAAATAAAAGGTAAAGAGATCGTCCCGGTTGGTCAGGTTAACGCCATATTGCAATGTTTTTCTGAAAAAGGTAGTGGAAAGAAATACATATATATAGTTTCCATCAGGGGTAAACATATCGCGGAAATC
>CBIFWW010000014.1:0-33657 GCA_966186435.1 uncultured Enterobacteriaceae bacterium
GTCTGTTGTTCCATGATGCCGTTTCGTGCTCGCATAAAGAAAAAAGGCAGGGCCGTTGCTGGCCCTGCCCTGTTTGACTATCAGGCCTCGTTGCCTTGAGCCGGGATGTCCGGAACCACCACCACCGGGCGGGGTGCATCCGGATTTGGCGCAGGCTGATTCGTCAGCTTCGCCAGGATGCTGGCCAATTTCAGGCGCATTTCCGGGCGGCGGACGATCATATCAATCGCGCCTTTTTCGATCAGGAATTCACTGCGCTGGAAACCAGCAGGCAGTTTTTCGCGCACGGTCTGCTCGATAACACGCGGGCCAGCAAAGCCGATCAGGGCTTTTGGCTCTGCGATGTTCAGATCGCCCAGCATGGCGAAGCTGGCGGAAACGCCACCCATGGTTGGGTCAGTCAACACCGAAATATACGGCAGACCGCGCTCCTGCATTTTAGCCAACGCAGCGCTGGTTTTCGCCATCTGCATCAGTGACATCAGCGCTTCTTGCATACGCGCGCCGCCAGAAGCGGAGAAGCAGATCATCGGGCAGCCGGTTTCCAGCGCTTGTTCAACGGCACGAACAAAACGCGCACCAACCACAGAACCCATAGAGCCGCCCATAAAGGCGAATTCAAAGGCGGCAGCAACAACCGGCATACCGAACAGGGTGCCTTTCATCACTACCAGCGCGTCTTTCTCACCGGTTTCTTTCTGTGCTGATACCAGACGATCTTTATATTTCTTGGAGTCACGGAATTTCAGCAGATCTTTGGGTTCCAGCTCGCTACCCAGCTCGACCAGCGAACCTTCATCAAGAAGGCTATGCAGACGGTCGCGGGCCGACATGCGCATATGGTGGTCGCACTTCGGGCACACGTTGAGGTTACGCTCCAGTTCGGCACGGTACAGGACCTGGCCGCAGCTATCGCATTTTGTCCACACCCCTTCCGGGATGCTGGCCCGAGAAGTAGGGGTAATATTGCTTTTATTGAGAATGCGTTCAATCCAGCTCATTGATAACCTTTCTGCCTGAACTTTTATGTCGACAGCCTGCGCCTAAGCGCAAACATAGAATATTTATGCCAGTTTTTCTGTGGGGGCGAATGATGCCATTTTTGCCCCCGACAGACCACAAATGCTATCCATTAAATCATAATGGGCGATGACTTTGGATAAAAAATTGGTTGCTAAGCCAATTCGCTTTATTTTATCTGGCGAGAAGCCGCACGCTTATGCCGGATAATTTCAATTACGCCCGGCAGAACCGACAGCACAATAATAGCCACAATCAACAACTTCAGGTTTTCCTGCACCATCGGGAAGTTACCAAAATAGTAGCCTGCATAAGTGAACAGCAGCACCCACAGTAAGGCACCCACCACGTTAAACAAAGCGAAGTGACGATAGCTCATATGGCCCATACCGGCAACGAAAGGCGCAAAAGTACGCACGATCGGCACGAAACGCGCCAGGATAATGGTTTTACCACCATGACGAGCATAGAAGGCATGGGTTTTATCCAGATAGCTACGGCGGAAAATTTTTGAATTGGGGTTACTGAATAACTTCTCACCGAACAGCCGCCCAATCGTGTAGTTCACCGCATCACCAATGATCGCCGCCACTACCATCAGAGCTACCATGGTGTGTACGTTCAGATCGTTAGTTGGCAGCGCCGACAGCGCCCCGGCTACAAATAACAGCGAGTCCCCAGGCAGGAAAGGTGTCACCACCAGGCCGGTTTCGCAGAACAGGATCAGGAACAAAATCCCATATACCCACACCCCATACTGGGCCACCATTTCTGCCAGGTGAACATCAATATGCAAAATGAAATCAATGAGAAAGGCGATAAAATCCATGCTTATTTACCTTACAAGTTTCGATTAATCGTCCAAGAACAGCGGCCCCATATGGGGTTTGGGCAATGCAAATGCTTCCGGGTAGTCCACGGCCACCAGATACAGACCTTCTGCTTTGGCCGTTGCCGCCGCCAGGGTGCGATCTTTTAACCCAAGCAGTTCGGCGATCCAGCTTTCCGGCTGATTGCCACACCCCACTTCCATCAGGCTACCTACAATATTACGCACCATATGGTGGACGAAGGCGTTAGCTTTGATATCGACAATTACGTAAGCCCCATAGCGTTGCACCGTGATGTGATGCAGGTTACGCCACGGGGTGCGGGACTGGCATTGCACCGCGCGGAATGAGGTGAAGTCATTCTCACCCAGCAGGCTTTGCGCCGCCCGATGCATCCGGTCAGCATCCAGCGGCAGGTGGTAGTGGGTCACCCCCTGTTGCAATACCGCCGGGCGCAACCGATGATTATAAATCACATAGCGATAGCGACGGGCGGTGGCGCTAAACCGGGCATGGAAAGCCTCCGGCACCGACTTTACCCAGCGCACGGCGATATCACCAGGTAAGTTGGCATTGACGCCTAACGTCCATGCCGCATCCTTACGTAATGACCGGGTATGGAAGTGCACCACCTGGCCGGTGGCATGCACCCCGGCATCGGTTCGCCCGGCGCAAAATACCACTATCGGCTCATTCGCCACTTGGCTTAGCGCTTTTTCCAGTTTTTCCTGAACGCTCCGCACTTCCTGCTGACGTTGCCAGCCATAATACTTGCTGCCGTCGTACTCAATGCCTAAGGCAATGTGGTACACCGGTTGTTCAACGTCAGACATTAGTACAAATACTCCTGGAGCAACTTCTCTGCGGTTTTCACTGCCATTAACGCGCCGCCGAAGCGCACGTTATCGGCCACAGACCAGAACTGCACCTGCTCAGGCATGCCGTAATCATTATGCACACAGCCGATAGACAAACGGGCAGTGCCGGACGCGTCACCTACCTGGGTTGGGAATTCAGTGGCTTCAGACAGCTCGATATCTTCGAGATTACTGAAAGCATCACGGGCTTCCTGGGCATCCAGCGGGCGCATAGCTTCAAAGCCCACCATTTGGGCGTGGCCGTAGAATACCGGGGCCTGCACCATAGAAACGGAAATCATCACCCCTTCGTCCTGGAGCACTTTACGGGTTTGATCCACCATTTGGCGCGCATCGCGCACGCTGCCCTGGTTGTCCGGCAACATAGGCAGCATGTTGAAGGCCAGTTGACGGCCAAAATAGTCGTTTTCTTCAATCGGCACGCCATTCAACAGACGGGCGCTTTGGCCCGCCAGGGCATCCACTGCCGCTTTACCACGGCCAGAAACCGATGTCAGGTTAGTCACCTGAATGCGGGCCAACCCGCCCTGCTCCATCAGCGGCTTGAGCGCCACCAGCAGTTGACTGGTGAGGCTGTCGGCTACGGCAACCAGATTACGGTTGCGGTAGTCACCCAGCACGAAATCATTCACATCCGGCACCACCAGCGGCACGTCCGGCTCCAGGGCAAACAGGCCACTGGAATCAATCACCAAACAACCGGCATTGGTCGCCTCTTCACTATGACGGGCCGAAGCCTCGGCGCCAGCAACGAAGAAGGCTAATTGCGCCTGGGTCCAGTCAAAGTTCTCCGCATCTTGAACCATCACCGATTTCCCGGCGAAACGCAGAGCCTGACCGGCGCTTTCCGCCCGGGCCAGGGCATATAATTCCCCCACCGGGAACTGACGTTCAGCAAGCAGTTCAATCAAGGCTTCCCCGACGGCGCCAGTGGCACCGAGGACGGCAATATTCCAGCCTTCAGACATGGTGGTTACTCCAATAAGTCAATAGGTGCCCCGGCACAACACCGGGGCAAAAGAAGCTTAGTCAGCGTGGTGAAAAACCGCATCAAATCCAAGATTTTTCAGGGTAGTGGCGGTCTGCTCAACGGTGCACTGCACCCGCAAAGACGACCACTCCCGGCGCTCCAGGTAATGTTTACGCAGCTTGTCGAACTCACCGGGGATACCGGCAACTTTACGCAGCGGCGCATCATCGCGGCGCACATCATACACCAGGTGCGCCAGCCTTTTTAGCGTCGGCTGATCGAGCGGGCCATTCAAGGTGATTTGACTGAATTCCGGGGTCGGCAACAGAGAAGAGAGCGCCACCTGCTGCGGCTGACCAATAAAAGCACTGTAGGCCTCAAACACCTGGGTGGTACCCCGGGCTTTGCCTTCCAAAGTGTAACCGGCGATGTGCGGTGTGCCGATATCCACCTTCGCCAATAGCTCCAGGTTTAACGCTGGCTCAGGCTCCCAGACATCCAGCACAGTGCTCAGTTGCTGGCCCTGTGCCAGGCATGCCAGCAGCGCCTGGTTATCGACAACCGGGCCACGGCAGGCGTTAATCAAAATAGTGCCCGGCTTTAGGCGGCGAATCAGCGCTTCATCAGCCAGATGGAGGCTTTTGTACGGGCCGTCTTTAAACAGCGGGGTGTGGAAGGTCAGAATATCGGCCTGCTCAACCAGGGTTTCCAATGGCAGGAAGTCACCTGGTTCACCGGCATCGGCCCGCGGCGGATCGCATAATAAGGTGCGGATACCCAAGGTTTCCAGGCGGGTCTGGAGGCGTCCACCGACATTACCCACGCCGACAATCCCAACGGTGCGATCTTGCAGCGCAAACCCGTCGCGCTCCGCCAACATCAGCAGGGCGGAAAACACATACTCCACTACCGCAATGGCATTACAGCCCGGTGCCGCAGAAAAACCAATCCCGGTTTGCTTCAGCCAGCTATCATCCACGTGGTCAGTCCCGGCGGTGGCTGTCCCGACAAATTTGACGCCAGTCCCCGCCAGCAGGTCGGCATTGACTTTAGTGACTGAACGCACCATTAGTGCGTCCGCATCCGCTAATTCTTCCAGCGGCAAAGGGCGGCCGGGGACCAGTTTTACCTCACCCAGACGGGCAAAAAGCCCTTGAGCATAGGGCATATTTTCGTCAACCAGAATTTTCACGCTTGGTACCTGTTTCTATACGGGAGATAGCGCGTAAGTGTGCCATAATCTGGGCGTCAGGCATACCAAACGCCTGTGGATTACTCCCTGCAAAACCCAAGGATTATCGATGATGCAACCTATTCCGGGCGCCCCTGCCCGTCCTCCGGGGGCAGACCCCGATCCCCACGCGTCGGCCCCGGGCCAACAGCCCCTTTCCGGCCAGCAACGAACGGTGCTGGAGCGGCTGATCACGCGCATCATCGCATTAACCCATCAACAGACCGGTGAGGTCTGGGCGGGCCTGCGTCATGACCTGAATCTGGGCAATGACACCCCGCTATTATCTCGCCATTTCCCTGCCGCCGAGCAAAACCTTAATCTGCGGCTGGATAGCGCCCAACAGGGCCACGCCAACCGCCAGGTATTACAGCAGCTGACTGAGCTGCTGAGCCAAGGCAATAACCGCCAGGCGGTGAGTGATTATATCCGTACCCAGTGGGGCCATACTGCCCTGAGCCAGCTGACCCCGGCCCAGGTGAAAACTGTCCTGACTCTGCTGCAACAAAACCAGTTGGCGATCCCCCAACCCCAGCAACGGGTTGCCAGCGAGCGCCCGCTATTGCCTGCGGAGCACGTGGCGCTGAATCAACAGGTGGGTAAACTGGCGGCCAGCACCGGGGAATCACCAAAGATTATCTGGGAATCTATGCTGGAGTTGTGTGGCGTCGACCGGCCGGCGTTAGTTCCGGTGCGCCAGTATCCGCTGCTCACTACCTGGCTCCATGCGCGGTTGACCCTGAGCAATCAACCCGCCCCGACCCTGCAAACGGTACAGGCCGCGTTGAAACAGCCGCTGGAGGGGAAAGCCCTGGAAGAGGCCACTCACTATGCCCAGCAGCAGTACAATGCCAGCCCGGCCACGGTGTTGACCACTGCCCAGGTCCAGGATGTGTTGAACTTTATCTTCCTAAAGCGGGCCGAGCGTAGCCCGGTGGCACTGGAGGTAGGTTCCGTGCAGCCGATCTATTCCCCGCTGTTTGCCAGCGTTATTCAGCCGCTGAAAGCCGCCAACGCCCGCCCTGGTATGGTGCTGATGGCCCTGCTGATTGCCGCCTTGGTATTTTGGTTAGTGCTTTAAAAAGGGGGGATTCTCCCCCTGTGCTGTCAGGCCCGGCCTTTGCGGAAGGCCACCAGCGTGACCACAATCCCAACTACCGCTGAAATTGCCCCTGCAAGAAATACCGACGAATAGCCCCATACGGTGGCGAGTACCCCCGCCAGCGGGCCGGTGACACCGTAGGAGATATCCTGGAATGCCGCATAACCCCCCAGGGCGGTACCGCGCACCTGCGGGGGAACCCGTTTAACCACTTCCACACCCAGCGCCGGGAAGATCAGCGAGCAGCCGCAGCCGGTCAGCGCCGCCCCCGCCATTGCAACCCAGGCATCAGGGGCCTGCCACAGCAGGATCAGGCCGAGCATCTCAATAAACAGTGACACCACCGCCACCCGTACCCCGCCGAAGCGGTCCGGCATCCAGCCAAAGAAGATACGTATCAACACGAAGGCGCCGCCAAAGGCGGTCAGGGTGAAGCCTGCCATGGCCCAACCCTGTGAGATAAAGTAGAGGGAGACAAAAGTACCAATCACCGCAAACCCTACCCCCTGCAACGCCAGGCCCAGACCCGGTTGCCAGATCAGGCCCACCACGCTCCATAGCGATGGCCGATCCCCTTTTGGGGCCACCACACTGCGCACGCTGCCGTTAAAAGCCCAGGCCAGGAAAGGTAAAGCGATAGTGGTCGCGGCAAGCGTAGCAAAACCCCAATGGCTATTGATAAACAAACCTAAGGGCGCACCGGCCGCCAGGGCGCCATAAATCGCCATCCCATTCCAGGACATCACTTTCCCGGAGCGCGCCGGGCCAACCAGCCCCATGCCCCAGGTCAGGGTGCCGGTAAGTAACTGGCTTTCGCCAAATCCCAGGATCAGGCGCCCCAGGATCAGCAGGCCAAATTTGGCGATGGCTTCCACTGGCAGCAGAGCAGCCAGCAAAAAGGCCACCCCCGCTAACCCGCAGGAGAACATGCCTTGTAGCGCCGTGCGTTGGGCACCCTGCTGATCCGCCAGACGGCCCGCATAACCACGGGTGAGTACCGTCGCCAGGAACTGGATCCCCACCGCTACGCCCACCAAGGTGTTGCCATAGCCCAACTCATGGTGAACAAAAAGCGGGATCACGGGCAGCGGCAGGCCCACGGTCATATAGGTCAGGAATACCGCAAAAGCGATACGGAAGAGTGAAACATTGCCTGAATCAGGCTTGGCGTCTGGTTGTAACGTAGACGGCATAAAAACTTACTCCATTAAAAGCAGAGTAAGGCGGGATGCGTGCAGCCGCGCCCTCTCCACCTGTTAAACAGGTTCAGGGTGCGTTGGTTGACGTTAAACGCTTACGCAGTATGGGAATACTGGAGAGGGGCAAATTTTGCCGGGGGCGTGCAGCGTAGTCAACTGCTACTTGCAGATAGTAAAAAGGCCCCTTGAAGGAGCCTTTTCAACGCCGGGCGAGTTATGCTTTTAGTTTACGCATAACCAGGGTGGCATTGGTACCGCCGAAACCGAAGCTGTTGGACATCACGGTAGTGAGTTCACGCTCAGTTGATTTGGTGACGATGTTCAGGCCTTCAGCCTGTGGGTCCATCTCGTCGATATTGATGCTTGGGGCGATAAAGCCGTGTTCCAGCATCAGCAGGGAGTAGATAGCTTCCTGCACGCCAGCGGCACCCAGAGAGTGGCCGGTCATGGCTTTGGTGGCAGAGATAGCCGGGCTGTGGTCGCCAAACACTTCACGGATAGCACCCAGCTCTTTCACGTCCCCTACTGGAGTAGAAGTACCGTGGGAGTTCAGGTAGTCAACTGGTGCGTCCAGGTCAGCCATTGCCAGCTTCATGCAGCGTACTGCGCCTTCGCCTGATGGCGCAACCATGTCTGCGCCATCGGAGGTAGCACCGTAGCCTACTACTTCAGCGTAGATATGGGCGCCACGTGCCAGCGCGTGTTCCAGCTCTTCAACCACTACCATACCGCCGCCGCCTGCAATAATGAAACCATCACGGTTGGCGTCATAGGTACGGGATGCTTTGTCTGGGGTGTCGTTAAATTTGGTGGACAGCGCGCCCATAGCATCAAATTCACAAGCCATTTCCCAGCACAGCTCTTCACCGCCGCCAGCAAACACCACATCCTGTTTGCCCAGTTGGATTTGCTCAACCGCGTTACCGATGCAGTGGGCTGAAGTGGCACAAGCGGAGCTAATGGAGTAGTTCACACCGTGGATTTTGAACGGGGTAGCCAGGCAAGCGGAAACCGCAGAGGCCATCGCTTTGGTGACCACGTAAGGGCCAACGGCTTTCAGGCCACGTGGGCTACGCATAGCGTCAGCACCAAATACCTGAGATTTAGAAGAACCACCGGAACCGGCAATCAGACCCACACGCGGGTTGTTCTGATACTGTTCTTCAGTCAACCCAGAATCCTGTACGGCCTGCTGCATTGAAAGGAAAGCATAGATAGAGGCATCGTTCATGAAACGCAGTGCTTTGCGGTCGATGAGGCCAGTGATATCCAGTTTAACGTTGCCCCATACGTGGCTGCGCATCCCTGAATCTAGAAATTCTTGAGAGAAAGTAATTCCTGAGCGCCCTTCACGCAGAGATGCCAGGACTTCCTGCTGGTTATTACCGATGCTGGAGACGATGCCCAAGCCAGTAATCACTGCACGTTTCATTCAATACCTCTTCGACTGCATTTGGAATTAAAGATTTCGAGGGGCACAATAGCGTACACTTGTACGCCGAACAAGTCCGATCAGCCAATTAGCCAATTAGCCACTAAATTTGCACCCTCAGGCCCACATCGCTAAGATCGTGGCACTGCCTGCCAGACGAGCAACTTAAGTGAAACATACCGCAATACAATCCGCCAACCTCAGCTTTAATGAAGACGGTACACCTGTATCCCGAGAATTTGACGATGTGTACTTCTCTAATGATAACGGCCTTGAGGAAACTCGCTATGTTTTCCTCGCCGGAAATGGCATTCCCGCGCGCTGGGAAACCCACCCCCGCCGCCGATTTATCGTGGCGGAAAGCGGCTTTGGCACCGGGCTAAATTTCCTTACCTTGTGGCAGGCTTTCGATGAATTTGTTTCCAGCACGCCCCAGGCTACGCTTAAGCAACTGCATTTTATAAGCTTTGAGAAATTTCCATTAACCCGCGCCGATCTGGCTCTGGCTCATGGACACTGGCCGGAGCTGGCGGAGTATGCCCGCCAATTGCAGGCCGCCTGGCCAGCCCATTTACCAGGCTGCCATCGTCTGGTTCTGGCCCAGGGCCGTGTTACCCTCGATCTGTGGCTGGGTGATATTAATGACACCTTGTCGCAGCTGGATGACAGTACTAACCAGCAGGTGGATGCCTGGTTCCTTGATGGCTTTGCCCCCTCCAAAAACCCGGAGATGTGGACGCCAAACCTGTTTAACGCCATGGCGCGGCTGGCTCGCCCCGGCGGTACGGTGGCCACCTTTACCTGTGCGGGCTTTGTGCGCCGGGGGTTACAAGAAGCGGGGTTCACTATGCGCAAGCAGAAAGGCTTTGGCCGCAAGCGCGAGATGTTAGTGGGCGAGCTACCACAGGCCATCGACACGCCTGCTACCACCCCCTGGTATGCCCGCCCGGCCAGTGACACCCGCAGCGTCAGCATTATTGGCGGCGGCGTCGCCAGCGCCCTGCTCTCGCTGGCGCTAATCAACCGTGGCTGGCAGGTCACCCTCTATTGCCGGGATAACGCCCCGGCAGAGGGCGCTTCCGGCAATCGCCAAGGGGCGCTCTATCCGTTAATCAGCCATCACAACCCCGCGTTGACAGGTTTCTTTGGGGCCGCCTTTACTTTCGCCCGCCGCCTGTACGACAGCCTGCCGGTGCAGTACGACCATGACTGGTGCGGGGTAACCCAGTTAGGGTGGGATGAGAAGAGCCAGGGCAAAATCGATAATATGCTGGCGCTGGCTTTACCGGATGAAATAGCCCAAGGACTGGATGTGCAGGCGGCTCAGCAAGCCTGTGGTGTTGCCACCGGCTGCGGCGGTATCACTTATCCTCTCGGCGGCTGGCTGTGCCCGGCCCAGCTCACGGCCGGGGCGATTGCACTGGCACAACAGCAGGGTTTACATGCCTATTACGGTGTGGAACTGGCGTCATTTACCCGTGAAGAAAACGGCTGGGCGTTGCAGTTTGCCGATGGGCAGACAACAACCTGCTCTGCTTTGGTGTTGGCAAACGGCCACGGCATTAGTGAATTCGAACAGACAGCCCATCTGCCGGTTTATCCAGTGTCCGGGCAAGTTAGCCACATTCCGGCAACCCGCGTCTTGGGGGAGCTACGCCAGGTGCTGTGTTATGACGGCTACCTGACACCAGTTAACCCCAACAACGGCCATCACTGCATTGGGGCCAGCTACCGCCGTGGCGAGACCGATACCGAGTATCGCGATGCCGATCAGCAAGCCAATCGCCAACGCCTGGTGGATTGTTTCCCGGATGAACAATGGCCCCTTAGCGTAGATGTGAGTGGCAATGAAGCCCGCTGCGGGGTGCGTTGCGCCAGCCGCGACCATCTGCCGGTGGTGGGGGCGGTGCCGGACTACGACGCTACTCTGGCCCAATATGCCGCGCTTCATCAGCACCCAGAACTGGCGGCAAATGCGCCCTACTATCCGGATTTATTTGTGATGGGGGCGCTTGGCTCCCGCGGGCTGTGCAGCGCCCCGCTGGCAGCGGAGTTACTAGCCTCACAAATGAGTGGCGAACCATTACCGCTGGATAGCGAAACCCTGGCGGCCTTGAATCCAAACCGCATGTGGGTGCGTAAATTACTGAAGGGTAAACAGGTAAAATAGCCGAAAAAAAGCCCGGAAATCTCCGGGCTTGATGTCATGGGATGAGGTTATTTGGTTTTCGCCTGCTGATACAAGGTGTCCCACATGCCCAGCACCAGGGCCTGATCACGGGGTGAAAGCTCACCCGCCTGGATGGCTTTATCCAAGCCTTTGGTGACCTGGGCATGGACGGCTTCCGGGCTATGGTCATCGCCATGTTCCAGTTCAGCCACGGCTAGCGTCAGATGCCCACGCAGATAGCCACTGGCAAACAGTTCATCATCACTGGCGTGTTCCACCATATCGTCTATTAACGCCAGGATACGGCCTTCAAATTCGGCGATCATCGTAATTCCTCATTGATATTGCATAGCAGTTAGTTCAGGTCTTCTGGCCACGGGAACAGGCTGGCTGCCAGCGGTGGCGTTTTATAATAATCCTGAAGGGCGGCAATCAGACGGGCGGGCCGTTCCGGGATGCCGTTCTCCAGGTAGTCCATCACCTGGGCATGCACCCGGCGCTGGAATTTAATCCGATCCGGCTCAAAATCGCCGTTCAGGTTGTCGCAGCTTACGTTGAAGGGGAAATCAGCCGCCACGCAGAACAGCCAGTCCAGGGCCTGTGGCTTAACTTCCACCTCTTCAAATTGGCATTGGGTTTGCAGATCGCGGCCATCGGGGCAATACCAGTAGCCAAAATCCACCAACTCACGGCGTGCTTTCCCGGCGATACACCAGTGAGAGATCTCGTGGATAGCGCTGGCATAAAAGCCGTGGGCAAAAACAATGCGGTGATAAGGTGCGTCACCATCAGCAGGAAGATAAATCGGTTCGTCGTCCCCTTTAATCAGACGGGTATTAAACTCATCAAAAAAACAGCCGTCGAAAAGGTCGATCATCTGCTGATAGTGGTGTTCAATGGTGCTCATGGTTACATCCATCCAAGCCACTGCAAGAAGGCTTGCCCGTGGCTATCAAACAATAACTTCGCGCTCATCACCGCCGACACGATAACAATCATCGGGCGGATCAAACGCTGTCCTTTACTCAGTACCAGGCGGGACCCCATCCTGGCGCCAATAAACTGGCCGACTAGCATCACGAAGCCGGTCCCCCAAATCACCTTGCCGCCCAAGCTGAATAATAACAACCCGCCGAGGTTAGAAGTGGCGTTGAGCACTTTGGCATGGCCGGTGGCCTTGGCAAGGTTAAAACCGCAAAGCGTGACAAAGGCCAGCGCATAAAATGACCCGGCAGCCGGGCCAAAGAAGCCGTCATAAAAACCAACGCAGCCCCCGGCCACCAATGCAAACGGCAGGCCGTATAACCGGCGCTGGCGGTCTTCTGCCCCCAGTGCTGGCATCAATAAGAAGTAAAGCCCAATGCCGATAACCAGCAATGGCAGGATCTGGCGCAGGATATCGGCTTTCACGTGTTGGACTAACAGCGCCCCCACCGTGGAGCCGATAAAAGTCATCAAAATATTGAGCCGCTGCTCTTTGAGATCCACCACTTTACGGCGGATAAAATAGAAGCTGGCGGAGAGTGAGCCACCGCAGGCCTGGAGTTTATTGGTAGCCAGCGCCTGGGCCGGGGACATCCCTACCGCCATCAATGCTGGAATAGTCAATAGCCCGCCGCCACCGGCGATGGAATCAATAAACCCGGCCAGGATTGCCACCAGAAATAACACCGCCAACAAGGCTGGCGTGACTGAAAACCACTCCATGTAATTTGCCATAATTTATGCCTGTTTTATGCCCGGTTTTCCCGGGCTTATACGTTGTAAGTTAAAGATTGACTATTGAACCAAATGCTCATCCAGCAAGGCCTGGCAAGAAGGCGGCAGCGGCGGTGGTAATTTCTTCACCTGGCCACTCCCTGGTTTGGCTGGTTCGAACCAACTTTGTAACTCGGCACCACAGCCATCGCCCGGCGGTGGCGCAGGTTGGTCCTGGCACTCCAGGCTACCGGCCGGGCAACGCAGGCGCACATGCATATGGGCACGGTGACCAAACCACGGGCGCACCTTGTTCAGCCAGGCGCGGTCACTGCCCGCATCCAGGCACAGCTGCTGCTTAATGGCCGGGCTGACGAAGATACGAGTGACATCCTGATCCTGGGCCGCAGTTTTAATCAGCGTGTCCAACTGCGGCTGCCAGCGGTTAGGATTAACGCGCTTGCCATCCGCACTTACCAGATCCAGCGCCTGGGGTTTCAGTAACTGAGCCGGGGTCCAGCGCTGTTGGGGCAATTGGAGGAAGATATCCACATCGAGTCCTATCTGGTGGCTGGCGTGGCCGCTGCTAAAGCGCCCACCGGCGGCCATCCCCATATCGCCAATCAATAAGGTCCCCAACCCTTGATCGTGGGTTTCCCGCGCCAGGCGTTGAATAAACGCCAGCAAATCTGGGTGGCCGAAGAAGCGGCGCTGGTCGGTACGCATCACCTGATAATCATTGGACTCCAGCGGCAGCGGCTGGGCGCCCACAATACAGCCATTGGCAAAAGCGCCAATGGATTGTGGGCTACCGGCCACCGGATGGGTGATGTTTTGCCATGGGGTTCCGGCTTGCGCCAGGGTGCTGGCCGCCAGGGCCAGCAATGCAAACAGTGACTTTTTCATGGTTACCAGCGTGGGATTGAAGTGGTCACGTCAGCGTTTTGCCCGCGCTGGCGCAACAGGTGGTCCATTAACACGATAGCCAGCATCGCCTCAGCAATTGGCACTGCACGGATACCTACGCAAGGGTCATGGCGGCCACGGGTGATCATTTCCACCTCTTCCCCAACGCGGTTAATGGTGCGGCCCGGGACGGTAATACTGGAAGTGGGTTTAAGCGCAATATTGGCGATAATTTGCTGGCCGCTGCTGATGCCACCCAAAATGCCACCGGCGTGGTTGCTCTGGAACCCGTCTTTGGTGATTTCATCCCGGTTCTGGCTACCGCGCAGATTGACCACACCGAAGCCATCACCAATTTCCACGCCTTTGACGGCGTTGATGCTCATCATGGCATGGGCAATATCCGCATCCAGGCGGTCAAACACTGGCTCACCTAACCCCACAGGCACCCGATCCGCCACCACAGTAACTTTCGCGCCGATGGAATCACCCTCTTTTTTCAGGGCGCGCATCAGTTCGTCCAGGGCATCGATTTTGTCTGGGTCCGGGCAGAAGAATGGGTTTTGCTCAACCTGATCCCAATTTTTGATTTCCAGCGGAATGTCGCCCATTTGAGTCAAGCAACCGCGAATGACTACACCGAATTTCTCCGCCAAATACTTTTTGGCAATCGCCCCTGCGGCCACACGCATGGCGGTTTCACGGGCAGAAGAACGGCCGCCGCCGCGATAGTCGCGCAGCCCGTATTTTTGTTCGTAGGTGTAATCAGCATGACCAGGGCGGAAGACGTCTTTAATCGCGCCATAATCCTGGGAACGTTGATCGGTGTTTTCGATCAGCAGACCGATGCTGGTACCGGTGGTGACGCCTTCAAACACGCCAGAAAGAATTTTGACCTGGTCTGGCTCGCGGCGCTGGGTGGTATAACGAGACGTACCCGGACGGCGGCGGTCGAGATCGTGCTGTATATCCGCTTCGCTAATGGCAATACCCGGTGGGACGCCGTCAATAATACAGCCGAGGGCGATTCCATGGGATTCACCAAAGGTAGTTACCCGAAAAAGTTGTCCAATTGTGTTCCCTGCCATCACGGCTCCTTACCATTGTCATCGTTTTAGGGAGAAATGAAAACGGGGGTGGTTAGCCCCCGCGCTGCACGGATTAATCTTTATAGATACTGAAACGTTCCTGGGCAGCAATCAGCTGATCTTTGGTCAGCATAAACACGCCATCGCCACCGTTATCGAACTCGATCCAGGTGAATGGCACGTCCGGGTATTGGTCGATAAGGTGAACCATGCTGTTACCCACTTCACAAATCAGCACGCCGCCATCGGCCAAGTAATCCGGGGAGCACCCCAGGATACGACGGGCCAGTTTCAGGCCATCGCTACCGGCAGCCAGGCCCAGCTCTGGCTCGAAGTGGTATTCACTCGGCAGATCGGACATGTCTTCTTCATCCACGTAAGGTGGGTTGGTAACGATGATATCGTATTGGGTTTTCGGCAGGTCACGGAACAAATCGGAACAGATCGGAGTGACATTGTATTCCATCCCGTGCTCTTCAATATTGCGCTCGGTAACCGCCAGGGCATCCGAAGAGATATCCACCGCATCCACTTCGGCTTCCGGGAAGGCGTAAGCGCAGGCGATGGCGATACAGCCACTGCCAGTACACATATCCAGGATATGAGCAGGTTGGTGACCGATTAAGCCATCAAAGTGGCTGTTGATCAATTCACCGATAGGCGAGCGTGGTACCAGCACACGTTCATCTACATAGAATTCATGGCCGCAGAACCAGGCTTTATTGGTCAGGTAGGCTACCGGGATACGGTCATTTACCCGGCGGATCACGCGCTCAACGATGCGGTGGCGTTCGCTGGACGTCAGGCGGCAGGCGCGCATATCTTCAGGAATATCGAGCGGCAGGTAAAGAGTCGGCAGTACCAGCTGAACGGCTTCATCCCACGGGTTATCGGTACCGTGACCATACCACACGTTTGCCGCACTGAAACGGCTGACAGCCCAACGCAGCATGTCCTGAATGGTATGCAGCTCATTGACTGCTTCATCAATAAAAATTTTATCCACATTGCCCTCCGCAGGCCTTTCGCGCTGATTAACTCGGCGGCTAGTTTGCCATGATCCCCACCACAAATCAGCAGGCAAGGGGTAAACCAGAGGGGGAAATACGCCTTTTATTTATTCGCGTGAAAAAATACGGGTAAACTGGCCCCAGAGTTTAAGGAATTTGAGACCGCAATGAAGAAAAAACCAGCGTTAACTAGCGAGGAACAAACCCTGTTTCGGGATTTGATGGCCGGTACCCGTCGTATTACTCACGACACGATTGTCCATAAGCCACTGCGTAAAAAGTTAAGCGTGATCCCGGAGAAGCGCCTGATTCAGGAGCAGGCCGATGCCAGTCATTATTTTTCTGACGAGTTCCAGCCCCTGCTCTCCTCCGAAGGCCCTACCCGCTATGTTCGTGAAGGGGTAAGCCATTTCGAACTAAAAAAACTGCGCCGCGGTGACTACTCTCCGGAGCTGTTTCTCGATTTACATGGGCTGACCCAACAACAGGCCAAACAGGAGCTGGGGGCACTGATTGCCGCCTGCCGCCGGGAGCACGTATTCTGTGCCTGTGTGATGCACGGCCACGGCAAGCATGTGCTAAAGCAGCAAACCCCGCTGTGGCTAGCCCAGCATCCCCATGTGATGGCGTTCCATCAGGCCCCGAAAGAGTACGGCGGCGATGCGGCTGTCCTGGTGTTGATTGAAGTGGAAGAGTGGCAACCGCCGAAGTTTCTATAGCCATGCCCAAATGACAGCCATAAAAAAAGAGCCACGAGAGGCTCTTTTTTACAATTATGACGCTGATTACATCGCTTTTGCGACTTTCAGCTTGTCAGACTTCAGGTTGCACGGACTCATCTGCCAGTTAAATGTGCCCTTGCCGGTGGCTTCATCAAGGGTAATATTGGCCACTGCGGATGTGCAGAACATCGGTGGGGCTTCTTCCGGGCATAGTTCGCTGACCAGATAACCCACCAAAGGCAGGTGAGAAACCACCAGTGCGGACTCAACACCCTCTTTCGCTAATGCCTCCAGATAGCCCCCGACTAAACCGACATCACCGCACGGGGTCAGTTCAGGAAGCACATCCTGTTGCTTAGGAAGCGACAACGTTTCTCGCAGCACCTCCAGCGTTTGCTCAGCCCGCAGGAACGGGCTTACCAGCACGCGCTCGATATCCACCTTTTGCTCTTTAAGCCAAACCGCTATGTTGAGCGATTCTTCACGACCGGTAAAAGTTAATGGACGTACCGAGTCACTGGCTGCTTCAAGAGCAGCGTCGCCGTGACGCATGATAAAAACTTGCATATTGCACCGCTTTGGTTAACAAGAATTGCCACACCCCCGCTTAAATATACGCAGGAAGCCTGACGGACGGGCATTGTGCCTTATTCGCACTCTGAATGAAACGCTGTGTTTTACCCCATTGCTCTAAGTATAGTCAATAACTGTTTACACAATGAGCAATGACGCGTTTCCACCGGCTTTATAGCTTATGCCACCTTCACCTGATTTTCCTATTCATCGTCCTCCTGGGACCAAAAGCTAAGCTGTTGTTGTGCCATGGTTTGCAGCCGTTTACAGGGGGTGAAACGGTCACCGTGGCGCTGGGCCAACCCTTGCAAATAGTCCACCATTTGGCTGGCACCCAGGGTATCCATATAGCGGAATGGCCCGCCGAGGAACGGAGGGAAACCAATACCGAATACGGCGCCAATGTCGCCATCACGCGGGCTGCGAACTACCTTCTCATCCAGGCAACGGGCGGCCTCATTCAGCATCATCATAATGCAGCGCTGGGCGATTTCCGCGTGGCTACATTTGGCCTGAGGGGTAACCCCAAGCAGGCGATAAATAGCCGGGTCTGCCTGTTTCTTGCTTTTACGCCCTTTCGTTGGGTAAAGATAGAAACCGCGGCCATTTTTTCTGCCTTTGCGATCGTCATTCAAAATCGCTGCAACGTTTGCCGGGGCGCTAAAGCGGCTGCCGTAAGCCTGCTCAAGAATCGGTATGATTTTAGTCCCCACATCAATCCCCACTTCATCCAGCAACTGGATTGGCCCCACCGGGAAACCGGCCTTTAATAATGCTTCATCGATATGCTCAATTGGCTCGCCTTCCATCAACAGCCTGAGGGCTTCGTTAATATAAGGGGCCAGGATGCGGTTAACATAAAAACCGGCGCTATCCCCAACCACTATCGGGGTTTTACCCTGTAGCTTAGCCAGCTTGACGGTGGTGGAAATGGTTTCCGCCGAAGTACCAGCATGGGGGATTACCTCCACCAGCGGCATTTTGTCCACCGGGCTGAAGTAATGCAGGCCAATCACCCGCTCAGGGTGAGCTGCGCCGGTGGCAATATCGGCAATCGGTAGGGAAGAGGTATTGGAAGCAAACACCGTGTGGGTAGTGGTATTGGCTTCCACTTCGGCCACCATTTTTTGCTTCAGAGCCAGATCCTCGAACACCGCCTCAATCACTACATCCCGCTGGTTGAAGCCCCGATAATCGATGCCACCGCTTATCAACGCCAGCTGTTTGTCCCGCTCGGCAGGCTTCATATGGCGGCGCTTCACTTTTTTGCTGAGTAGCTCCCAACTGTAACGCAGGGCATGGTTGATTCCGTTCCAGCCAATGTCTTTGATTCGTACCGGCAGCCCGGCTTTAGTGGCGGTCACATAGGCTATGCCGCCCCCCATCAAGCCACCGCCCAATACCCCAATTTGCTCAATAGCATGGGCTGGCGCACTGCTGCCGGGGTCTTTTTTGATATCGGTACTGTTGAAGAAAATCGCCCGCAGTGCGGCAGATTCCGGGGTCATTGCCAGATCGCCAAAGGCTTCAGCTTCGGCGGCATAACCATTACCCGCCCCTTGCTCCAGACCGGTGCGCATCACTTCAATGATCCGCATAGGTGCCGGGTAATTCCCCTTGGTTTTTGCCAGGGTTTGTTTTTCAACCATCCGGAAGAACAGTGGCCGGGCGATAGGCCCTGCCAGGATACGATCCATCAGCAGCTGTTGGCGGCGCTCGCGGCCTTTCGCGATCTGCTCTATGGCAGCATCAAGGAGAATCGTGTTGGGCACCACGTCATCCACCAGGCCAATCTTCTGGGCTTGACGGGCGCGCAGGGTTTTACCGGTTAAAATCAGCGTTACCGCCTGGCGAACCCCCACCAGCCTTGGCAGCCGTTGGGTTCCCCCGGAGCCAGGCAACAGGCCGAGCTGCACCTCCGGCAGGCCGAGCACCGTTTTAGCATCGTCGGAACATACCCGGCGATGGCAGGCCAGCGCCAGTTCCAGGCCCCCGCCCAGACACGGCCCGTTAATAGCGGCAACGACCGGCACCGCCAGCCCGTGGATTTCGGCCATCATTTGCTGGCCCTGACGGGCTAAATGTTCAGCATCTTCTGACCGTTCACACCCGGCAATCATGCGGATATCGGCCCCGGCAATAAAGTTATCGGGCTTGCCGGAAATAAACACCACCCCTTTCAGTTCGCGATTGTCCCGCAGTTGGCGCACTAGGCTCCGCACCTCATTGGCAAACACCGCCTTCAGGGTGTTCATTTTCTCACCGGGAATATCAATGGTGATCACCGCTATATGGTCCGGGCGCATTGCCAGGGTAAATGCATTCAGCTGTTCCATTACTCGCTCTCCAGAACCATCGCCGCACCCAGTCCACCGGCCGCACAGGCGGTGACCAGCCCCAACCCACCGCCCTGACGACGCAGGGCATTCAAGGTTTGGGTGATCATGCGTGCGCCGGTGGCGGCAAAGGGGTGCCCATAGGCGATAGAGCCGCCCATGATATTGAATTTGGATTGATCAACTTCCCCAATGGCCTTGTCCCGTCCTAACACTTCCCGGGCAAATTTATCGCTGGCCATCATTTTCAGGTTCGCCAGGGTCTGGGCGGCAAACGCCTCATGCATATCAAACAGGGTTAAGTCCGCCAGAGTGATCCCAGCGCGATCCAATGCCAGCGGCGTGGCCCAGGTCGGGCCAAGCAGCATGTCCTGCTGCACGTCAATAGCAGTAAACGCGTAGCTACGCAGATAACCCAGCGGGGTCAAACCTAATGCACGAGCTTTGGATTCGGTCATCATCAGCACTGCCGCTGCACCGTCTGTCAGCGGAGTGCTGTTGGCCGCGGTCACGGAGCCGTGCTTGCGGTCAAATGCCGGGCGCAGTTTGGCATAATCCGCCAGGGTGGCATTGCCACGGATGTTGTTGTCCTGCTCTAGCGGGCTTTTGTAGGGTGGAACCATGGCCGTCATAACTTCATCCGCCAACAGGCCCTGATCCCAGGCCTGTGCCGCCAGCTGATGGGAACGATGGGCCAGCGCATCTTGTTCGGCGCGGCTAATACCGTGGGTTTTCGCCATTTGCTCGGCGGTATCCCCCATTCGCAGGCCGGTTGAATACTCGGCCACTGCCGGGGGCACCGGCAGCAAATCTTTCAGCCGTAGGCGGGACAGAAGCTTGAGTTTCTGGCCAGTGGTGCGGGCTTTATTCATATCTACCAAGGTGCGGGCCAGGGTTTTGCTGACGCCAATAGGCAGCACTGAGGAAGAATCAGCCCCACCGGCAATACCGACTTGAATAGTGCCTGCCATCAGGCTTTCGGCGATATTGGCGACCGCCTGGAAACTGGTGGCACAGGCGCGGCTGACGCTATAGGCATCAGTGTGAACGCTCATCCCGGTGCCAAGGACGATTTCCCGGGCAATATTAGGGGCTTCAGGCATTTGCACCACTTGGCCAAAGACCAGTTGCTGGATTTCGCTGGTGGGCACACCACTGCGGGCCAGCAGCTCGCTAACCACCATTTTGCCAAGATCAACGGCGGGCACGCCGTGGAAAGCCGTGGCCTGTTTGGCAAACGGTGTGCGAAGGCCGCTCACAATAGCAATACGATCCCCCGGCTGACGGGCGACCTGCGGTATAGCCTGTTTCATAACGCTCCCCTGTTAAAGATGCTGCCAAAAGTGGTCAGACCTGATAACAGTGTTAACTAAAACATAACATCAAGCCAACGAGAGGAGGTAAAAATTGAGAGGAATAACACGATTTGGAGAGTACGAGCGGAAGCAAGTGGGCAGGTAATATCGCTATGGAAGCGAAAATACCCCTTTTCAGGGGCATTTAAAGTAGAAAATTAACGCAGGCCGAGCTGGAAGATTAAGGTTTCTGCTTCGCAGCAGAAGATGAAATCGATATCCAGACGCACGCCTTCAGCGGTGTCGGTAAACGTAGAGGTAATCTGGCAAGGTTCAGATTCTACGCCACGGGCTTTAGCTGTCAGGGAGGTCAGCATGGCTTCAGCATCAGCTTTGTTGGCGAATTCGCGGCTGTATGATGCGGTGCAATCGGTGTTGTCCATGATGGTACCAACATCCATACAGCAGCAAACCGGGGTTTCATCAGCACTACATTTACTCATTATGATTTCCTCTGTATTCGCACCCATCGGTGCTTATATAAACAATCCTGATATTTTACCCCTCAGATTTAGCGCTCTCCAGTTGTTAATAACATTAACTCCTTCAAGTGACGGAAATCACACTTAAAAATGATCTAAAACAAGATTGCCCCCTACATGACGACGATTAACGCGGCGAAAATGCCAACCAGATCGCGTTTCGATGATCAAGGTAGATAAATCTTATAAACATACTTGCAACATATCTATTGGTCAGACCTATACTCTCGCCACTGGTCTGATTTCTAAGTGTTACCTCAGGCCCTACACTTCGCGTTCTTGTTACAGCATGTAACACGCTTTGTATAAAAATAAATGATGAGGTTTTGGTCATGAGCCAGAAAAACCTGTTTACTAAGTCAGCTCTCGCAGTTGCAGTGGCACTCGTTTCAACCCAAGCTATGTCGGCTGGCTTTCAGCTAAACGAATTTTCCTCCTCTGGCCTTGGCCGGGCATATTCGGGTGAAGGCGCGGTAGCCGATAACGCAGGCTCCGCTAGCCGTAACCCAGCAACCATTATGATGTTCGATCGTCCGTCCTTCTCTGCCGGTGCGATCTTCGTTGACCCGGATGTGGACATCACCGGCAACTCCCCTACCGGTAAGAACGTAGATGCTAAAAACATCGCGCCAACCGCTTGGGTACCCAACCTGCACTTCGTGATGCCGCTCAATGAACAATTCGGCCTCGGTGCCTCCGTAACCTCTAACTATGGCTTGGCGACGGAATATCCGGATGATTACAACGCCGGTTCCATGGGCGGTAAAACCGACCTGGAAACCGTTAACCTGAATCTGAGCGGCGCGTATCGCCTGAGCGAAAGCTGGAGCTTCGGCCTCGGCTTTGATGCGGTGTATGCGAAGGCTAAAATCGAGCGTAATGCCGGTGACTTGGGCCAAATCATTGCGGGCCAGGTTATGCAGTCGCCTGCAGGCCAAACACCTCAAGGCCAGGCGTTAGCAGGCCAGGCAGCGCAAATCCCAGGAGATACCCAGATTGCGCACCTGAATGGCAACAAATGGGGCTACGGCTGGAACGCCGGTATCCTGTATGAACTGGATAAAAACAACCGCTACGGCTTTACCTACCGTTCAGAAGTGAAAATTGACTTCGACGGTAACTACCGCAGCAGCCTGCCATCTTCTTTGAACCCGTACCTGGGCAGCTTCGGCTTGCCTTCCGGAACCGATGGCCGCACCGTCCCTGGTTCTCTAACCCTGAACTTGCCAGAAATGTGGGAGCTGTCTGGTTATAACCGCGTGGCACCACAGTGGGCGGTTCACTACAGCATGACCTACACCAGTTGGAGCCAGTTCCAGAACTTGAAGGCTACCGGCAGCAATGGCCAGACGCTGTTCTATAAAGATGAAAGCTTTAAAGATGCTTACCGCATTGCGCTGGGTACCACGTATTACTATGACGATAACTGGACCTTCCGCACCGGTATCGCCTTTGATGATAGCCCCGTTCCGGCAGCAACCCGTTCCATCTCTATCCCGGATCAGGATCGTCTATGGCTGAGCACCGGTACGACTTACGCCTTCAACAAAGATGCCTCTGTGGACGTGGGCGTGTCTTATATGCACGGCCAGCATGTGAATATTAAAGAAGGCCCGTATGAGTTCCGCTCTGTTGGCCGCGCATGGCTGTACGGTGCGAACTTTAACTACGCGTTCTAAGCCTTATCAGGCATAAAAAAAGGTGAGCCAGTGGTTCACCTTTTTTGTATCTAAGGCCCGGGGTTTATTCCGAGTCAATTTCTTTCAGTTCACCCTGAATTGCCTGGGCGTTCGGGTTCTCTTCTGGCTTCAGCTTGCCGCCATTGGCAATAAAGTCATTACGCTGGAAGTAAGCTTCACGCACTAAAATATACGGGTCGGAAGACTGCTTCAGCAGGCCGTCTGAATCCAGCAACTGGGCGCGGCTTTCAACACCATCCAGGGTCCATTTAGCAATCGACATTGGCCAAGTCAGCCAGGACAACACCGGATACAGATTATCCACCATCTGGCCGCCGTCTTCACGTAACGTAAAGCTACCGTAAACCGGCAGCTGCACATACGGGCCATAACCCACACCATAGTGGCCGAGAGTACTGCCGAAACGGTGCGGCTGTTCCCGCGCCAGTTTCGGGTTAGCCATACCGGCCACGTCAATCAGACCGCCCATCCCCAGCAGGGTGTTCAGGAAGAAGCGGGTAAAGTGCACCATCCCCTGATACGGATTACCTTGAATGAAATAGTTCACCATGGTGGCCGGTTCTTCCAGGTTGTTACTGAAATTGCTGATGCCGTTACGGGCCGGCTGCGGAACATAATCGCGCCATGCCACGGCCACCGGGCGCACAATATACGGGTCCAACACATTAAAGTTGAAGTTGTACATTGTGCGGTTAAAGCCTTCAAAAGGGTCTGAGCGCCCCTGCGGCTCTTGGTTGTCGGTGTTGGAACTGGCGCAACCCACCAACAGCGTCATAACCAGGGCAACCCCGGTCAGGCGAAAATTCATAGCAGTCTCCCTGTGAGTAGTCATGGCCGGGTTCAAGGTTGCTGATTTGAAACCAACACTTTAACCGGCGTATTCGGATCAATCGCGCTAAAGGCGCTTTCACCGAACCAGTCGCCTGGTTGCAGTGCCGGCTCACCACTTGCCGAAACATGGACCCTGACAACGCCACTGTGCAAGGACGAGAGTAAGCGCGCTTGCATCATGGCGTTTGAATCATCCAGCGTGATAGTTAGCGGGAAGTGACCCAACGCTATCTTTCTGGCGGCAACCGGCACACTGGACACCCCGTCCGCCACCGAAATAAACAGCACCCCGTTAGCCGGCAGCTGCCGTTCCGCCTGTGGGGAGAGCGTGATTGTAACAGGCAGTTTCACGCTGTCTACGCCTGCGGCCACCTTGGCTTGCTCAATGCTGCGTTCAATCACCGCCCGGCGTTCATCATTTTGTGGCAGCAACTGGAGCATCACCTGCCAAGCGCCGATCGCCTCCTGGTACTGCTGCTGCTCAAAAGCGTTAAACGCCAGCAGGCTGAGCACCCTGACATTAGTATGGTCCGCTTTTAGCATTTCACGTAGCAGCACTGCACCTTGCTGATTGTCCTCGGGATCCGCTGAACGGGTTAATACTTCCGCCAGGCCAATTTTGGCATCACCGTTTTGTGGGTCAAGTGTATAAGCTTTTTCAAAGGCTTGGGTAGCAGTAGTGGCGTTATTCAGTACCATGCCAATGCGCCCCAGCATAATCCAGCTTTCCACATTATCCGGATACTGTTGTAAACGGGTTCTTAACCCCAAGCCAAGACGGGCCATTTCTTCGGTAGTCAGCGGTTTTGCATTCGGATCCATTACCCGCTGCATTAATAGCGGGGTCTGATCCACCGAAGCCTGCCACTCCAATACCCGCGGCACGCCGTTGGTTTTGATAAACATGCCGATGGATAACACCAGCAATGCCAGCACCCCAGGGAACAACACCCAGCGGCTGAGCGGTTTATCAGCCTGTTGTTGGGAGGCAGGGATATCCTCCAGCAAGTTATGCTGTAATTCCGCCAGCATCGACTGGCGCTGCTCCACAGAAGCCGGGGCATTGTCATCTTCCAGCTCCGCGATGCGGGACTGGTAAAAGGCTTTGTTAAGCTGGTCGCGGTCAGGGCCGCTGCCCGCGGACCACGGAATATAAAGCACGGCCACCACCAGCGCCAGCAGCACGATAATGGTTAAAATCAGCGCGATCATTTCGGCTCCCTTTTATTCATTAAGCCTTTCAGGCGCTGCTGCTCATCGGCACTCAGCGGGGCATTATCCCGGCCAGAACGGCGGCTGCGGCGGAAAATCACCCACGCCCCACCCAACACAAACAAAGCCGGAAGCAGCCATAAAATGATCGTTGAAGGTGTCACCGGTGGCTCGTAAGTCACAAAGTTGCCATAACGGGCCACCATATAATCAATGATTTGTTGCTTATTCTGGCCCTGCTGTTGGAGTTCATACACCTTCTGGCGCATGTCCGAGGCAATCATGGCATTGGAATCGGCAATACTGTTGTTCTGGCATTTGGGGCAACGTATCTGTTCAGTAAGCTGACGGAACTGCTGCTCCTGGGCCTCATTCTTAAACTGATAAGTATCTATCGCAGCTAATACATTGAAGGAGAATACCAGCGCCAGTAGGCCGATTAACGCAGATTTCATTGCGCTGCCTCCTGGTTGTATTTATCCCACAGCGGTTTCAGCTCTTGCAGCCAGACGCGGTCATTGAGATCCCCGGCGTGGCGATAGCGGATAATACCTTTGCCATCGATTAGGAAGGTTTCAGGTGCGCCATAAACGCCAAGATCCAGCCCCAGCATACCGTTGCCGTCAAACAGACTTAAGGCATAGGGGTTGCCGAGGTCATTCAGCCAGTTAATTGCCTTCTGGCGGTCATCTTTATAATTCATGCCCACTACCCGCACGCCCTGGGCCGCCAGGGTGTTCAGATATTGGTGCTCTGCACGGCAGGTGGGGCACCAGGTGGCCCACACATTGAGCAGCAGCGGTTTGCCGTCGATTAATATCGACTGGTCATAGACCTTGCCCGGCTGGTCAAGAGATTCCAGTTTGAATACTGGCACCGGCTTACCCACCAGGGCAGATTCTAGCCGGGTTGGGTCATCGCCATCGGCATTGCGCACCAACTGCCAGAGCAATGCCGCCGCTAGCAGTAAAAAACAGATCAGCGGGATATACAGCAGCTTGCGGTTCATTCTGACTCCTGAAGTTGTTTACGCAGGCGGTAGCGCGGGTCAAGCATGCACAAGATCCCGCCCAGTGCCATCAACATACCGCCGTACCAAATCCAACGTACAAACGGTTTGTAGTACAGGCGCACCGCCCAGCTACCGTCGTCCAGCTCTTCGCCCAGCGCGGCGTACAGATCGCGGGTAAGACCACCGTCGATAGCGGCTTCAGTCATCATCATCCGACTACTGTTATAGAAACGTTTTTCGGCTTTGAGGATCGCCTCTGGTTTACCGTTGCGGGTCACGCCAATAATCCCTACGCCGCCGGTATAGTTCGGGCCGGTAACATCATAAACGTCGCGGAAGGTGAACTTATAGTCATGGATCTCCACGCTGTCACCCGACTTCATGCGCACATCGCGCTCGATGCTGTAGCTCTGGCTAAAGGCAATCCCTACCACGGTCACGGCCAGGCCCACGTGGCCTAATACCATGCCCCAATGGCTACGGGGCAGTTTGCCCAAACCACGCCAGAAACTGTGGCGATGGGTAGCACGCTCGTGCACTTCCATCAGCGCCAGCACAAATACCCAAATCGCCATTAGCAGCCCGACCACGGTCATGGCTTCAATGCGATCCTGGAGCAACCACGGCAGTAGCAGTGACAATGCAATTGTCACCACCAGAGCTACCAGCAAGCGGTTACGTAGCTTGTGGGCTTCGTCGCGGCGCCAGCGTACCAGTGGCCCAATCCCCAGCATTAATGCGAAAGGGGCCATCAGAGCGGTGAATAACGTATTAAAGAACGGCTCGCCGATTGAGATACTGCCCAAGCCAAGCTGTTTGTGCACCAGCGGCAGCAATGTACCCAGCAGCATCACCAACATGGCGGCGACCAGTAACACATTGTTGCCCAGCAGGAAGGATTCGCGGGACCATAATTCGTTGTTCACCCGGGAGCGAACTTTACTGCCCTGCACGGCGTAAAGCAGCAGTGAACCGCCGATAACAATCACCAAGAAAGCAAGGATAAACATCCCGCGGGCCGGATCGGAGGCAAAGGAGTGAACTGACACCAGCACCCCGGAACGCACCAGGAAGGTCCCCAGCAGGCACAGTGAAAATGCAGTAATTGCCAATAAAACCGTCCATGCCTTGAAGCTGCCGCGTTTCTCGGTCACCGCCAGGGAGTGCATCAGCGCCGTCCCCACCAGCCACGGCATAAAGGAGGCATTTTCTACCGGGTCCCAGAACCACCAGCCGCCCCAGCCCAATTCGTAATAGGCCCAGCCAGAGCCAAGCACGATACCAATGGTCAGGAACACCCAGGCAGCCTGTGTCCACGGGCGGGACCAGCGCGCCCACGCAGTATCCAGACGCCCGGCCATCAGCGAGGCGATAGCAAAAGCAAAAGCGACCGAGAAGCCCACATAACCCATATACAGCAGCGGCGGGTGGAAGATCAGGCCGATATCCTGCAACAGCGGGTTTAAGTCCCGGCCATCAATAGGGAAGTCAGGCAGAGTGCGGGTAAACGGATTGGACGTCAGCAGGATAAACAGCAGGAAGCCAAAGTTGATCATCCCCATCACCGCCAGTACCCGGGCGACCGAATCCTGCGGCATGCCGCGGCTGAGCAGCGCTACGGCGAAGGTCCAGCCGCTCATCAGCAGCACCCACAGCAGCAAGGAGCCTTCGTGAGCACCCCAGGTGGCTGCCACCCGATACCATACCGGCAGTTGGCTGTTAGAGTTGTTTGCCACATACATCACGGTGAAATCATTCACCACAAAGGCATAAATCAGCACCAGGAAGGAAGCCAGGATGGTGAAAAACAGCGCCCAGCTCAGGGGCCGGGCCAGTGCCATCATGCGGCGATCCTGACGGGATGCCCCCCACTGGGGATAGATGCTTAGCAGCAGGGAAATCCCCAGCGCCAGGCACAACAGAAAGTTGCCAATTTCAGGCATCATGACTGGCCACCTTGTGCAGCAGCAGGTCGTTGATGATTCTCATCCATCGCTTCTTTGATTTCCGGCGGGGTGTATTTTTCATCATGCTTCGCCAGGACTTCTTTGGCGATGATATGGTCGCTGCTTTCAAGCGTTCCCTGGGCCACTACCCCCTGCCCTTCGCGGAACAAATCCGGCAGGATGCCTTCATAGCTGACGCTCACCACGCCACGGGCGTCATACAGCTTGAAGGTGACTTGCAGGGTTTTATTATCGCGCTGGACACTTCCCGGCATCACCATACCGCCAATGCGCAGGCGCTGGCCCGGCTCAGGTTTTTGCAGGCTTTCACCTTTGCCGTAGATAATCTCTCCGGGAGTGTAGAACAAATCGATATTGGCCCGCAGGGCGTACATTACCAGCCCAATTGTCAGGCCCAGGCCCACCATTACAGCAGCGGCCAAATAGAGGCGCGTTTTACGGCGTGTATTCACTTCACTTCTCCCTGCATCGTCCCTGATTGCGATGCCTTCACCCGGCGATCGCGATCTTGTTGGCGGCGGACTTCATTCAGTAAAGCCCGGCGTTGCCAGCGCGTATGGGCAATCAAAAGCAGTAGAGGCACCAGCGTGAACCCTACTGCTAGCCAGACATAAAAGGCATACCCGCCCATAGCGAGAAAGTCATGGAAACTGGCAAATGCGGCGTTCATCAGCGGCGCGCTCCTTGTTGAGCTAATTCAGCCACCCACGGACGGCGGCGCTCCTGGATTAAAATCAGGTTACGCAGGCGCATCAGCGTCAGAGTAATAAACAGGAATAGGAAGCCAAAAATAGTCCAGCGCAGCGGCATGCGCATAGAAGGATCGATGGATTGCTGCATATTAATAGAGCCTTGATGCAGGGTGTTCCACCACTCAACAGAGAAGTGGATGATCGGCAGGTTTACTACACCTACCAGCACCAAAATACCGGCGGCACGGCCGGCCAGGCGGCGGTCGTCAAAAGCGTTGTACAGGGCGATAACACCTACATAGAGAAATAGCAGCACCAGTTCAGAGGTGAGGCGCGCATCCCATATCCACCATGTTCCCCACATCGGCTTACCCCATGCAGACCCCGTGACCAGAGCTATAAAGGTGAACACCGCACCTACGGGGGCCATGGCTGCAGCGGCGAGATCGGCCATTTTCATCTGCCACACCAGCCCAATAAAGGCCGAAATCGCCATTGATGCATAAATGCCCATCGACCACATGGCCGCTGGCACATGTAAATACATGATGCGATAGCTTTGCCCTTGCTGATAATCGGCGGGGGCATAGACAAAGCCCCATATGCATCCGACGACCAACAGCACCGCACTAAGCAGTGAGAGCCAGGGAATAAACCGGCCACATACCCGGTATAACCGCTCGGGTTTGGCAAACTGATGTAATGCTTTCCACATGTTATACGCTCACAACGCTAAAAAAGGCCCACCGGCCCAAAGTTATTGCACACTTACCCTTAATGCCGCCGCAGTAGCAAACGGACTTAATGTTGCGCTTCCCGCGAGGAAAGCCCCGAGAATAGCCAGATAACCCTCCATCGGTAAACGCATTTGCGCTGCATCCACAGCCGCCGTCGCAAAAATCAACAGCGGTATAGTCAACGGTAAAATTAATAGGCTTAAAAGCACTCCGCCCCGGCGCAGACCCACGGTTAACCCCACGCCAATAGCACCGATGAAACTTAAGGTTGGCGTGCCTAATAAAAGCGTTAATGCCATGGTGCACCACGCAGGGATATCCAGACCCAGCAGCATGGCCACCAGGGGGGACAGGATTAATAGAGGAAGCCCGGTGACAACCCAGTGAGCGGCTACTTTCGCCAGCACCACCGCCGGTAGTGGCAGCGGCATCAGCATCATTTGTTCAAGGGAGCCATCGAGATAATCATCCCGGAACAGACGTTCCATCGCCAGTAACGAGGAGAGCAAAGCCGCTACCCAGATAATCCCCGGGGCGATGCGCGCCAGCATTTGCGGCTCCGGGCCAATGCCCAGCGGGAATAGGGTGATGACCATTAAGAAGAACCACAATGGATTGATAATTTCCGCCCCTTTACGGAAAGCCAGCCGCAGTTCGCGCTGGAAGATACGCCTAATCATTGGGCTGCCCCGGTTAACCCCAGGGATAGGGTACGTAAAGGCGTATTCAGTGGTCGAAGGGGTTGATGAGTCGTGAGGATCACCGCACCGCCTTGTTGGCTGTGCTGTTCCATTTTTTGGGTAAGTTTCTCGACCCCTGCCACATCAAGGGCAGTAAAGGGTTCATCCAGGATCCAAAAAGGAGTAGTGGATAACCAAAGCCTGGCTAACCCCGCGCGGCGCTGCTGCCCGGCGGAGAGTTGTGCCACCGGCACATCTTCATAGCCCACCAAACCCACGGCTTCCAGGGCCTGCCAGCGCTGGGCCTGATTAGCATGGGCATGATAGAAACGCAGGTTTTCATCGGGGGTCATCACGTTTTTAATACCGGATTGGTGGCCCAGCCAAAGGAGATTCTGGTGCCAGGCTTCACGGTTACGCCCAATGAGTTCACCAGCCCAGAACACCTGGCCCTGCTCCGGGCTGACCAACCCGGCGAGAATACGCAGTAAAGAGGTTTTTCCCGCGCCATTGTGGCCCGCCACCTGCATGATATCCCCGCGATTTACCTGAAAAGACAGCTGTTGGAACAGCGCCCTTTCATCACGGACACAGGCTAAATTGCGTGCTTCAAGCATCGGGGTGAAACTCCATATTCCACAAGAGGGGGGATAATAGCATAGGCCTGATGCCGCGCCGATATATGAGCCGGGTCAATTACTAACCACAAAGAGGTAATCTACCGCTTTGGATCAAAAATCGGCCTTTTACCCGCATCGTTTAAAATCCGCTAACCTTATTCAAACATTAGGTAACGGACACCACGGAGCACCAACATGCAGCCATCTTCCTCAACTCAAGAACAAGGCCCCACTGCCAGCCAACCTGAAGATGATGATAAGGAAATAGCACAACAGGAGAAAAAACTGCCCTCCCGGGCGATGGCCACCCATGAGCATATCCGCAAGGAAGGGGAGAAAGAACTGGAGCGGGATGCTATGGCCCTGTTGTGGTCAGCCATTGCCGCCGGGCTTTCCATGGGTGCCTCGCTGCTGGCGAAAGGAATTTTTCATGTCCATCTTGAGGGCATTCCAGGCGGTTTTTTGTTCGAGTGCCTCGGCTATACCTTCGGCTTTATTATCGTGATCATGGCGCGCCAACAGCTGTTCACCGAAAACACCGTAACGGCGGTACTTCCCATTATGCATAATCCGACTTCGGGCAATTTCGGATTATTACTCAGGCTATGGGGAATTGTGCTAGGGGGGAACATTATCGGCACTGCCCTGGCGGCCCTGGCTTTTGAATTTATGCCGATTTTTGATGAGCCAACCCGTGATGCCCTAGTGACCATTGGCCTGAAGGTGATGGAGAACTCGCCGCTGGAGATGTTCGCTAATGCTATTATTTCTGGTTGGCTAATTGCCACGATGGTGTGGATGATCCCTGCCGCCGGTTCCGCCAAAATCTTTGTGATTATCTTGATGACCTGGCTTATCGCCCTTGGCGACACCACCCATATTGTGGTGGGCAGCGTGGAGATTCTCTACCTGATCTTCAACGGCAGTATTGAATGGCATGAATTCTTCTGGCCTTTCGCCCTCCCCACCCTGGCAGGCAATATCGTCGGCGGCACCTTTATCTTTGCCCTGATAAGCCACGCCCAAATCCGCAACGATATGGCGGAAGCCAAGCGCGAGGAGCAGCGCAAGCGTAAGGTGGAAGATGACGAGCAAAAAGCAACGGAGTGATGGCAGAAGGTAACTAAACGGGGGGAAATGGTTGGATAACAACCAAACAAGCGGCTAAGCCCTTACAGGGCAGGGAAAAAAAGGTATACTAGAGCCGCTTGTCCCCTTAGTTAAATGGATATAACAAGCCCCTCCTAAGGGCTAGTTGCAGGTTCGATTCCTGCAGGGGACGCCATTTCCTTCTTTCATCCCCTGCATTTCATCCAACTATTATCTATTCCCCAACCCCCAACGCTTTTTTACCTATCTCATTTAAATCCACTGTGACAAAACGATCTTTCCAGCCCACTTCATAGTTCTCCCGAGGGAAGTCCCCTGGCGAGTTACCGGCCTCCAGGGCGTGATACACCTCTTGGGCATAGGCGCGGTTTTTGTTACACAGTGGGGCGGCGGGAATATACATTACATTGCCCCAACCATGTTGATCGGTCACCGGGGCAACGGCATGGATCACATCGCAATGCCACCACACCGAATCCCCGGCCTGGATATCGGGAATGCTACATAACCCCTGAACCAGATGTGGGTGCCATTCTTCGGACACTGGCAGCACCCGCCCTGGGGCAACGCCGCACAGTTCGTCTTCCGGCACATCATCCAATAGCGGGCGCAATAGCACGTAGGCCATCGCTACTGGCACCGGCACCACATGGAGCACGCCCTGGCCCTGGGCCATGTCAGAGAGCGCCGTCCAGCCCTGGAAGGTACGAAACGCAGAACATTTAGTGGTGTTGTCCACATCATATTCCGTTACGTCCGGGCGATGGGCGGCATCCCACGGGTCATACTGATCGAAGCGGTTGGCAAAAATATGGCGGAACACCTGCTGATAAGCCGGGAGTAGCCAGCGCTCCAAGGCCCCGGAATCGGTGTGCGCCCCCAGCCCTTTGGAGGTGGTACCCGGCGGGCGGCGGCGGATACGGTCTGGGTAAATAATGCTGATATCAGGATCGAACCAGTTACCCTCCGGATGTTGGAATTTCCACAGCCGATTAAGGAAGGATTGCACCTGGTTCATGGATTGGCTCTGGCGCGCTTCCATTTGCGCTTTAGACCAGTAAATCGGGAAGATTTCCGGGCGCGAGGCATCAAGAGAGCCAAAGAAATTATCCCCTGGCCCGCGATAGAGGTCGTCAAAATTATTAGTGTCGAGGTAGTCGAGCATGGATCTATCCATTGCCAGCGCCTGGTCACGGGGGAAGGTTTGGCGCACCACCAGGCATCCCCGGCGTTTAATCCGGGCAATCTCCTGGGCACTGACCTGGCCGCTGGCCAACTGCTGGAGGGTAACTTCCGGCCAGGCGCTGCCGGTCTGTTTTTCCTCCTTCCGGGCGGCGGCGATTTCAGCTTCGATTTTGGCGCAAACTTGGCGGAATAGTCCTTCAACATCGCCAATTTGTGCCCGTAGGGCGCGCTTCATAGTAATAATACTTTGCTTAACATCAGTGGGTAAGGTGGTAGCGGTGAAGGACGTATTCATCTAACTCTCCCGTGAAAACGGCATTTTAACAATTCAAACGAATCATTATTAACTTTCATTCAAAAGTAATTAACCAAAATCTAACAGTTCACCCAACGTTACAATGTGATCTTGGTCACAAATACTTGTTCATTGCCGCCGAATAACCCAGCAACTCGCAGCCCTAAGCTCAAAAGTGACATTAATCTGTAGGTTATTTCTCATACCAAGTGATGACTTTTGGCGGCGCCCCAGCCACAATGCCCGCTATATCAGCATCACATTCAGGTCAATCCTACAAACCCAATATGGTTTTTAGAGTCGATAGTAATTCGCGTACCGTGGACCTGTTTTTACTGTTTATTATTCATCCAGGGTATAGCAAAGGCAGGAATGGGATTGGCTTTATCACCAAAGCCAAATGTAATACCGGGAATTTGAGAGAGGATTTTCAGGTTCATTGTCGGGTCACCTTAAGAAATATCTGTCAGCTATATTTCACAAATTGCCAAGCGGTTATGGCTAACCATACCCAGCCCAGCCCGAATGTAACGGCGGTTTTATAGCAGCGCCGCCAGGCCAAAAACACAATTACCCCGGCTAAGATTGTCAGGCTCCAGGAGCAGGCCGCAATC
>CBIFWW010000015.1:0-33609 GCA_966186435.1 uncultured Enterobacteriaceae bacterium
CCCTACGATCAGGTTTTCACCGATAACGAAATCGCCAAAGCTGGAAATAATTTCACCGGCATCAGCGTTGGTTAGGATCAAGCGTGTGGTGCTGATTGACAGTGCCAGACGAAATAACGTAGTTATCAGCAACACCGCCGGAAAGGATGAGAAGCTAATAATACGGTCAATATAAAATGAAGATAAAAAGACCAGCGCGGCGATAATAATATTAATGGCAATCAACATATCCATTAATGGCGTGGGCATCGGGATGATCAGCATCGCAATGATGATCACCATCAACAGTAGTATCAGGAGTTCAGGGTGTTTAGTCATCCTGAAAAATGAAGATATAATCATGTGAATCTCAAATTATTGGTGATCAATTTCTTATAATTTCATGCAGTTCATTTTTACGGGCATTTTCAGCCAGACGCTTGAATTCATCGTCGGCAACTTCGCGATCGCTCTCATGCTGAAAAAGAACCACAGGTAACTTTCGCCAGCCATTGTGAAGGATCTGCAAAAATGAAGCGTAGTGACTGGCACTTTGCCCGCTAAATTTCACCAGAAAAATGTCGTTGATATAGTTTTCGATATGCCAGCAGTTACGCATCATACTGAACATGAATACCAGTAAATCCTTCTGATCAATCCCCTTTTCTTTAAATAACGGATGCAAGCTTAATCTTTCTGTAAAAATGATATCCGCCGCTCTAATATTTTTAATTTGGCTGAATCGGTGCAAAAACTGCCCAAATTCGATTAATGTGCAACTGGGATCGAGCGACTCCATGTCTGCCACTAACGCATCCTCAATAAATCCGATCACCTGCTGGCGTTTTTTAGCACCAAACTGCTCTATCCAGTGCTGATAAACGACTACCTCGGGTTCCTCACTGGCAATAAACTCCCGGTAAGATTCACGTAACAATGCGGGAGAAAACTCCAGCGTCCGGGCAAATAAGCGTGCTTTCAGAGCCACATTGATCCCCGCCTTTAACCTTTTGGGATCAGCACTTTTCTCGATCTGGATCAGCAACCCGGTCAGACGTTGTTTCTGTATCTCGTCCAGATCTTTTTTGTAGAGCATTTCCCGCAGTACTAGCACCAGGTCGCTCTCATCCGGGAAAATCGAACGAAATTGCTGAAGAAGTAAAGCGATGCTAATGCGGCTGTCGTTCTTGATCACCCGTACTAACTCAGGAACTTTTGCCTCGGTTTCTTCATCTAGTACCCGTTCAAAGCTTTCGCCTTCAGAAATCCCTTTCCGTTTTTCGAGATCGCGACGGTTTCTGAATAGACTTACTGCGGCAGACATTTCATCCATCGAATCTTCAAAACGCTGGAGCTGGCCGGCTGGTGTTTCATCCTCCGCCATCGCAGCAGACTCTGAAGAAATATCACTGGCGGAAGCCGCAGGTGTGTCCTTTTCTGCGATCCTGGCATGCCTGATTTGGGCAGTGACAGATGGCGATCTTATTTCCATGACTGACTTTCAAGGAAGTTTTGCATCCAGTCCGCCAGACCATCATCAGAAAAACGTTTTTTCATCGTCTGAATCAATTCACTGGCATCAGGTTTTAACGGTTCACTGATTTCACGCGGCTGGATCAGGAACACACGGACCATATTTGCATCATGATTTTTGCGATAACGGAAGGCACCGCCGATAAAAGGAATATCCCCCAGCAGCGGGATTTTTGCCTCACTGCCGCTACTTTCGTCACGGGTATAGCCACCAATCAGCAAACTTTTACCTTTGGGTACCCTTGCCACTGTGCTGATATTGGTGCGTCCCACATCGGGTAACTCATTTTTTACCTGCTGATCGTCCGGTGACGCGCTGCCATCTTCCACGTTTAGCATCATTTCAATTTCATTGTGGTCAGTGAACCGCGGCAATACGCTTACCGAAGTGCCATAGGTGACGTGCTGCAAATCTACCGCCCTTTCACCCACCAATTTGGTGTAGAAGGTACGACTGTTATCAAATATGGCCGGAATATTTTCTTGGGTAAGAATCATGGGTCTGGAAACGATATTTGCGCGATCTTTCTGATGCAACGCCATAACCGAAGCCATAAATCTTGCTCCGTCAACCGTGCTGCTGCCGCCACCGTTCAGCGAGACGTTAAAAGTACTCCCCATATTCACGCTGCCATTCCACTGCACCCCCATCTGATCCAGCGCTTCTTTCTGCAAATCAACAATCCACACCGATAACTCAATGTGTCTTTTTTGCACGTCAAGCGTCTGCACCAGAGTGTGAATATAGTTGACCTGCTCTTCACTGCCTTTAATCATCAGGCTGTTATTACCAGGGTTAGCGATAATGCGCAGCGTACTGCCACTTGGCCGGTTCGCCAGCGCCTGCTTTAAAGAAGCCGCGGAAGAAAGAGGCTTTGGCACAGAATTCGTCATGCCAAACTCTGGCATTGATGGCGCAGCCCCGGTATCCGAAGGGATATCGCGATTAATGATCTCAACGTTTGTATCGCTGCTGGCCAGCAATTGCCCCAGTACAGTAGCCATTCCCGGAATCAGCATGTCTTCATCACGGTATTTAAACTTTCTGTCACCTACAAAGGTGTTATTAAGCTGAATGACATCAATTTTGCTGCCATTCTCACTGACTATGGTCTGCTTTTCGTCCAGGAAACGGGCGATGTTGGTCACCAGTTCGACATAGACTGGCGGGCCGGAAACATAAAGAGTGCTGCTGATATCATCTGAACGCGGCGCGTAACGTGCGTCATATAATCCCGATTTTTTCAGGTAATCGATAATATTTTTCAGGCGGGTATTCCTCATGGTGAATACCGCACTTTTTATTTCGCTGGTGTCATAGACATAAATACTCTGCCCATCGTGATACCAGATTAGCCCTAACTGGTCACTGAGTTTATCCAGTATAATCTGCGGATTACTCAGATCAAAATCACCACTTACTTTACGATTACGGGCATTCTTACTCAGAATAACCGGTTTTCCCATACGTGATGAAATAGCTTCAAATACCCCGTTCACGCCCTCATCATGAGCAACATAACCCGTTGATGGCATCGTCCCGTGAGCACTGGCTGAATAACATGGGAATTGAATAAGTAGTATTGAAAAAACCGAAGCGAGTAACGCACTCCGGCAAATTTGTAATTTTTTCATTTCATTGATTCATTAATAATGGATTGTTTTATTTGCCGGTGAGACATGCCAAAGAGTTTTTTTACCTCAGTTGAAAAATGAGATAATGAGGCATAGCCATAATTCATCGCGGTGTCAGTTAATCTTTTTTCATCCTGAAATGATGCCAGTAGCGCGCGGGTAAGACGCCACTTTTTTAGTTCCGCTTTCACCCCATTCCCCAGGGCATTGCGCATCAGTCGCCTGAAGTGAGAGGGCGAAAGACCGTAACGGGCGCTGATGCTATCCAGATTACTCTGCGTGTCAGAAACCTGCAGAAGATAACGGATCAGTGCATATTCTTCGCTTTGACGGAGGATAGTGGAAACTTCCCCCATCTCCATCCCTGATAAGAACTGGCTGAGAAAGTAAAAATCCAGCGTTAACTCGCTGTCATTACTTACCGAAAATGGCGTGCTTAGTGGCCAAAATCCGCAGCTACGCTCTTCAGCGGTTGACTGTGCATAGCACAGGCTTTCATCAATAAAAGCCTGTAATTTGCAAAGTTGCTGGAATGACAATGGTGTCAGCACCGCGCCATTATAGTAAAGGTGCTCTGTCTTTCCCTCGCAGGCCAGCAGACCAGACGTCCCCTTCTCCAGTTCAAAGATAACTGGGGGTTTATTTTTCAGGCTTACGGCTACACGGGCATCACGTTGATTAGCCTCCACCAGCCAAAGTTTGGCCCGGAAATAATTCTTATTATTACACTCTATAAATGCTGATTGCTGTTTCACAGTACCCTTCAATATAACCAGCCCCGTTCGATGCTGTGAATAGTAATAAAGAATATGCGCATAATAATGACGGGATTCACACCCGAATTATGATATTGGAGTCACATTCTTAATAAACGCCTGTTTTGATTATTATTCCGAAACGACATAGCGTTAATTTATTATTGAAAATAGGTGATTCCTTAAGATTTCCAATACAGACAAATTGAAAATCCCATCATTATTATCTTATAAATAGCCAGTAGTATGAACAATGTTAATTAGAACAACTCATCACGTCAATCTTATATTTAACAAAACAGGAACGACTTATCAATGAAAAGAAATTTATTTACCGGAATATTGTTAGTAATAGCTTCTTTTTCCACACAAGCCACTTGCTGGAATTATGCGGCAAAAGAATTTGGTATTGAAACCCGACTGTTAAAAGCTATTGCCAGGGTTGAGTCTGGAATGAACCCGGCGGCAAGAGGAAAAAATACCAATGGCACTACCGATCTGGGACTAATGCAGATCAACAGTAGCCACCTGAAAAGACTGAATGAGTTAGGGATCACGACAGCTTCACTGACCTCGGACAGTTGCCAGTCGCTGCTGGTAGGGGCATCAATTCTGGCCGATATGATGAAAGTCTATGGTTACTCGTGGGAAGCGGTAGGCGCCTATAATGCCGGGACCAGTAAGTCTCGCCACCCCTTGCGAATGAGTTATGCCCGCAAGGTGTGGCAGGTTTATGAATCACTGCCGGTTGAAGAATAACAATCTAAGACAGTGGCGGGAAATCTGATTCTCACGGAAAGTTTTTATCCTCAGAGCTTAGTTACTGCCGTTTCTCCGCACTGATGCCATCAGGGTTACTTTATCTCCTTAGCATTTTTCAGCGCCCAAAACAGATCCGTCTGGTCCGTTAAGGGTAAGACGCCAGTAAACCACTATCCTCAGATGAAACCGAGGGGGCAGCAAACGCAGGAAATCCCACGCTTATTTTGAGTAGGCACAGAAAATGGAATATGTTGCTGGACTAACATCCCATTGGCCGAACCTGCCCGGGGCGGTGCGGCCAATGGGATGTTATGGTAAATTAGGCCACAGTGATCAATACGGGATGGGATATTCAGGATGAGTAAGCGATCAGAAATTATTGATGGTGCTATGGGGTTATGAGACGAAATATAATTATTCTGCTCAGTGTTGCTGTCATTGGTGTTTTTGCGCTGGCTGTCGTATGGCCGTATATACAGATGGGGTTTGCCAGTAGCGCCCATTATACCCAGATGGATACTCGAGAGTACGGGTATTACACGCCAGATTTATTGAAAAGAATGCCTCGTATCTCTGACAATTACGAGTTCAGTTATAGCAATATCAGTGGTCCACAAGCTTTTGTCTATGGCATTCAGTTCAATGGCACGACCGATACCAGTAAAATTCGTGAATACCTGATAGCCGAAGGATATGAACAGCAAAAACAATGTCAAACAGAAGCTGAATGTTGGCGTTCTCCACGTAATAAAGATGTTGTGTCTTTTTACAGCTTGTCTAAATTAGATTTGGTTAGTGTCGAAATTTATCGACGTGAGCATGCTGATTAAATTGATATATCTCTGAAATGGAAAGGATCTTCTTAATATCTTTTTTTCTGCGCGTAATCTCTTGCCCTGTAAACAAAAAATCTCTGGCACCCACCTTTTTTGCAACACTGATTTTTTGATTAATGGTGGCTTGTCAAAGGCTTCAACGCTGCTTTTGCCGTCAATCTCCTCTGGCCCCTCTAACACCCAGCTAACGACACCAGTGACATTTGAGAATTTGTGGGGGTGTACTGTAAGTACTTGATTTTGAATGGTGCGCCCTGTTGGATTCGAACCAACCACCTACGGCTTAGAAGGCCGTTGCTCTATCCGAATGAGCTAAGGGCGCCCGGAGGCAAGAGCTTTGCATAAAAGGCATGCAAAGCGGAAGTGGATTATACGGTTAGGTTCTGGTGAGTCAATGGCTTTTCAACCACCTGCGCGACATTTAAGCATATTTCCAGACAGTGACTGACATCACGCTGCGCTTCTGACAGAATAGCCAACATCCCCCCTCCTTTTATTACAACAGATGGAATCCTCTCTCTGATGGCAGCGAAGATTATAGACGGTAAAACGATTGCCCAGCAGGTGCGCTCTGAGGTTGCGGAAAAAGTTAAGGCCCGCATAGCGGCCGGTTTTCGCGCCCCTGGGCTGGCAGTTGTGCTGGTAGGCGACAACCCGGCATCACAAATTTATGTAGCCAGTAAACGCAAAGCCTGTGATGAAGTGGGTTTCCTGTCCCGCTCATACGACTTGCCTGATACCACTAGCGAAGCCGAGCTGCTGGAGCTAATTGACAAACTGAATGCCGATAGCGCCATTGACGGTATTTTGGTGCAGCTTCCACTCCCGGCGGGTATCGATAACGTCAAAGTGCTGGAGCGTATCGACCCGGACAAAGACGTGGACGGTTTCCATCCCTATAATATTGGCCGCCTGTGCCAGCGTGCGCCCCGTCTGCGCCCTTGCACCCCACGCGGGATCGTCACCCTGCTGGAGCGTTACAATATCGATACCTATGGACTAAATGCCGTGGTGATCGGTGCCTCCAATATCGTTGGCCGTCCGATGAGCATGGAGCTGCTGCTGGCCGGTTGTACCACCACCGTCACTCACCGTTTCACCAAAAATCTGCGTCATCACGTGGAAAATGCCGACCTGCTTATCGTCGCCGTAGGTAAGCCAGGCTTTGTTCCTGGTGAATGGATCAAAGAAGGTGCCATTGTGGTGGACGTGGGCATCAATCGTCTGGAGAATGGCAAGGTCGTGGGTGATGTGAACTTCAAAGAAGCCGCTGCCCGCGCATCCTGGATAACACCAGTCCCCGGTGGCGTTGGCCCGATGACTGTTGCAACCCTGATCCAAAATACGCTGCAAGCGTGTGAAGAATACCACGACGTGGAGAGTCAATAATGGCCACTTTTTCCCTTGGCAAACACCCGCATGTTGAACTGTGCGATCTTTTAAAACTGGAAGGCTGGAGTGAAAGCGGAGCACAGGCCAAAATCGCCATTGAAGAAGGGCGTGTGATGGTCGACGGCGCAGTCGAAACTCGCAAACGCTGCAAAATTCTGGCTGGCCAGAGCGTGGTATTTGAAGGCAACACCATTACCGTTACCGCCTAATTCCCCCTGCTTATCAGATGCCTTCTTCAGAAGGCATTTTCTCGCCTTAACCCCGCTGTTTTTACCTGTCTATTTTGCATCACTTCAGGCCGCTGGATTGATGGTGCGGAAAATAAAAGATGCCAGCCTGGCCCCACAGTTGATCTCACTGTCCAGCGAGCTGGTTTTACAAGGCTCAGTCTGATCGCCAGGCGTAAAAAAACCGGGTTGCCCCGGTTTGTTCATTAGCGTTGGCTTATTTACGGCGCCAGGTTGTCCCCTGTGCGCCATCTTCCAGCACGATACCCATCTCATTCAGACGATCCCGCGCCGCATCCGCCGCTGCCCAGTCTTTGGTTTTACGGGCATCCAGGCGCTGCTGGATCAGAGCTTCGATTTCAGCCACTTCGCCATCGTCAGCTTTAGCACCGCTTTGCAGGAAGTGCTCGGCATCCTGCTCCAGCAGGCCCAATATCGCAGACAGCTTACGCAGATGGGCAGCCATCTGGTTTGCCGCCGCCCTATCTTCCGCCTTCAGGCGGTTAACCTCACGGGCCATATCGAACAGCACGGAGTAGGCTTCAGGGGTGTTGAAATCGTCGTCCATCGCCTCACGGAAGCGGGCTTCAAAGGCTTCACCCCCAGCGGCGGTTGCGTTGGCATCGGTGCCACGCAGGGCGGTGTACAGGCGCTCCAGAGCTGAACGGGCTTGTTTCAAGTTATCTTCGCTGTAGTTCAACTGGCTACGATAATGGCCGGACATCAAGAAGTAACGCACGGTTTCCGCGTCGTAGTGCTTCAGCACATCGCGCACGGTAAAGAAATTGCCCAGGGATTTAGACATTTTCTCACGATCAACCATCACCATGCCGGAGTGCATCCAGTAGTTCACGTATTCGCCGTCGTGGGCGCAGGTGGACTGGGCGATTTCATTCTCGTGGTGGGGGAACATCAAGTCTGAACCACCGCCGTGGATATCAAAGTGGCTGCCCAACTGTTTGCAGTTCATGGCGGAACATTCAATGTGCCAGCCCGGACGGCCTTCGCCCCACGGCGACTGCCAGCTCGGTTCACCGGGTTTAGACATCTTCCACAGCACGAAGTCCATCGGGTTACGCTTCACGTCCACCACGTCCACCCGGGCGCCGGCCTGGAGGTTGTCCAGATCTTGGCGCGACAGCAGGCCGTAATTAGCATCAGAAGGCACGGAGAACATCACGTCGCCATTCTCAGCCACATAGGCGTGGCCGCGATCCAACAGGCGCTGAGTGATTTCAATGATTTCAGGAATATGGCGGGTAGCGCGCGGTTCGTTATCCGGGTGCAGGATGTTAAGTGCGTCAAAATCCTTGTGCATCTCAGCCACCATGCGGTCCACCAGCGTGACAAACTCCTCGCCGTTTTCATTGGCGCGTTTAATGATTTTGTCATCAATATCGGTGATATTGCGCACATACTTCAGGCTGTAGCCCAGGAAACGCAGATAGCGCGCCACCACGTCAAAGGCAACAAAAGTACGGCCATGGCCGATATGACACAAATCGTAAACGGTGATACCACACACGTACATGCCGACTTCTCCGGCATGAATTGGCTTAAATTCCTCTTTCTGGCGACTCAATGTATTGAAGATTTTTAACATCAGGAAGTTCCGTGTAGGTGTGTGGGGGAAAATCAGATTGGCTATATTAACCCATAAGCACCGGGGTCTGCACTCCGCTTTGTCAGGTGATCCCGGATATTAAGTTATGCTATAACAGTGCCCTTACGTGGCGTCACAAGCCGGGTATCCCGGTTTGGCCCGCTAATTTTCACCATCGGAAAAATACAGGATGCAGAGCATGGTTACCTTTCATACCAATCACGGTGATATCGTCATCAAAACCTTCGATGACAAAGCACCGATTACCGTTAAAAACTTCCTGGATTATTGCCGCGAAGGCTTTTACAACAACACCATTTTCCACCGTGTAATCAACGGCTTCATGATCCAGGGCGGCGGCTTCGAACCTGGCATGAACCAGAAAGAGACAAAAGCCACTATTCAGAACGAAGCCAACAACGGCCTGAAAAACAGCCGTGGTACTCTGGCAATGGCCCGTACTCAGGCGCCTCACTCAGCCACCGCTCAGTTCTTCATCAACGTGGCTGATAACGACTTCCTGAACTTCAGCGGCGAAAACATGCAAGGCTGGGGTTACTGCGTATTCGCTGAAGTGGTTGAAGGTATGGACGTGGTCGACAAGATCAAATCCGTGTCCACCGGCCGCAGCGGCATGCATCAGGATGTGCCAAAAGAAGACGTGGTGATTAACAGCGTTACTGTTAGCGAGTAATCGTGGCGACACTGTTTATTGCAGATCTTCATCTGTGCCCAGAAGAACCGGCGATCACCGCCGGTTTTCTGCATTTTCTGGCAGGCAGCGCCCGGGAGGCAGACAGCCTCTATATTTTGGGCGATCTGTTTGAAGCCTGGATTGGTGATGATGACCCTACTCCGCTGCACCGCCAAATTGCGACGGCCATTAAGGCGTTGGTGAAGAGCGGCGTCCCTTGCTACTTTATCCACGGTAACCGGGATTTTCTGGTGGGCAAACGCTTCGCCGGTGAAAGCGGTATGACAATACTCCCCCAAGAGCAGCTGCTGGATATTGACGGTAGCCGGGTGCTGATTATGCACGGGGATACCCTGTGTACCGATGACGTGGGTTATCAGGCCTTCCGTAAAAAAGTCCACAACCGCTGGATCCAGTGGGCATTTTTAAGCCTGCCGCTGTTCATCCGTAAACGCATCGCCGCCAAAATGCGTGCCGGGAGCAAATCCGCCAATAGCAGTAAATCCACGGCGATAATGGATGTGAACCCTGGTGCTGTGGTGGCTGCGCTGGAGCGCCATCAGGTGCAGTGGCTGATCCATGGTCATACCCATCGCCCGGCGATTCATGGTTTAACCGCTAACGGCTTACCCGCCCTTCGGGCAGTATTAGGGGCCTGGCATGTCCAAGGCTCAATGATTAAAGTGTCTGACGGCACCCTTGAACTTATCGAGTTCCCTTTCTGAGCTAAGCGGCATTAATTGCCGTTTTCATCACCGCGCAACCGTTTTCCCTGGCTGATTTCCATGCTATTCTCTGAGCCATTCTGATGACGGTTTCCGTTGTTCGTATGTAACGCACAGGAGTTTAAAAGCGCATGTCCTCCAGCCACACACCGGCGCGTGTCGCCATTGTGATGGGGTCCAAAAGTGACTGGGCCACCATGCAGTTTGCCGCTGAAATTTTTACGGCCCTCGACGTCCCCCACCATGTTGAAATCGTTTCTGCCCACCGCACGCCAGACAAGCTGTTTAGTTTTGCTGAACAGGCGCAGGGTAATGGATTCCAAGTGATCATTGCCGGGGCCGGTGGCGCAGCGCATCTGCCGGGCATGATTGCCGCCAAAACCCTGGTGCCGGTGCTCGGCGTTCCGGTGCAAAGCGCAGCCTTGAGCGGGGTGGACAGCCTTTATTCCATCGTCCAGATGCCACGGGGTATCCCGGTGGGGACCCTGGCGATTGGCAAGGCCGGGGCTGCGAATGCCGCCTTGTTAGCCGCCCAGATCCTCGCCCAACACGACAGCGCCCTGTTACAGCGCCTGGCGGACTGGCGTAAAGCCCAGACTGATGAAGTGCTGGATAACCCGGACCCACGGGAGGCCCAATGAAGCAGGTTTGCGTACTCGGCAACGGCCAGTTGGGCCGGATGTTGCGCCAGGCCGGTGAGCCATTAGGCATTAATGTCTGGCCCGTTGGCCTGGAAGCCGATCCTGCCGCTATCCCGGTTCAGAGCAGCGTGATCACTGCGGAGATCGAACGCTGGCCAGAAACCGCGTTGACCCGCGAGCTGGCACGCCACCCGGCCTTTGCAAACCGCGATGTCTTCCCCATCATTGCCGACCGTCTTACTCAAAAACAGCTATTAGATGACCTAGGCCTGGCGACTGCGCCGTGGCAATTGCTTGAGTCTGAAGCCCAATGGCCAGCGGTGTTCTCGTTTGCTGGCAAGCTGGCAATCGTTAAGCGCCGCACCGGGGGCTATGATGGCCGGGGCCAGTGGCGTTTGCAGGAGGAAGAGACCGATCGGCTCCCTGCCGACTGCTACGGTGAATGCATCGTCGAACAAGGAATCAATTTTAGTGGTGAGGTTTCCCTGGTGGGCGCCCGTGGCGTTGATGGCCAGACGGTGTTTTATCCGCTGACCAATAACTTCCATCAGGACGGTATTTTACGGGCCAGTGTGGCCTTCCCCCAAGCTAACCCAGAGCATCAGCAGCAGGCTGAAGCAATGTTAAGCGCCATTATGAAAAAGCTTAATTATGTGGGTGTGATGGCGATGGAATGCTTTGTCACCCCTCAGGGCCTGTTGATCAATGAGCTGGCACCCCGGGTACATAACAGCGGCCACTGGACACAAAACGGCGCTTCCATCAGCCAGTTCGAGCTACATCTGCGGGCGATTCTCAATCTGCCGATGCCAAAACCGGTGGTGTATAACCCGGCGGTGATGGTTAACCTGATTGGGACTGATGTGAATGATGACTGGCTGAAACTGCCGCTGGTGAATTTGCACTGGTACGATAAAGAAGTGCGCCCTGGCCGCAAAGTGGGGCATCTCAATTTATGTAGCCAATATCCGGATCAATTAGCCGCCTCGCTGGAGGCCCTGACCCCGCTGTTACCTGCTGATTACCTTAATGGAATTTACTGGGCACAAGCTCAACTTAAGTAATGCTATAGGGCGGCGGAGAGCGCTTTCCGCCGCTTCTCATTGCGTGAGCGTCTTCAGAAACGTAGAATTTCCCACCTTATATTATTTCCCCCGGCCAAACCTGACCGGCTCCCAAAGGTTTATTCATGGAAACTGCACTACCGGTCCGCCCCGATTCACGGGACTACCACTCTATTTTACTTTCTGGTACCCCCCTCATCGATGTGCGCGCCCCGGTGGAATTCGCCCAAGGCCATCTGGACCAGGCGATTAATTTGCCATTAATGAGTGATGATGAACGGGCCGTGGTCGGCACCTGTTTTAAACAAAAAGGTCAGCAGGCCGCCATTGAACTGGGCCATCAGCTGGTTAACGGGGCGAATAAAGCCGCCCGGGTTGAAGCCTGGCGGGCCTTTTGCCTGCAGCATCCCGAAGGCTATCTGTGTTGCGCCCGGGGTGGCCTGCGTTCCCATATCAGCCAACAGTGGCTGCGGGAGAGCGGCATCGATTACCCGCTGATTGAAGGCGGTTATAAAGCCCTGCGCAGCTATGCCATCGACACCATCACTCGGCTGTCTGAACAGCCGATGATCCTGGTGAGCGGCAATACCGGCAACGGCAAAACGATATTGATCCGCGAGCAAGACACCGGGATCGATCTGGAAGGGCTGACCCGCCATCGCGGCAGCTCTTTTGGCCGGATGGTGGATGAGCAGCCCTCCCAGGCCAGCTTTGAAAACCATATGGGGACGACCCTATTGCAAAGCTGGGAGAAAAACCGTCAGCTGCCGGGCTTTGCCTGGGTGGTAGAAGATGAAGGCCGGATGATCGGCTCCCGCCATATCCCGGAAGTGTGGCGGACCAAAATGCAGCAATCACCGATTGTGGTTGTTGAAGACCCCTTTGAGGTACGCCTGGCCCGGCTCCAGGAAGAGTATTTCGCCCATATGACCCATAATTTTATTGCCGCCTATGGGGAAGAGAAAGGCTGGGAAGCCTATGCCGAGTATCTGGATCATGGCTTAGTGGCGATCCAGCGCCGTCTGGGTCATGCGCGTTTTGCCCAGTTCCAGACCAGCCTGCAAGCTGCCCTGGTACACCAGCGCCAGACCGGGGATCACAGCGCCCATCTGAGCTGGCTGGCCCCGCTGCTGGAAGAGTATTACGACCCGATGTACCGCTACCAGCTGGAAAAGAAAGCCGCCAATATTGTGTTCCGCGGCCAATACCGCGAAGTGGCGGAATGGCTGGAAGACCGCATTCACTAACCATAACAAAACCTCGCAGCGCGGGGTTTTTTGTTCAAGCCAGATAAACCTTAGAAGCCGTAACGCAGACGTACCAAGTTCATGTCGCCGAGGTTGTCGGTGCTGGAGGTGAACACGTGCTCGTAATCCACGTGGCAGAAACCCGCCACGCCATACCCATTTTACAATTAGTCAGCGAAGGTGCGGAACAGGGCTTTTCCTTTCAGCAAACGCACGCCAAGCCAGCCCCCACACAGCATCAGCACCACCAGGCCACACAGCGGCAGGCTTAACCAAAGCCGCCAGTCCGGCTGCCAGGGGAAGTCAAATACCCGCATTTGCAGCAAGCCTAAGGCGGTCTCGGCACCGATGGCCGCCACCAGCCCTGAAACCAGGCCGAGTACCGCAAACTCACACCACAGGGTACGGCGCAGTAAACTTTTCCCCGCCCCCAGGGTGCGGTACACCACCAGTTCCTGATGGCGTTGCCTCATCCCCACCTGAATTTGTGCCAGTAACAGCAGCACGCCACACAGCGTGACCAGAATCACCATCACCTCTAGCGCCCGGCTGACCTGGCTCATCACCTGACTGACCTGGTGCAGAATGGCCCCGATATCCAGCAGGCTGACGGTGGGGAACTGGCGGTTGATATCCACCAGCAGGTTTTGATTGCCATCCCAACGGAAGCTGGTGAGCCAGCTTTGCGGCTGGTTGTTCAAGGCTCCGCCAGGGAAGATAAAGTAGAAATTAGGCCGCAGGCTCTCCCAATCCACTTTGCGCAGGCTAGTTACTTTAGCGGTGAAGGGCTGGGTATCCCCGGTGAAGGTTAGCTCAGTGCCCAGGGTGATACCCAGGCGGCCCGCCAGCCCTTGATCCACCGACACTTCCCCGGCCTTGGGCGGCCACTGCCCGGCCACCAGCGGATTATGGTTGGGTTGGTTGTCCTGCCAGGTCAGGTTAAGTTCGCGGTTGAGCGCCTCATCACTGTTACCTTGGGTATCTTGCCCGGCGATGGCTGTCAGACGGGCGCGCACCACCGGATACCAGGCCGCAGGGATCACCTGATGTTCCGCCAGGAACTCTTTCACCGGTTGTACCTGCTCGCTGGCAATATTCACCATAAAATAGTTCGGGCTGTCGGCGGGTAGCTGCTGCTGCCAGCGCTCCAGCAAATCGCCACGCAGCACCAACAACAGCGCCAGCAGCATAAAGGAGAGTGAGAATGCCGCCAGTTGGCTAAATGTCACCCAAGGCTGGCGCAGCAGCCGGTTAACCGCCAGCCGCAGCGCTAACGTGCGCAGCGTCAAACGCCGCAGCAGCGCCAACATCAGCCAGCCAATCACCCCGGACACCAGCGCTAACACCAATGCCCCAGCCAACACCGCCCACAGCAACATGCTGCCGCCCATCAGCAGGGCCAGCAGGCCGACGGCCACCACCACCATCAGCGGTAGATAGATTTTTAACGGCCAGCCCCGGGATTGGGTATCCCGGCGTAGCACCCGCACCGGCTGGGTGGCAAGCAGCAGCTGGTATGGACGCAGGCCCACCAGTACCGAAATCACCACCATTGCCCCCACTGACCACAGCCAGGGCCACAGGCTGGCGGCAGGCAGCGCCACCGGCAGCACCGGTTTAAGCAGGCGGATCAATACCGCTTCAAACAGTAACCCCGCCGCGCCCCCTGCCAGGGTGGAAAGCACCAGCAGCAATACCCATTGGCCGAGCAACAGCTTACGTAGCGCAGTCTTCCCTGCCCCCAGGGTTTTCAGGATCGCCACCATGTCGTAACGGCTGCGGCAATAGTGGCCCATCGCCACCGCCACTGCCGCCACGGCGAGCAGCAGGGTTAATAGCGCGCTGAGTAACAGGAATTGCTGGGAGCGCTCCAGGGAGCGGCCCATGGCATTCTCTTCCTGATCCAGGCTTTGCCAGCGCTGTTCAGGGGTTAACTGCGGGAGTAACCATTTTTCATAGCTGGCGAGTTGCTGTGCGCTACCGCCAAATTTATAACGCCAGGTGATGCGGCTACCGGGCTGAACGGCCCCGGTTTTTTCCACATCGTCCAGGTTCATCAACAGGCGTGGGGCAATCTGGAAGGGGTTAAACCCGGCGTCCGGCTCCTGAATCACTTCTCCGGCAATACGCAGCGTGGTATCACCCACATCAATGGTGTCCCCGGTTTTCAGCCCCAAGAGCGCCATCAAGCGAGGGGCAAGCAGGACGCTGCCGGGCTGGGGTTTTAAATCCGCCGGTTGGGTCAACAACTTACCGTACATCGGATAAACCCCATCCACCGCCTTGATACTGGCAAGCTGGGGCTTATCCCCGGCAAAGGTCATGGTGGCGAAAGAGAGCTGAGCGCCCACTTTTAACCCTTCGGCTTTGGCTCTTTCAAGCCAGCCATCCGGTACCGCTTTTGGCGAGCGTAACGCCCGGTCGCCCGCCAGGAAATCCCGGCTCTGTTGGCTTAGCCCTTTCTCCATCCGGTCGCTGATATTCCCCAGCGCCAGCACGCAGGCCACCGCCAGACTTAGCGCTAACCAGACAATCAATAACGAAGGGGAGCGCCATTCGCGCCAGAACCAGCGAGCTATCATGCCTCCTCCCACAATACGCCATCACGCAAGCGCAGCCGGCGGTCGCAGCGGGCAGCCAGTTGTTCATCGTGGGTGACTAAAATCAGCGTGGTGCCGTGATCCCGGTTCATGGAAAACAGCAGATCGGCGATGCGGTCCCCGGTGTGGCGGTCAAGATTGCCGGTTGGCTCATCGGCAAACAAAACCGCCGGGCTACCGCTAAAGGCCCGCGCCAGCGCCACCCTTTGTTGCTCGCCGCCAGAAAGCTGGGCCGGAAGATGGTGCATACGCTTCCCTAAGCCCAGGGTTTCTAACTGGGCCTGGGCCTGTGCCCGCCCTTCCCGGGTGCTCTCCCCCCGTAACAGGGCCGGTAGTTCCACGTTTTCTAGCGCACTCAGGGTCGGCACCAGCATAAAAGACTGGAACACGAAGCCCACGTCTTTAGCCCTAAGCTGGGCACGATCTTCTTCATTCATGGTGTGAAGCGGCTGGCCCAACAAGAAAACATCACCCCGGCTGCCATCATCCAGCCCGGCCAGAATCGCCAATAAGGTAGATTTACCGGAGCCGGATTCACCAATCAAGGCAATGGTTTGGGCTGGTTTGACAACCAGGTCAACACCAGAGAGGATGGAAAGCATCCCTTCCCCCTGACCGACGGACTTCTCCAGATGACGCACTTCAATAATATTTTCCGCTGGCATTTCGCTTTCCTGTTGCTGGTCTTTATGACGTTCCGCGCCGCGGCGGCGGATACCTTGTTGGTGCTGGGCGATAGCCTGAGTGCGGGCTACCGCATGGCGGCCTCTGCCGCCTGGCCTGCCCTGCTGGATAAACAGTGGCAGCCGCGCGATGTGCGGGTGGTCAATGGCAGTATCAGTGGTGATACCGCAGCCCAAGGGCTGGCACGGTTACCGGCCTTGCTGGAGCAGCATCACCCGCGTTGGGTATTGATCGAACTGGGCGGTAATGATGGCCTGCGGGGGTTTGCCCCGGATCAGGTAAGCCAAACCCTGAGCCAAATCATCACCGATGTTAAGGCGGCGAAGGCGCAACCGATAATTATGCAAATTCAGTTACCCCCGAACTACGGCCGCCGCTACAATGAGTCTTTTGCGGCTATCTACCCGCAACTGGCTAAAAAATATGGCATTCCGTTAATTCCATTCTTTATGGAAGAGGTCTATCAGAAGCCAGAGTGGATGCAGGATGATGGTATTCATCCCAAAATGCAGGCCCAGCCTTTTATCAGCCAGTGGATGGAAAAACAGCTGGCCCCATTAGTTAAACACGACTGATCAGTTCACAGTCCTTCAGGCGCGTAAAGTTATGCAAAAAAATATATTAATAACAGGCTGTTCCAGTGGTATCGGCCTGGCAAGTGCCCAAGAGCTTCAGCGCCAGGGCTTTCGGGTTTTGGCCGCCTGCCGTAAGCCGCAAGATGTGGAACGGATGAATAGCCTCGGCATGACCGGCGTGCTGCTGGATTTAGATGATGCTGAAAGCGTAGCTCAAGGTGCCCAACAGGTACGGGCGCTTACCAATGATTGTTTGTTTGGGCTGTTCAACAACGGCGGTTACGGGGTTTACGGCCCGCTGGAAACCGTGAGCCGCCGCCAGCTGGAACAACAGTTCTCAACCAATCTGTTTGGCGCCCACCAGCTTACTATGCTGCTGTTACCGGCCATGACACCCCACGGTGAAGGCCGCATTGTGATGACCAGCTCGGTGATGGGGATTATCTCTACCCCAGGCCGGGGGGCGTACGCCGCCAGTAAATACGCGCTGGAAGCCTGGTCTGATGCGCTGCGCATGGAACTGCGCCATAGCGGGGTGCGCGTTAGCCTGATTGAACCTGGCCCGATCCGCACCCGGTTTACCGATAACGTTAATCAGACCCAGTCCGATAAACCGGTGGAGAACCCGGGGATCGCCGCCCGCTTCACCCTCGGCCCGGAGGCCGTAGTGGCTAAAGTGGTGGATGCCTTTACCCGTCCTAATCCAAGAATCCGCTACCCGGTGACGCTAGTAACCCATGCGGTGCGCTACCTTAAGCGCCTGTTACCAGATAGCCTAATGGACCGTATTTTACGCGGCTAAGATTGATATCAAGCCCGGCGGCCCCATATCGTTTCCAAATGCTTAACAGAGAGTGAATCATGTCAGCCCAGAACATTATTAATATTACCGAAGCTAACCTGCACCAGACTCTCGACCAGTCCATGACAGTCCCGGTACTGTTTTACTTCTGGTCCGAACGTAGCCAGCACTGTTTAGAACTGACGCCGATGCTGGAGCAGCTGGCAAACCAGTATCACGGCCAGTTTATCCTTGCCAAAGTGGACTGCGATGCCGAGCAAATGGTGGCTTCTCAGTTCGGTCTTCGCTCGATCCCTACGGTCTATCTGTTCCAGAATGGCCAGCCGGTGGATGGCTTCCAGGGGCCGCAGCCAGAAGAAGCGGTACGCGCACTATTAGACAAAGTGCTGCCCCGTGAAGAAGAGTTGAAGATGCAGCAGGCGATGGAATTGATTGACGCCGGGAACCATGCTGATGCCCTGCCGCTGCTGAAAGAAGCCCGCGCCCTGGCCCCAAAAGAGAGCGACATCGGGCTGTTGCTGGCAGACACGCTGATCCATCTCAACCGTAGCGAAGACGCTCAGGCGGTGCTGGATACCATTCCAATGCAGGATCAGGACAGCCGTTACCACGGGCTGGTGGCGCAGATTGAGTTGCTTAAGCAAGCGGCGGATACCCCGGAGATCCAACAGTTAACCCAGCAAGTGGCAGCCAATCCGGCTGATGCCGCGCTGGCTACTCAGCTGGCGCTGCAACTGCATCAGGTTGGCCGTAATGAAGAGGCGCTGGAGTTGCTGTTCAGCCATCTTAAAGGCGATTTAGCGGCAGCCGATGGTCAGGCCCGTAAAACCTTCCAGGATATCCTGGCCGCAATGGGTACCGGTGATGCTTTAGCCTCGCGCTACCGCCGCCAGCTCTATTCCTTGCTTTACTGATCCCAGCGTTACACTCATCTGGCCGCCCCAGCGGCGGCCTTTCAACAACAAAATACTTTCCCTGTTTACGCTTTTAGCCGATCATTACATCAGCGCCATCGCGCCCGCTGGTGGCTCCCCTGCATCGGGTAGCCCGGTTTAACAGATACAGGAGGTATTTGTGATTACTATCCCCGTCATTATTATTGTCGCCCTGGTTATCGTCTTTGCCGGGATCAAGATTGTCCCGCAGGGTTACCAATGGACGGTTGAACGCTTTGGTCGCTATACCAAAACGCTAATGCCAGGGCTGAACCTGGTGGTGCCGTTTATGGACCGCATCGGCCGCAAGATCAATATGATGGAGCAGGTGCTGGATATTCCTTCCCAGGAAATCATCTCCAAGGACAACGCCAACGTCACTATTGATGCGGTGTGCTTTATACAAGTGATCGACCCGGCCCGTGCCGCCTATGAAGTTAGCAACCTGGAACTGGCGATTATCAATCTGACCATGACCAATATCCGTACCGTGCTGGGTTCGATGGAGCTGGATGAAATGCTCTCCCAGCGCGACAGTATTAACTCCCGCCTTTTGCATATCGTTGATGAAGCTACTAACCCCTGGGGCATCAAAGTTACCCGTATTGAAATCCGCGATGTGCGCCCACCGGCAGAGCTGATCTCCTCAATGAACGCCCAGATGAAAGCCGAGCGAACCAAGCGTGCCTACATTTTGGAAGCTGAAGGGGTGCGTCAGGCTGAGATATTAAAAGCCGAAGGTGAAAAGCAGTCTCAAATCCTTAAAGCAGAAGGGGAACGTCAGTCTGCCTTCTTGCAGGCTGAGGCCCGCGAACGTTCGGCAGAAGCCGAAGCTCGTGCCACCAAAATGGTATCTGAAGCCATTGCCGCCGGGGATATCCAGGCGGTGAACTACTTTGTGGCCCAGAAATACACCGATGCATTGCAATCCATTGGCTCAGCTGGCAACAGCAAAGTGGTGTTAATGCCGCTGGAGGCCAGCAGCCTGATGGGTTCCATTGCCGGTATCAGTGAGCTACTGAATGAGAGCGCCGTTGGGCGTAGAAAACCATGATTCCCCTGATAGCGGAACACCCTTATGCCCTATGGCTAAGCTTGGGTGGCCTGCTGCTGGCAGCAGAAATGCTGGGGGCCGGGGGGTATTTGCTGTGGAGCGGCGTGGCGGCGGTCATCACCGGGCTGCTGGTCTGGATGGTGCCACTGCCCTGGGAGTTCCAGGGTATTAGCTTCGCGGTATTAACCGTGCTGGCAGCCTGGCTATGGTGGCGCTGGCTGGCCCGTCGCCAGCAACAGCGGCCGGGGGAAACCCTCAACCAGCGTGGTAATCAGTTGTTAGGGCAAGTTCTGGTGCTAGATGCGCCGCTGGTGAATGGCCGGGGCAATGCCCGAGTGGGAGATAGCTCCTGGCCGGTTTCCGCCCCGGAGGATTTCCCGGCGGGCACCAAAGTGGAAGTGATCGCCATCGAAGGGATCACCCTGCGGGTACGTAAGCGTTAACCCTGGCGGTGGCAGCAGCCGGAAAGGTTGTCGATTATCGGGCAATCGGCGCTGTCATCCCCCGGGCAGGCATCCGCCAGGGTGATTAACTGGCTGCGCATCGCCTGTAGTTCATTGATATGTTTATCGATCTCAGCCACCCGTTGCAGGGTGCGCGCTTTCACATCGGCGCTGTGGCGGGCGGGATTATTAAACAATCCCACCAAATCACGGCATTCTTCCAAGGTAAACCCCACCTGCCGCGCCTGGCGCAATAATGTTAGCTCCTCTAGATGTTTACTGGTGTAACTGCGATAGCCGTTATCTGCCCTTAGTGGAGGTGTCACCAACCCTTTCTCTTCATAAAACCGTATTGCTTTGCTGGTAAGGCCGGTTTTCTTTGCTACATCGCTAATGTTCATAATACCTCCAGTGATGTGGGCACTATTGTAGCGCGAATGGTGCGCTATTTCCCTTAGCGTCAATCAAGCCTTGACCTTCCCCTTGCTGGAAGGTTTAACCTTAGCCCCACATCAGAAAGCCAGCCCCGCTGGTTGAATTACAGGAGTTAATTATGTCTCACGTTATTGAGCTTAACCTGGATGGCTTGTCTTGCGGCCACTGCGTTAAACGCGTCAAAGAGAGCCTGGAGCAACGTTCTGACGTTGAACAGGCAGAGGTTACCCAAACCCACGCCAGCGTCACTGGCTCTGCATCCGCAGAAGCTTTGATCGATACCGTTAAACAAGCCGGGTATAGTGCTGAATTAAGCCACCCAAAGGCTAAACCGCTGGCGGAGTCATCTACCCCGTCGGAAGCACTGACAGCGGTAGCCCCTTCGCTTCCGGCAGCTACTGCCCCTGATGAAGGTAGCCTTCAGCTACTGATCAATGGCATGAGTTGCGCCAGCTGTGTGAGCCGGGTTCAAGCGGCATTGCAACAGGTTCCCGGCGTCAGCCAGGCACGGGTCAATCTGGCAGAGCGCTGCGCCCTGGTTATGGGTGCTGCCTCTGCCGATGAATTAATCAAGGCGGTGGAGGGTGCCGGGTACGGTGCTGAAGCCATCGCTGACGATCGAAGGCGCCGTGAGCGCCAGCAGGAAAATGCGGCTGCGGCAGTCAAACGCTTCTGCTGGCAGGCTATTGTCGCCCTCGGAGTTGGTATCCCGGTGATGGTCTGGGGGATGATCGGTGACAATATGATGCTCACCGACGCCAACCGTAACCTGTGGCTTGCTATCGGCCTGATTACCTTGGCGGTAATGGTATTTGCCGGGGGCCACTTCTACCGTAGCGCTGGGAAGAGTCTGTTAAAAGGCGTCGGCACCATGGATACCTTGGTTGCACTGGGCACCGGGGCCGCCTGGCTCTACTCGATAAGCGTAAACCTGTGGCCTGATTTCTTCCCGATGGAAGCCCGCCACCTGTACTACGAAGCCAGTGCCATGATTATCGGCCTGATTAACCTCGGCCATATGCTGGAGCAGAAAGCTCGCCAGCGCTCCTCGAAGGCACTGGAAAAATTACTCGACCTGACCCCGCCTACCGCCCGGGTTGTGACCCCGGAAGGCGAAAAAGTGATGCCGCTGGCCGATGTGCAGGCAGGTATGGTACTGCGCCTGACCACCGGCGACAGGGTGCCGGTGGACGGCGAAATCACTCAGGGTGAAGCCTGGCTGGATGAAGCCATGTTGACCGGGGAGCCGGTGCCGCTGCAAAAAAGCATCGGTGACAGCGTGAGTGCCGGTACCGTGGTGCAGGATGGTAGCGTACTGTTCCGCGCCAACGCCGTGGGTAGCCACACGACCCTGGCCCGCATTATCCATAGGGTGCGGCAGGCGCAAAGTAGCAAACCGGAAATCGGCCAGTTAGCGGACCGCATTTCGGCTATTTTTGTCCCGGTGGTGATCGCTATTGCCCTGTTTAGCGCCGCTATCTGGTTCTTCTTTGGGCCGGCCCCGCAAATGGTTTACACCCTCGTCATTGCCACCACGGTGCTGATTATCGCCTGCCCTTGCGCCCTGGGCCTGGCAACCCCGATGTCGATTATCTCTGGGGTGGGCCGTGCCGCTGAATTCGGCGTATTGGTTCGTGATGCCGATGCCCTACAGCGGGCCAGTACCGTGGATACCCTGGTATTTGATAAAACCGGCACCCTGACGGAAGGCACGCCACAGGTGGTTAATCTGGTGCTGGCGCAAGGGGTTGATGAAGCGGCGGCACTGAGGCTGGCAGCGGCACTGGAACAAGGCTCCAGCCACCCGCTGGCAAAAGCGATTTTGGCTAAAGCCGAAGGCCAGGCTCTGCCGGAGGTCACCGGGTTCCGCACGCTGCGTGGCCTGGGGGTGAGTGGTGCAGCGGAAGGCCACGCTCTGTTATTGGGTAACCAGGCGTTGATGCAGGAAAACCACATCGACACCGCCCTTCTGGATGCCGAGATCGAACGCCAGGCCAGCCAGGGGAGCACCCCGGTTTTGTTAGCCATCGACAATAAACTCGCCGCCATGGTGGCTATTCGCGATCCGCTGCGGGCCGATACGCCAGCGGCACTAAAACGCCTGAGGGAAGAAGGTTATCGGCTGGTGATGCTCACCGGCGACAACGCCACCACCGCTAATGCCATCGCCCGGGATGCCGGGATTGATGAGGTGATTGCCGGGGTGCTGCCCGATGGCAAAGCCGACGTGATTAAGCAGCTGCAACAACAGGGCCGCCAGGTGGCGATGGTGGGTGACGGGATCAATGATGCGCCTGCCCTGGCCCAGGCGGAAGTGGGGATTGCCATGGGGGGCGGGAGCGATGTCGCCATTGAAACTGCCGCTATGACGCTGATGCGCCACAGCCTGATGGGCGTGGCTGATGGGTTGGGGATCTCCCGCGCCACGCTGCGTAACATGAAGCAAAACCTGATGGGTGCTTTTATCTATAACAGCCTGGGCATCCCAATTGCCGCCGGTATTTTGTGGCCGCTAACCGGGACACTTCTCAATCCGGTAGTTGCCGGGGCGGCGATGGCGCTCTCCTCCATCACCGTGGTTAGCAATGCCAACCGCCTGTTGCGCTGGAAGCCAAATAAATGAGATAGCCCTCGTAAAGCCCCTGACCAATACTTGCACCAGCCGTTTTAATCGAATAACTTAAATCGAACGATTCGAACTGCAAGGATAACCCATGACCACTCTCAGCGCTAACGAAGCGAAAACTCAGTTTGGCGAAATGCTTATGCAAGCTCAACGCGAGCCGGTTCACATCAATCGCAATGGTAAGCCGGTAGCGGTAGTTATTTCTGCGCACCAGTACGCAGCTTTGGAACAAATGAAAAACGAATTCTTGCGCCAGAAAATCAACAATGCCAAACAGGATATTGCCGCCGGGAACCTTATTGAAGGGGAGGCGTTTATGGAAAACCTGTTGAAGGGGTAAAGGCCAGGGATGGGAAAATATCAGTTTACGGATGAAGCCGCTGAAGATATCAAAAATATTCGCCAATTTACCGCCCAACATTGGGGCGGGGCACAGGCCAAACGCTATCTGCAGCAAATAAAAAAGACGCTGGAGCATCTGGCGGAAAACCCGCTTTTAGGTACCCGCCGTGAGGAGGATCTGGGGACAGGAATTTTCAGTCACCCTTGCCAGCGTCATGTTTTGTTTTACACCTATAAACCAGATTTGCTTACCGTACTGACTGTTCTCCATCACAGCCAGACACCGAGGCGTCTGTTGCCATTGCGGCTACGGTACCCACTATTTGCACCCCTGCGCCCGCCGCGTTAGCATGAAGCCACATTCTTAGAGAGTGCCTATGAATCTGTTGTTACAGTTAAAATCATTGCTGTGGCGCCTGGCCGGTGGGCGGTATGCCTGGCCTGCTGTGGATTTGACCCTGCCCCAACACCGCCGCTTACATCTGGTAGGGAGCATCCATATGGGCACCCCAAATATGGCTCCCCTGCCCCGGCAGCTGCTGGCCCATCTGCGGCGCAGTGATGCCTTGATTGTTGAAGCCGATATCACCCAACCGGGCACCTCTTTTGGCAATACTGAACAAGACACGCCGCTGGAACAACGCATTGGCGCGGCGCTATGGGGGAAGGTGGAACTTCGGGCTGATGAATTGGGCATCCCGCTTTCTTCTCTGTGCTGGCTCCCTGCCTGGCAGGCGGCACTGGTACTCCAGGCCCATCAGGCCCAGCTTTTAGGCCTCAGGCCGGAATACGGCATTGATCATCAGCTGCTTCAGGCCGCCCATCAGCACGGTATTAACGTTCAGGAACTGGAAGGCACCCAAAGCCAGATAGCTCTGCTGACTAATCTGCCTGACGGTGGGTTGAGCTTGCTTGAAGACACCCTGGTCCACTGGCATACCAATGCCCGGTTGCTACAGCAAATGGTGAGCTGGTGGCTGGCCGCACCGCCACCAAGTGGCCCGGTGACCCTGCCCAACACCTTTGGTAGTTCACTTTATGATGTGTTAATGGTGCAACGTAACCGCGCCTGGCATCAGCAACTTTCTCATCTGCCCGCAGGGCGCTATATGGTGGCGGTGGGGGCATTACATTTATACGGCGAGGGAAATTTGCCGGGGATGTTTGGCCAATAAAAAAATGGCCAATATTGCTATTGGCCCGTCAAAGAGGAATTTCATTTATTATGATTATCCGGCTAATCAAAGCAGCCGATGCCAGAATTGTCGCTCAAGGTGCGATTTTTCGCCACGACTATTCAAGCGCAACACCATACTATTTTTACACAACCCTTCAGCATTAGGATTTTGTGCGTTTTATAACCCATGTAACAAGGAATGCTATGACCCCGGCCGTTAAACTTCTGGAAAAGAACAAGATCACGTTCACACTGCACGCGTACGATCACGATCCGTCGGTGACCAACTTTGGGGATGAGGTGATTGAAAAGCTTGGGCTGAACCCAGAGCAGGTTTATAAAACCCTGCTGGTGGCAGTGAATGGGGATATGAAAACCCTGGCGGTGGCGGTGACGCCGGTCTCCAGCCAATTAGATCTCAAAAAAGTCGCCAAGGCACTGGGGGCTAAGAAAGTCGATATGGCCGACCCGCTGGTGGCGCAGCGTATCACCGGCTACCTGGTAGGCGGCATCAGCCCCCTGGGCCAGAAAAAACGCCTGACAACAGTGATTGATGCCCCGGCCCAGGAATTTGCCACCATTTACGTCTCAGGTGGCAAACGTGGCCTGGATATTGAATTAGCCCCGGCAGACCTGGCCGGGCAACTCAGCGCCCGATTCGCCGATATCGCCCGCCGGGACTAACCCTGGTTTAGCGCCAGATCACTTCCCCTTGAGGTTCGAAGCTGGCGCTATCCAGCGGGGAGTTTTTCTGGATATATTCCTTCAACACTTCCGCATCGACAAAACCGGTATTGGTATACCCCGGTAAACTGTCAATTTTCGGGTAGCCATCCCCGCCGGTGGCGTTGAAGTTAAGCGTCGCCATACGGTAGTTCTTAGCCGGATCGACTGGCTCGCCTTTGATTTTAACCTCACTAATCTGGCCATTGGCCGCACTGAAGCTCACATTGGCAAACTGCGGATAGGCCCCGGAATCCGGTTTTTTCTGGGCCACGGCGGTCAAATAATCCAGCACCTGCTTGCCGTTCATATCGGCATACACCACCGTATTACCGAAGGGTTGAACCTTCAGCACATCGCGATAGGTGATATCCCCGGCTTCAATGGAATCACGGATACCGCCACCGCTCATCACGGCGAAATCTGCGTTGGTGCGCGCCATCTGTGCACTGAGTATCACCCGGGCGAGGTTGGTCTGCACAAAGCGCACTTTGCTGCGGTCCCCTTCCAGATGGTTGTTGACGCTACCGATTTTCACATTGAGCTGGGCTTGGCCTTTTTTCTGGAATGGGCTGAGCAGGGAGAGCATCTGGGCATTTTCCGGGATCTTAGGTGTGTAGAGAACCCGTTCAGACTGGCCGTTATCCCATGTCACCTTTTTCTTCAGATTCACCGGGATCAGCTGATAATTCACTAGCGTCATCTTCCCATTGCGGAAATCAAAATCCGCCCGGCCAACATATTTACCCCATTCATGGGCCTGCACGATCCAGATACCGTTTTGTTGATCCGGCGCACAGGGGGTGCCGGGCACATAATCAATCTGCTTTTTATTTTCCGCCGCCATACACACCGGGTCTTGAGAGTGGCCGCCGACAATCATAGTTAACGCGCCAGGGGGCAGCGCCCGGGCCATTTCTACATCACCGGGGGCATTAGAGCCGTGGTTGCCGTTGTCATAGTGGCCCATGTGGGTGGCGGCAATAATCACATCAGGCTTTTCCGTTTGTTGCAGCTCCTCAATCACCAGTTTGGCTTCCGCCGCCGGAGGGTGGAACTCGATATCGGTGAAGTTTTCCGGGTTACCAATACGCACGGTATCATCGGTGGTAAGGCCGATTACCGCCACTTTAATACCCTGAGGTTTGAACAGCGCCCAGGGCTTGAACAGGCGCTGGCCGGTGCTTTTCTGGTAGATGTTGGCGGAAAGGAACGGGAATTTTGCCAGCTTCTCTTGCTGCTTGAGCACGGAGAAAGGTTTATCAAACTCGTGATTGCCGATTGCCATCGCATCGTAGCCAATCAGATTCATGCCGCGGAAATCTGGCTCCGCATCCTGCAAATCGGATTCCGGCACCCCGGTATTGATATCGCCACCGGAAAGCAGCAGCACGCTACCGCCCTGCTCTGCCACGGATTCACGAATGCTATCCACCAGCGTTTTTTGCGCCGCCAGGCCGTATTCGCCGTACTCGTTACGCCAGAAATGGCCGTGATGATCGTTGGTATGAAGGATGGTGATGCGATAGGTTTTGTCCTGCTCCCAGGCCTGGGCCAGACTACTCACTGCTAATAGGCCCAGCGCCAGCGCCAGGCGGGCGCGTTTCCCCGGTAATTGCATTGCAAATCTCCATTTTATAATGACAACAATATTCAGTTTCTTCTCAAAGCGTAGACAACTCTGTTTATAGAAAAGGGACTTTATTCATTCAGGTGATAAAGGTATGTTAGCAGGGTAACGATACTCGCCCCTTTCCGGAGCCTTCCGCCCCGTTCCCGGCGTGGGTTACCGGATAATCCCCTGCGCTATCCGTCACCTTACTAAAAACAAAATTATCTTCAGGTCCTTTTATGGCAATCAGTGAACAGTCTGCGGCTATGCCCGGCATTTCTGCACCACCGCAGAAAGGCGGCACAGCCTTCAAAATATTGGGTGCGATCAGCGTCTCCCACTTACTTAATGACATGATCCAGTCATTAATCCTGGCTCTCTACCCCCTACTGGCGAACGAGTTTTCCCTGAGTTTCGTCCAGGTCGGTGCCATTACCCTGACCTTCCAGCTGGCTTCATCGCTACTCCAGCCGGTAGTCGGTTATTACACCGATAAATACCCAATGCCGTGGTCACTGCCTATCGGCATGTGCTTTACCATGAGTGGCCTGGTCCTGTTGGCCGTGGCGGGCAGCTTCCCGATGGTGCTCTTGGCCGCCGGGCTGGTGGGGACCGGTTCGTCCGTCTTCCACCCGGAATCTTCCCGGGTAGCCCGCATGGCCTCCGGTGGCCGTCACGGCCTGGCCCAGTCGGTGTTCCAGGTGGGAGGCAACTTCGGTAGCTCCCTGGGGCCATTGCTGGCCGCCATCATCATCGCGCCCTATGGCCGTGGCAACGTCGCCTGGTTTGTTCTGGCTGCCCTGCTGGCAATTGTGGTGCTGTCCCAGGTTAGCCGCTGGTATGCCGCCCAGCATCGGATTGCTAAATCTAAACCGGTAGAAGTACGCCCTAATCCGCTTCCGCGCAACAAGATTGTACTGGCAGTGAGCGTGCTACTTCTGCTGATCTTCTCAAAGTATTTCTACATGGCGAGCATTAGCAGCTATTACACCTTCTACCTGATGCATAAATTTGGGCTGTCGATCCAAAATGCCCAGTTCCATCTTTTTGCATTCTTGTTTGCGGTGGCAGCGGGAACCATGATTGGTGGGCCGGTTGGCGATAAGATTGGCCGAAAATACGTGATTTGGGGTTCTATCCTGGGTGTGGCACCCTTTACTATGATTCTTCCTTATGCCAGCCTTGAATGGACCGGGATCCTAACGGTGATAATTGGCTTTATCTTGGCTTCTGCTTTCTCCGCCATCCTGGTGTATGCCCAGGAGCTATTGCCTGGCCGTATCGGCATGGTTTCCGGGCTATTTTTTGGTTTTGCCTTTGGCATGGGTGGGCTGGGTGCCGCCGTGCTAGGCCTGGTGGCGGACCATACCAGTATCGAATTAGTTTATAAAATCTGCGCCTTCTTACCTCTGCTCGGGATAATGACAATTTTCCTGCCTGATAATCACCAAAAGCATTAATTTTCAGGCCAAAGCCTTGCTTTGGCCGCCTATCCACCGCCATATTTTTCTTGCCCGAAATGCAAAGCGCCATGAAATGCCCTTCTGGCGCTTTTTTTCGTGTCAAATGACGTTTTTATTTAGTATTTACCCTTAATTCATAAACATTAACAATAGATTTGTCATAAACTATTTACAGGATGTAATGCCCGCAGGATTGATTTCCCCCTCATACGTAAGGAGAACGAATGCATCATGCCACCCCGCTCATTACCACCATTGTTGGTGGCCTCGTGCTGGCCTTTTTATTGGGTATGCTCGCCAACAGGCTGCGCATATCGCCACTGGTGGGTTACCTGTTAGCGGGCGTTCTTGCGGGTCCTTTTACGCCGGGTTTCGTGGCTGATACCAAATTAGCGCCAGAGCTGGCAGAGCTGGGCGTGATCCTGTTGATGTTTGGCGTGGGGCTGCACTTCTCTCTTAAAGACCTGATGGCGGTGAAAAAAATCGCTATCCCGGGGGCTATTTGCCAGATAGCGGTGGCGACATTGCTCGGCTGGGGGTTGGCGGCCGCGATAGGTTGGCCATTAATGACCGGCATTGTCTTCGGCTTGTGTTTGTCTACGGCGAGTACTGTAGTGCTGCTGCGCGCCCTGGAAGAGCGCCAGTTAATTGATAGCCAGCGCGGGCAAATCGCCATCGGCTGGCTGATTGTCGAAGATCTGGTGATGGTATTGACCCTGGTGATGCTACCCGCCATTGCCGGAATGCTGGAAAAAGGCGACATTGGTTTCGCCTCCCTAACCCTCGATTTGAGTATTACTATTGGCAAAGTAGTAGCCTTTATCGCCCTGATGATGCTGGTGGGCCGCCGCCTGGTGCCGTGGATCCTGGCACGCAGCGCCGCTACTGGCTCCCGCGAGCTGTTTACTCTTTCGGTATTAGCCATGGCGCTGGGCATTGCCATGGGCGCGGTGGAGCTATTTGATGTCTCCTTCGCCCTGGGGGCGTTTTTCGCCGGAATGGTGTTAAACGAATCAGAGCTGAGCCACCGTGCTGCCCACGATACCCTGCCGCTACGTGACGCCTTCGCGGTACTGTTTTTTGTCTCCGTAGGGATGCTATTCGACTGGAAAGTGCTGTTCGACCACCCGTTAGCGGTGCTGGGCACCGTAGTGATTATCATCTTTGGTAAATCCCTGGCAGCCTTTGTGATTGTGCGTCTGTTCGGCCACTCTCAACGCACCGCTCTGACCATCGCCGCCAGCCTGGCGCAGATTGGTGAATTTGCTTTTATCCTTGCCGGCCTGGGAATGGCGTTGGATCTGCTGCCGCAGGTGGGCCAGAATTTGGTGCTGGCCGGGGCTATCTTGTCGATCATGCTTAACCCGGTAGTCTTCGCCCTGCTGGAAAAGTTCCTCGCCAAAACCGAAACCCTGGAAGAACAAACTCTGGAAGAGGCCGTGGAGGACGAAACCCAGATCCCAGTGGATATCTGTAACCATGTGGTACTGGTGGGCTTTGGCCGCGTCGGTGGGCTATTGGGTGAGAAGCTGATTGCGAAAGACATTCCGCTGGTGGTGATTGAAACCAGCCGTACCCGGGTAGATGAACTACGAGCCAGAGGGATCCGCGCGGTACTGGGCAACGCAGCCAATGAAGAGATCATGTCGTTGGCCCATATGGACTGCGCCCGCTGGCTGCTGGTGACTATTCCCAATGGCTATGAAGCCGGTGAGATCGTCGCCAGCGCCCGCTCCCGTAACCCGGATATCGAGATTATCGCCCGCGCCCACTACGACGATGAAGTGGAATACATCAGCGAGCGCGGGGCTGATGAAGTAGTGATGGGTGAACGTGAGATTGCCAATACTATGCTGGGACTGCTGAGCAGACCCCAACCGCCGGTAGAGACCGTTAGCGGGTAAGATCAAAAACGCCGGGTGATGCCCGGCGTTGTTATTAGCGTTCCCAGTAAGCTTCTTCCAGGCTGTCTTCCCGCTCCGGTAAGCCCTTGGTCAGCCGCGGCGAGTGCTGGTTTAACACCTGATAGCTTACGCGGTTGGCGTATTTACATACCTGCGCCAGGGAGGAGTAAGTCAGCCAGCTATATTTATGCTTGCTGGAGTTTGGCACATTATCGCGGTGGAATTTGTTGGCGGTAATGTCGTGGAGCAGCGCCGCCAGTGCCCCATCCCCCGCGCCGTTAGTATTCATGATCTTCTCCGGGCCGCCCATATACGGGGCGATATGGGAGAAAATACGTAACGGCTGTTCGCAGTCTTTATGGCGCATGGCGCGGCTGAATTCGAACTGGTTAAACTCAGCAATTGCCCCCGGCAGCAGCGGGTGCTGGGTTTTACGTTTTACGTCATCTTCAGTAAAGCCAGCCATATACAGCCCCACCGGCCCGGCGGTACACAGCACTAAATCCACCCAATCCAGAGCCTTATCGGACGCCAGCAGTGGGTCGCTTTCACCGGTCAGGGCCTCACCTTCTTCTTCATTCATTGCCAGAATGGAGACATGTTCCTTGAGGAATTCACGCCACCACTGGGGGTTATCCGCCACCACAAATTTAGTGCCCAGGGTCATTACAATCGGTACGTCGTGTTTTTTTGCCCATTGGATGGCTTGCATGGTGGCATCCAGCATCGGCTCACCGGGTTTACAGCGCACCAGATAGGCGCTGAGCACCAGGGCAGAGGCACCGGAAATCACCGATTCGGGGATGCTTTCAGGACGCAGGTGATTCATGCAGCCGGGGCTGATGGCGAAGGTACGCTCACCGGACTCATTAATCAGAGTGAAGCAGCGGCCAATCGGGCCATTAACTCCTTGAAGGTAATTCAAATCGGTACGGCTGGAGGTATTGCACAGGTAACGGTAGGCGTAGCCGCCGATCTCAATATTGCTGCACATTACGCCCAGCAGCACGGAACGGTCATCGGCCAGAACCGAGTAGTTATGCATGGTGTTACCGATGGTGCCACCGGCAAACTGGTGAGTGATCAGATCGCGACTGGTCAGCTCCTGATATAACGCTTCGGCTATATCATCTTCAATCACCAACGAGTGGCCGAAGCTTAGGCCGTAGCGGCCCACGAAGTCATCATCCACTTTGGCTTCGATATCCACCAGGGTCTGGTCGATACCCACCACCCAGGAGGTACTGATTTCACTTTCAGGTTGGGCCTGCTTGAGTAATGGGTCGCGAAGACTGACGGGGAAGTAATGCCTGGATTTACGTTTACCGGGAAATTTCATGATATGCGAAGGCTGTAAGCTGCAAAGCAAGAATACTAGCACATTCAGGGCCGGGTGTGATGCCCGGCCCGGTGGTTCACGCCGCGTTAATCAGCGTTTGCATCATGGCGATATGTTGCGGGGAATCATTCAGCGCCGGGATGTAATGGTAACTCCCCCCGCCTGCATGCTGGAAGAACTCTCGGTTCTGAACCGCAATCTCTTCCAGGGTTTCCAGGCAATCCGCTGCAAAGCCCGGGCACATCACCTGAATATGTTTCACGCCTTTCTCGCCCAACATCTTCATGGTTTCATCGGTATAAGGCGTCAGCCAGGGTTCACGACCGAAGCGGGACTGGAAGGTCATCATCACCTTTTCCGGCGGCAAGCCCAACGCCGCCACTACTTCACGGGTCGTGGCCCGGCAGCGTTGCGGATAATCATCGCCCTCATCAGCATAACGTTGTGGGATGCCGTGGTAGGAAAGCACCAGCACATCCGGCTCACCGTGCTGTTTAAAACTGGCCTGAGCTGAAGCCACCAGCGCCTGAATATAAGCGGGGTGCTCGGCATAGTCGCGGATAAAGGTTACACCCGGCACGTGGCGAGTCTTAGCAAGGACACGGCCTAATTCATCCCATACTGCCCCTACCGTAGAGCAGGAATACTGCGGATAGAGTGGCAGTACCACAAGGTGCTCCACGTTTTGGGCCTGAAGATCCGCCACCGCGCTTTCCAGCGAAGGCTGACCGTAGCTCATGCCCAGCGCCACCGGCACATCCTCACCCATAAGTTCATCCAGAGCGCCGGCCTGAGCCTGGCTAAACACCATTAGCGGTGAACCACCCTCCATCCACACTGACTGATAAAGTTTGGCAACCCGGGGGGATCGCAGTGGCAGGATCACGCCATGAAGCAGCGGCCACCATAACAGGCGCGGGGTATCAACAACGCGCTTATCACTGAGGAACTGGCGCAAGTAACGCTTCACGGCGGCAGGGCTGGGATCGCTTGGGGTCCCCAGATTAACCAGTAAAACTCCTCGTTTTTCCTGACGCAATGTACGGCTCCTTTTGGCGTGAATTGATTGACGATTGTAGCGTAAAAGCCGCCAATTAATACCGATTGCATTAACAGGTTTCGCGCCGCCAACCCTCAGATAAAAAAATACCAGGCCGTGGCCTGGTATGGTTGGCAACTGGGGAATTACTCGAGGATTTTTGCCAGTTCGGCGCGTACGTCTGAAACAGACTGGGTACCGTCGATTTTGGCGTATTTGGTGTTACCGGCTTCGGCTTCTAAGCTGTAATAGCCAATCAGCGGCGCGGTCATCTGATGGTATTCCACCAGGCGCTTACGAACGGTCTCTTCCTGGTCGTCTTTACGGGTGGTCAACTCATCACCGGTCACATCGTCTTTCCCTTCCACTTTTGGCGGGTTGTATTTGATGTGATAAACGCGGCCAGAAGCAGCGTGTACGCGACGGCCAATGATGCGGTCAACAATCAGATCGTCCGGTACGTCGAATTCCAGAACGAAATCTACGTTGATACCGGCTTCTTTCATGGCATCAGCCTGAGGGATAGTGCGCGGGAACCCGTCCAGCAGGAAACCTTTACGGCAATCTTCCTGGGTGATGCGTTCTTTTACCAGGGCAATAACCAGCTCATCGGTCACCAGTTTACCGGCGTCCATGATGTCTTTAGCCTGTTTACCCAGCTCGGAGCCAGATTTTACCGCAGCACGCAGCATATCGCCGGTAGAGATTTGCGGAATACCGTATTTCTCCATGATGAACTGAGCCTGAGTGCCTTTACCTGCGC
>CBIFWW010000016.1:0-32273 GCA_966186435.1 uncultured Enterobacteriaceae bacterium
TGTAGCTGGTGATGCCCTGTTTTTCCAGGCGCTGTTCGCCACCCAGATCGAACAGATTAATAATGAAGGCTGCATTATGTACTTCGCCGCCCAGACGACGGATCAGTTTTACAGTGGCTTCAATAGTGCCGCCGGTAGCCAGCAGGTCATCAACCACCAGCACTTTGTCACCGGGCTTGATGGCGTCAGTGTGGATTTCCAGCCGATCGGTGCCGTATTCCAGCTCATAGCTTTCGGCGATGGTTTCGCGAGGCAGTTTGCGCGGTTTACGTACCGGGACAAAGCCCACGCCCATTGCCAGCGCAACCGGTGCGCCAAACAGGAAGCCACGGGCTTCGGTACCCACTACTTTAGTGATACCAGCATCTTTGAAACGGTCAACCAGCAGTTCGATGCTTAAAGCGTAGGCTTTAGGATCTTCCAGCAGACTGGTGACGTCACGGAACAGGATACCCGGCTTTGGATAATCCTGGACGCTTTTAATACTATTTTTAATAAATTCAAGCTGTTGCGCAGTCGCAGTCATGGTATATGCCTGATAAAAACATGTCACTCACAGGCCGTGGATTCGTTCAACCCTGAACCACTGCTCATCCTTTAATCAGACGTACCTGTGCTCGAAAACGCTCGAATCTACTGGGTGCCGCAGACAAATGCAACCACTGAAAATTGTGATTCAGCTTTTTCGTTGTTTTCCATCAACAACCGGAATACGCCAGATAAAAAACAGCAGCGCCATTAGCAAAATGAGCAGCAAAATCCGCACCCAGTTAATCGTCACCAGCCATAAAGAGAAGCTGAAGGTTATGATGATAAAAACCAGCGCCCTTGACTTGGCCCCTGGGGGCATGGCCCGATGTTGTTGCCAGAAACGTAAATAACCGCCAAACCAGGAGCGGTAAAGTAGCCAGTGATGGAAGCGGGGGGAGGAGCGGGAGAAGCACCATGCCGCCAGCAGCAAAAATGGGGTAGTCGGCAGCAGTGGCAGAACAACGCCTAATGTCGCCAGGACTACCGCCAGCCAACCAATCGTGATTAAAATGATGCGCCCCATGTCAGATCCCTTTTGCCTGGTGACGGGCAGCATTATTACCTTTCATGGAGCCGATGTGAAAAGCGAAATTTTATTAGCCACGTTGAATGAAAAGGTGGCAAGCCTGGCACAACAGTTGGCACCTATTGCCAGGCACCCTACCTTAAGCCCGCGTTTTGACCGGCACCTTTTTACCTGCCGCTCAACGGCCATCAATGATTATTTACAGGAAGTGGAACATTCGCTTAACACCCTACGTGGTGCGGTGAAGCGCCGGGATAGCGCCAAAACGGCCTGGCTGGCCGAGCATTTATTACATCAAATTGCCGCCCTTTCCCGGGAGGCCGCCACCTGGCAACTACGCGGCCATGATTCCGCCCACCTCAAGATTGGCGACCTGCACCAGGATTTACTCAAACATCAGGACTATGAACGGCGGCTGCTGGCGATGGTCCGGCAGCGCGAAGCCATGCTCAAAACGGTCACTGGCCTGGCTGAACAGCAGCAGCTTCAGCGGGAATATGATGCCCTAAAACAACGCCTGGCTCGCTGCACTACTGCGCTTGAGCGGATAGAACGCCGGCTGGCGAACCATACTCGATAGTGGTAATAAACATTAAACGGAGAGAAGGCTATGTCGCTGGATAAAGCACCCAATGAAATCAAGCTGGCGGTGGATTTGATTATGTTGCTGGAGCAGCACCAGATCCCGACGAACACAGCGCTGGCTGCCCTGGAGATTGTCCGCCAGGATTACCTGGCAAAACAGGCGCGGGAGCAATCCCCCCGCGACTAATCAGGCTGCCGGATGGGGGCCATTATCCGGGGAGGTATCGCGCTTCACTTCCGTCAGGCTTTCCCCCTTCTGGTTATGCAGATGCACTTCCAGCTGGTTGAAGGCGATATTAATATCGTTTTCACGGCATAAACGATCAATGGTACGGTTCAGCTCATCCACGGTGTGGCTACGGTCACGCAGCTCGCGCACATAGAGCCGTAATTCATGATCCAGGGTACTGGCCCCGAAGGTGGTAAATAACACCACCGGCTCCGGATCGTGCATCACCCGCGGATGCTCATTGGCGGCCTTCAGCAGGATCTCTTTGACTTTATCGAGATCAGAGCCGTAGGCAACCCCAAGCCGAATCACAACACGCGTCACCGTATCGGACAACGACCAGTTAATCAGGCGCTCTGTCACGAAAGCCTTGTTAGGGATGATCACTTCTTTGCGGTCAAAATCGGTAATGGTGGTGGCACGGATGCGGATCTTACTGACGGAACCGGAATAAGTACCGATAGTGACCGTATCGCCAATGCGCACCGGGCGTTCGAACAGAATAATCAGGCCAGAAACGAAGTTCCCGAAGATCTCCTGCAAACCAAACCCCAAACCCACCGACAGCGCCGCAGCCAGCCATTGTAATTTATCCCAAGAGACCCCCAATGACCCAAACACCGTCATGGCCCCCACGGCAATAATGGCGTAGTTGAGGATGGTGGTGATGGCGTAGGACGCCCCCTGGCGCATCTTCAGCCGCGATAACACCAGCACTTCTAGCAGGCCCGGCAAGTTACGTATTAACGCCCAAGCCACCATCAGCGCAATCACGGCAAACAGCAGGCTGCCCATGGTGACATTTTTCACCACTGCCGTACCAGCTTCGGTGCCGTTGTAATGCCATAGCACGAGACTGTCCAGATAGGCAAACACCGTGATTAAGTCAGACCAGATGGCCCAAAACACTAACCCAAACAGGGCAAACATCACCAACATAGTGATCCGCAGAGTTTGTTGGTTAATTTGATCGAGTCCAAGCGGCGGCTCTTCTACCGGCTCCGCGCCTTCGGCCCCTTCCTTCACCATATTCTGGCGGCGGGCCACCGCACGGCGGTAGGCAATACGGCGAGCGGCCACGCTCAGGCCTCGCAATACAGTCTGGTAAAGCAGATTCCAGATAATCACTAGATAGACGGTTTCAATCCAGCGCCCCGCTAGCCGGAGAGTGGTGTAGAAATATCCCATCGCCGCTAATACCAGTAATGCCAGCGGCACCAGTGCCAGAACAGCGAGGGTGATTAACTGCAGCGCATGAGACTCTTTATCCTGCCAGCTGTCGCGGAACATCGGCCACACCAGGCTGGTAATCACCAGCAGGTTAACAAAGATCACCATCTGGCCGAACACATCTTCCATCAGATAAAGCGGGGATAGCTCCGCCACTACGGACCAGAACAGCAATGGCAACAGAGCGAGGCTGATGCGCATAATCTGACGCCGCCAGTGGCTAGTGAGATTTTCCGGCATCATAAAGTGGTGGATTGCCACGCCGTTCTTATCAAGTATGCGCCAACACAGGCCGAACACTAGCCAGAATAGTGCCAACTGGAGGTTAAAGTGCCACAGTAAATTGCTGACGTTGAGCTGCATAAACAGCAGGATTAGCCCCAGAGCCAGAATGATCAGGCACATCGGCAAGGCTTTCACCACATTAAGGGCAATGGCTTTGAGGGTATGTAACTGGCTGTCATTGCGCAGTTGCCCGACTTCACCATTAATAATATCCAGATATTGATTAATCCAGCGGAAACGCCAGTGGATCAGCCCGGCAATCAGCAACAGAGGTAGACCGGCCAGGAAGGCCATCAAGGATGATGAAAGCGCTTTATCCCAGCTGGCGGTGATCTTCAGCGCCTTGGCTTGGTCTTTGATCGCCTGAGGCCAGGATGTGATCCAGTCCCAATTCATAGGTTTATTACTGTTTACCCAGAAAATCTGCTGAGTCAGGATTTTTTGCAGATTGTCGCTGACGCTGATTAACTGCTGCTGGTTAATTTGCAAATTGATGGCCATCATCAGCTGGGTGCCCATCTGCTTGTTCAGGGAATCCAGCAGCTCACGGCGCATATCGACGATCTGGGTCAACGCGTCGTGTACGTCGTCATTGACTTCCTTTTCATGGCCCTTTTCAATTTCGGCCACAAAGCTATCGCTTTGGAATAAGGCATCACGCTGCTGGTTAATATCAAATTGCTCGAGGCGCAGGTCTGCAATGCGATTGGTCATGTCCTCCAACTCTTTGGCGGAAGGCAGGTTTTGTTGCTGATGATATAGAATGCGCGATAACAGCAGGCTGCCCTTAAGCACCGAGATCTGCTCTTTCAGATTGCGTTCAGATTGCACCGCCCGGTCAAGCCAGTTTTTTACACGAATATTGCGCTGTACCAGATCATTGCCGCCTTCGGTAGCGGCGATTAAACGCTGGCTGAGCTGCTGGTTAATATCAAGCTCCTGCTTCACCAGCGGGTTATTCTGAATACTGGAAGCTTCATCGGTGTTCACCGCCTGCTGAGCGGTTTTCTCCGTCAGGGTTAAACGTTTGGTACTGGCCGCCTGTTGCAAAAGCTGTAATTGGTGCTCCAGGCGATTGATATGTTCGGAGGTGTAATCGCGCTGCTTTTGTAAGGTATCCTGCAACACGGTGTTGCCTTCCAGACTACGGCGCTGCTGATCAATCTGCGCATTCAATAGCGCCTGTTGGGCCAGTAACAAGCCTTGTTGGGTGGGGCGTAATGCTTCACCCGGCGTGCTGCCACTCAGCTGGTTACGAATTTGCTGCAGCTGCTGCGAGGCACTGTTCATCACATTCTGCACCCGCTCAGGCTGGGTTTGCAGGGAAACCAACTGGCTATTTAAGGTGGAGAGATCGCTCTGTGCGCTTTGTAAATCATCAAAGGCTTGAGACAGACGCCCTTCCTGCTGCTTTAATGTCAGCGAGTTCAGGTTTTGCAGCGTAACCGCATCGGGGTCTTGGGTACTAAGGGCAGAAAGCGCTTCAGTGGCCTTGCGCAGCTTTGCCGGTGCCTGGCTCAACTGTTGGCGTAAATCGGCGGAATCTTGTTTTATCCGGTCGATCTTATCAAGGGTTTCAATGGTGTGGGTCAGATCCTGCTCCGCCAATTTTTCCTGCGGTGACAGCGTTTTTTGGCGCGATGATAAAGCATCCAGCTGGCTCTGAACATCTGCCCGTATGGGAGCGTCATTATTCCCGGCTATGGCTGGCGAGGCAGTCAATAGTGAGCCACAAAATAGAATGGCGGCGAAAATAAAAGCGGACAAATAATTCCGCGGAGATATCAGAAGCTGGTTATTCATGGGTTTAAGCTTAACGGCTCTGGCGATGAGGGATACCGCCATGCAGAATACCACGCTACCCGTAAGCCGTGGTAGCGCTGGTATCTGAGATTTATTCGGAGGCGCACTGGCCGATTTGGCCAGTTAAAACTGTCAGGATTCAGCCGATTGTAATGCCGGGCTGAGGAGCAGCATGTCGATCAACACCGCTACATAGGTCCTGGCTTCACCTTGCAAATCAAAACGTTCCGGCGAGAAGAGCCAAGTTTCCATCAAGCCACAAATATAGCTACGTATAAGAATGGCCGCCCGCCGCTTTTGTAGCCGCTCAGGTAACAGCCCGGCATTCATACAATGCTGGAGAGAACCTTCAATCTTATCGAATTCATGCATACCAAGTTTACGATGACGGTCACGGACAATCGCCATTTCTCCAACAAACTCGCATTTGTGAAAAATTATTTCCATCATTAAGCGCCGGCGCTCTTCCACTACCACCGCTTCAAGGATATAAACCAATAATTCTCTTAAAACAGAAAGTGGATCGTCGGGAAATTTTGCCCGATACTCAATTTCAACTTCGCCGATGCCTGCTTCAGAGGATTGCCAAATTTCGCTAAATAATTCCGGCTTATTTTTGAAATGCCAGTAGATTGCTCCACGGGTCACTCCTGCCGCATGGGCAATATCTGCAAGTGAGGTGGAAGAAACGCCCCGCTCAGAAAAAAGACGTAAAGCTACATCCAGGATGTGTTGGCGGGTTTCTAATGCTTGTTGTTTGGTTTTTCGTGCCATAGTCCGCGGAAATTCAAGGAAGCGCGATTTACATACATTTGTGAATGTATGTACCATAGCACGACCATTATATAAACGCAGCATTGGTTTTTTTGGACCAAAGATCCCCCGATCTCTATCCATTCAATCAACTTTGAAATCGGACACTCGAGGTTTACCTATGAACAAAAACAGAGGGTTAACGCCTCTGGCGGTCGTTCTGATGCTTTCGGGCACCATTGCGCTAACAGGATGTGATGACAAACCGGCCCAGCAGCAGGCAACGATGCCCGAAGTGGGAATTGTGACGTTGAAAACCGCGCCACTCCAAATCACTACCGAGTTACCAGGCCGTACCACCGCTTATCGCGTGGCTGAAGTACGTCCACAGGTAAGTGGCATAATCCTGAAACGCAACTTTGTAGAAGGCAGCGAAATCAAAGCGGGGGAATCGCTCTATCAAATCGACCCGGCGACCTATCAGGCCTCCTATGACAGCGCCAAAGGTGATTTAGCAAAAGCCCAAGCCGCAGCGAACGTCGCGAAAGTGACGGTGAACCGTTATTCCAAACTGCTGGGCACTAACTATGTTAGCCGCCAGGATTATGACAACGCACTGGCTGATTCTCAACAAGCTAATGCTGCGGTACTGGCTGCAAAAGCAGCGGTAGAAACTGCGCGCATCAATTTGGCTTACACTAAAGTCACCTCCCCTATCAGTGGCCGTATTGGTGCATCCACTGTGACTGAAGGGGCTTTAGTACAGAGCGGCCAAACCACCGCAATGGCGACCGTTCAACAGCTAGACCCAATCTATGTTGACGTAACCCAATCCAGTAATGACTTCCTGCGTTTGAAGCAAGAACTGGCCGCTGGTACGTTGAAGCAAGTTGACGGTAAAGCTAAAGTTGCGCTGGTGACTAACGATGGTATCAAGTATTCCCAAACAGGTAGCCTGGAATTCTCTGATGTTTCCGTGGATCAAACCACTGGCTCCATCACCCTGCGCGCTATCTTCCCTAACCCGGATAAAATCCTACTGCCAGGGATGTTCGTTCGCGCCACCCTGGATGAAGGCACTAACGAGAACGCACTCTTGGTTCCTCAGCAAGGTATAACCCGTACCCCACGGGGCGATGCCAGTGCAATGGTTGTAGGTGCAGGCGACAAAGTAGAAATACGCAAGCTGACTACCAGCCAGGCTATTGGCGACAAATGGTTAGTGACTGACGGCCTGAAAGCCGGTGATCGCGTGATCGTTACTGGTCTTCAGAAAGTGAAACCGGGTGTTCAGGTGAAAACGCAGGAAGTGACTGCTGACGACAAGGCAAAACCTGCCTCCGATGCTCCAGCAGAGCAGAAACAGTCTTAACTTAAACAGGAGCCGTTAAGACATGGCTAAGTTTTTTATCGATCGCCCGATCTTCGCGTGGGTAATCGCAATCATCATCATGTTGGCAGGTGCTTTGGCAATCATGAAGCTGCCGGTCGCGCAATATCCTACGATTGCGCCTCCGGCGATTCAGATTACCGCTACTTATCCCGGTGCTGATGCGAAAACCGTACAAGATACGGTGACACAGGTTATCGAACAGAACATGAATGGTATCGATAACCTGTTGTATATGTCATCCACCAGTGATTCTTCTGGTACGGTGCAAATCACTATCACTTTTGACTCTGGTACCGATGCGGATATCGCACAGGTTCAGGTTCAAAATAAACTCCAGCTGGCAATGCCCCTGCTTCCACAAGAAGTACAGCAGCAGGGTGTAAGCGTTGAGAAATCCTCTAGTAGCTTCCTGATGGTACTCGGTATGATCAGTACCGATGGCACCATGAGCCAGGAAGACATTGCGGACTACGTGGGTGCGACCATTAAAGACCCGGTAAGCCGTACCAATGGGGTGGGTGACGTTCAGCTGTTCGGTGCACAGTACGCGATGCGTATCTGGATGGACCCGAACAAACTGAATAACTTCCAACTGACGCCAGTGGATGTTATCAACGCCATTAAAGCGCAGAACGCCCAGGTTGCTGCCGGTCAATTGGGTGGTACGCCACCGGTTAAAGGCCAGCAGCTGAACGCTTCTATCATCGCGCAAACCCGTTTAAACAATACCGATGAGTTCGGTAAAATCCTGCTGAAAGTGAATCCGGATGGTTCTCAGGTACGCCTGAAAGACGTGGCGAAGATCGAGCTGGGTGGTGAAAACTACGACGTTATTGCTCGCTACAACGGCAAACCAGCGTCCGGTTTGGGTATTAAACTGGCTACCGGTGCTAACGCCCTGGATACCGCTGCTGCGGTACGTGCCACCGTTGAAAAACTCAAACCCTTCTTCCCACATGGGCTGCAAGTTGTTTACCCATACGACACCACCCCGTTCGTTCAAATCTCAATCAAGGAAGTAGTAAAAACCCTGATTGAAGCGATCGTGTTGGTATTTATCGTCATGTATCTGTTCCTGCAAAACTTCCGCGCTACGTTGATCCCAACGATTGCGGTGCCGGTGGTATTGCTGGGTACTTTCGCGATTCTGGCAGCCTTTGGCTTCTCGATAAACACCCTAACAATGTTCGGTATGGTGCTTGCGATAGGCCTGTTGGTGGATGACGCCATCGTAGTAGTAGAAAACGTTGAGCGTGTGATGGTGGAAGAGGGCTTACCGCCAAAAGAAGCCACACGGAAATCAATGGGCCAAATCCAGGGTGCTCTGGTGGGTATTGCCATGGTGCTGTCGGCAGTATTTATACCGATGGCCTTCTTTGGTGGTTCCACCGGGGCAATTTACCGTCAGTTCTCCATTACTATCGTTTCGGCGATGGTGCTGTCAGTTATTGTTGCAATGATATTGACCCCGGCCCTATGTGCCACCATGTTGAAACCTGTCGCCAAAGGCGATCACGGTGATAACAAAGGCGGTTTCTTTGGCTGGTTCAACCGCATGTTTGATAAGAGTACTCACCACTATACCGATAGCGTGGGCGGCATTTTGCGCAGCACCGGTCGCTATCTGGTGCTGTACCTGATCATCGTAGTTGGCATGGCCTTCCTGTTTATTCGTTTGCCAAGCTCCTTCTTGCCGGATGAAGACCAAGGAGTATTCCTGACCATGGCGCAGCTTCCCGCTGGTGCTACTCAGGAACGTACCCAGAAGGTGCTGGATCAGGTAACTGATTACTACCTGAAAAACGAAAAAGCTAATGTGAACTCCGTGTTTACTGTTAATGGCTTCGGTTTTGCGGGCCGTGGTCAGAACACCGGTTTGGCGTTTATCTCCCTGAAAAACTGGGATGAGCGTCCCGGCAAAGAGAACAAGGTTCCGGCCATAGCCGGTCGCGCCAGCGCCGCCTTCTCCAAAATTAAGGATGCGATGGTCTTCGCCTTTAACCTGCCAGCAATTGTTGAACTGGGTACCGCTACCGGTTTCGACTTCCAGCTGATTGATCAGGCTAACCTGGGGCACGAAAAACTGACCCAAGCACGTAACCAGTTGTTTGGTGAGATTGCCCAACATTCTGACTTGCTGGTAGGCGTTCGTCCTAACGGCCTGGAAGATACCCCGCAATTTAAAATCAACATTGACCAGGAAAAAGCACAGGCGCTGGGGGTATCCATTAGTGATATCAACACCACGCTGGGTGCCGCCTGGGGTGGTAGCTACGTCAACGACTTTATCGACCGTGGTCGTGTGAAGAAAGTGTACGTGATGTCCGAGGCGAAATACCGCATGCTGCCAAACGATATCAACAACTGGTTCGTACGTGGTTCGAACGGCCAGATGGTACCGTTCTCCGCCTTCTCCACTTCACAGTGGGAATACGGCTCTCCACGGCTGGAGCGTTACAACGGCTTGCCATCTATGGAGATTTTAGGCCAGGCCGCACCAGGAAAGAGTACCGGTGAAGCTATGCTGTTGATGGAAGAGCTGGCGCGTAAACTGCCGACCGGTATTGGTTACGACTGGACGGGTATGTCCTATCAGGAACGTTTGTCTGGTAACCAAGCCCCGTCTCTGTATGCCATCTCCCTGATCGTGGTCTTCCTGTGTCTGGCAGCCCTTTATGAGAGCTGGTCGATTCCATTCTCTGTAATGCTGGTGGTTCCGCTGGGGGTAATTGGTGCGCTGTTGGCCGCTACCTTCCGTGGCTTAACCAACGACGTTTACTTCCAGGTGGGCCTGCTGACAACCATTGGCTTATCGGCGAAGAACGCCATATTGATTGTGGAATTCGCCAAAGATCTGATGGAGAAAGAAGGGAAAGGCCTGATTGAAGCGACGCTGGATGCGGTTCGTATGCGTTTACGCCCAATTCTGATGACTTCCCTGGCATTTATCCTCGGTGTAATGCCGCTGGTTATCAGCTCCGGCGCTGGCTCCGGTGCACAGAACGCCGTTGGTACCGGTGTAATGGGCGGGATGATTACTGCTACCATATTGGCGATCTTCTTTGTTCCTGTTTTCTTCGTGGTGGTACGCCGCCGCTTTAGCCGCAAAGGTGAAGACGTGGAGCATTCTCACCATGTAGAGCATAAGTAACCCTCTTCCTGACTCAAAGGCCGCTTCTGCGGCCTTTTTTTCGCCAAATTTTTGCTAAAGCGTTAATTGTTTTCGTTGGGGAATCCGGTTAGCATATGCCCGGATCTTGTTAAGCTACTGCGTAAAGGCCTGAGAGTAGCCCTAACGCTGGTGACTTTTTACTCCACTTTCTGAAACTGTCGGGTTAGCCGTAACAGCTATTGAATTTCGGTGTAAGCTCGATCTTGTGCCAAGTAAATAACTTTAAATTATTAAAAAGCATTAATCAGCCTTGGTATTTACGTTACATTACGTCTTAATTGTAATTTTTCGTAATAGCAGAAGGAAAAATGGCTAACGGTGTTTTATAGTTACCATTAGCAGCTTCGATTGCAGCGTAATAATCTCCACATCCTGTAGGTGTGTTCTCTCCAACCCGTCATCTTTATCAGAATTTAGATAAAAAGGGGCAGAATTATGGACGAATACTCACCAAAACGGCATGATATCGCCCAACTCAAGTTTTTGTGCGAGAGCCTGTATCATGACTGTCTGGCTAATCTTGGGGAAAGTAATCACGGATGGGTCAATGACCCTACGTCAGCCATTAATTTGCAATTGAATGATTTGATCGAGCATATAGCCACTTTCGCCCTTAATTATAAAATTAAGTATGATGATGAAAGTAGGTTAATTGAACAAATTGACGAATATCTTGATGACACCTTTATGCTGTTTAGTAGTTATGGCATTAACGCCTGTGAATTACAAAAATGGCGTAAGTCTGGCAATCGCCTATTCCGGTGCTTCGTCAGTGAAAGCAAGGCTCACCCCGTCAGCCTCTCTTTCTGAATATAACAATTTAGGGTAATTTTTTTATGTGTGATAAGCCATTAACCAAAACTGATTATTTAATGCGTCTGCGCCGTTGTCAGACCATTGACACCCTTGAGCGGGTGATTGAAAAGAACAAATACGAGCTTCCTGACAATGAGTTGGCCGTCTTTTATTCTGCTGCAGACCACCGTCTGGCCGAACTGACAATGAATAAGCTGTACGATAAAATCCCCACCGCTGTCTGGAAATTTGTACGCTAAAGCTTCATAGTTTGTTGCCTCGGAAAGTATTTACCATAGCGATTCGGAATTAAATAAGCGAGAAATATGAACATGTTATATTTCTCACATTCTCGCCCCTTTAATTTAAACCCTTTGCTATCAAGGATAGTTTCAAGCGGTGCAGACCTTTTTATCCTTTTTGCTAACTTTCGGCTTATTCGGGTAATAAATCAGATTATTCATTATTTAGATTTTTACCCAATGTGATCTTCAACAGGTTTGTTCATTTTCGCACCAGAAACTGTTAAGTTGTTGTTACTTTTCGACGTTAAGAAGCGCCAAGGAGAGCACGATGTCTCAGGCCACTAATATACCTGCCTCTGAAATACAGAAACTGCTTAAGCAAACTATTAACCAGTTGAACCATCAAGAAAAACGGGATAACCGCCCGCGCTTTAGCGTGAGCTTTATTCGTAAACATCCGTGGTTATTTGCTGTTATGTATGCAGGGCTGATAGCAACACTGGTAGTCATGCTGGCATCAGTCACCCTAGCGGATTTGGCCTGGCTGCTGATCGCACTATTCACATTATTGAATGGGTTTTTCTTCTTCGACGTTAATCCACAATATCGTTATGAGGATATCGACGTTCTCGACCTGCGGGTTTGCTATAACGGCGAATGGTACAACACTCGCACGGTGCCCCAGGAATTGGTAGAGCGCATTCTCTCCGCCCCTGATGTACCGGCAGGTCAGAAAAACGCCCTGCGTAAAATGGCCAGCACTAAAAGCGCCCTCTCCTTTTACGATATTTTCCTGTTAGATAAACATCCTGTGACGTGTTAACGCTGCATATTCTGAGTGGCGGTCTGTGGCACCATAAAGTTTTATGGTTGTGGCACTTTTTACAGGGTCACTCGCATGTCAGTATAAAGCAACACAGAGAGGAGCAGAATGTGCAAAATATAAATCAGTGGGGTCAACCGATTGGCCCGGCTTTGGATAATTGGCAGCCGCGGCCTTTTCCTGAAAAAGTCACTCTCAAGGGCCAGTATTGTTACCTGGAACCACTTAATCAAAGCCATGGCCCAGCACTGTTTGAGGCACATCAGCAGGCAGAGGATACCCGTGCATGGACCTATTTACCCAATGAGGCACCTAAGAATCAGGGTGAATACTTTGCTCAACTCGAGGCCATGATTGCCAGCCGGGATCCGTTATTTTTCACCGTTATCGACATTCAGAGTGGCCAACCGGTCGGTACCCTTTCATTGATGCGCATCGATCCTAAAAATGGGGTATTGGAGGTGGGACACGTACACTTCTCGCCGGTATTACAGCGCTCGCCGCTTTCGACAGAAGCCCAGTGGCTATTGATGAAATATACCTTTGATAAATTAGGTTACCGCCGCTATGAATGGAAATGTGATGCTCTGAACCAACCCTCACGCCAGGCGGCGGCACGCCTCGGGTTTCAGTTTGAAGGGATTTTCCGCCAAGCCGTTATTTATAAAGGCCGCAGCCGGGATACGGCATGGTTTTCGATCATTGATAGCGAATGGCCGCAGCTTAATCTGGCATTTAGGGAATGGTTAAGCCCAGCCAATTTTGATGATAACGGTAGGCAGCGCCACTCCCTTGTGCAATTACGTACACTCCAACGTTAGCCTCTTTTTTACGTCCCTGGACTGCCTTAAAGCGCTGGTTTATTTACAAATCATATACATCCGCCCATTACGTCTGACGATTTGGCAGTCCGGGTGGCGCACCTTCGCACCCCGCAAGGAATTAAGCACCTGCATTTGATTCCCCGCCTAAACATTTACCAAAGCGCTGCTGGAAGCGTACGGTGGCCCCTTCGCTAGAAATGACTTTTTACCTCACGGTATAGAAAGGATGAGAAGCTTAGGTGATATCCAGCGTCACATAGGGATAGGCCACGTCGTCGCGGGCCACTTCACGATCGGTATAGATTGGCGGGTGCCAGAATTGGGTGGAGGCCCTGCCAGCTACATCCCGGCACACGCGTCATTTGCCTTGGCTGCTGCCTTCCGGCCCTGACCTGGTAAACAAAGTAGCGTTGCGGGAGAACCAACAGAGCCTCCATTGAGAGCGTTGAATTTCAACGCGCTGGCGCATTATCCCCATACACCGTATCAATTGCAAGCCATGGCCGGTTGCCTGCCGGTTTATTGCACAAAGAACCCTTCCCACGCCTGTTTTCGGCAGCTATGCTGGCAGCCAATAAAGCAGGAGCATGCTATGAGTGAAGATAATTTCCCACAGCGGGTGTGGCAAATCGTGGCGGCTATTCCTGAAGGCTATGTCACCACCTATGGGGATGTGGCCCGCCTAGCCGGATCGCCCCGGGCTGTTCGCCAGGTTGGTGGGGTGCTACGCCGGTTGCCAGAAGGCAGTACCCTGCCCTGGCACCGGGTGGTGAACCGCCACGGCGCAATTTCCCTGACCGGGCCAGATTTACAGCGCCAGCGCCAGGCGTTGCTAAGCGAAGGGGTGCAGGTTAGTGGGGATGGTCATATCGATATGCAGCACTATCGCTGGAACTATTGATATTGCAGTTATGTAAGGAGGCAGAAATATGAAAAGGAAAGCATTCAATCTCATTGCCACATTATTAGTCTTAACTACATCACAGGCTGGTGCTACGGATAAAACCACGCTGGATCAAGTGACAGTCTTCTCCCTGGGTTTCAATGGTTTCACGGCAAAGATATTGCCCGAGCAGTACATCTTTGAGGAGAGGCTCAGGCAACGTGATGCGGTGAGTTATTTCAGCCAATTGTTGAATAACCGTAGGGCCACGCCAGAGGGCAAGGCTTATGCGGTTTGCGGACTATGGCGCAAAAAAGCCTTACCACCGAATCTGGAGCAAATAAGTGCAGAAACGCAGGACGTCACACTTTTAAGGGGGGATGTTCTGAATCAATACGCGTTTCAGGACGTCGTTAGAAGGATAAAAACACAGGGATGCTGAGACATAGAGAGTTAAAAGGCCGCTTTCGCGGCCTTAATGGTTAGTTCATTTGTGTTGGAGCAGGAACCGCTGACGAGGTATTCACCTGCGTCGGTGAGGTGCTCGGCACCGTGGTGGCTGCGCCATAGTTTTGTACCGGAACGGCAGTTTGCTGTGCCGCAACCAGGTTCAGATCTGCCTTGGTACCGCCGCCATTGATCACCGGCTGGACGGTATCCGTCACATACATCAGCTTGTCATTGACGGTGATAGCCGCACTCAGCAGGATGCGTGCATTAGGCTGGATATCGGCAGGTTTAAATGGCAGCACAAAGCTGTACGGTGGCTGCTTACCATGGGTACGTACCGCAATCTGCGACAGCACTTTAGACGGAGCATCGGCCATAGAGGCATCAGCCAGGGTGACCGTCAGCACACCATTCGCAGGCACCGCCATACGGTTACGGATCCATACAGTACCCGAAACATTAGGCTGTTTAATGGTGCTTTGGGCCATCGCGCCCGCACTGTTCGGATTTGGTGCTGGTGTAGGAATGTCGGCACTATTATCCTGTGCGCAACCGGCTAACGCGACAGCGAAAGCTAAACCACTTAACATGTGCACAAGTTTCATGAAATTCTCCTTATTTTCAATGCACCGGCGCGCGTTAACCGCACGTCAGGGTGAGTGGTTGGAAATCAATACCTACCCAGTCTGGCACAAGATACTGATATTTGCCTTTTTTCAGGCCGATAATCAGACAATTGAACCTGAAGGGTTAATGTTAATTTCACGTTATAATAGCAGGCAACTATTTTGACCTGCCCGTTTCGCTGATTGAGGAATGACTATGAGCCAGGCGCTTAATAACCTACTGACCCTACTAAATCTGGAAAAAATTGAAGAGGGCTTGTTCCGTGGCCAAAGCGAGGATTTAGGCCTGCGTCAGGTGTTTGGCGGCCAGGTGGTGGGTCAGGCCCTGTATGCGGCGAAGGAAACCGTTCCGGCGGCTCGCCTGGTTCATTCCTTCCATAGCTACTTTCTACGCCCGGGCGATAGCCAAAAGCCAATAATCTATGATGTGGAAGTGCTGCGCGACGGCAACAGTTTTAGCGCCCGCCGTATCGCAGCCATCCAAAACGGCAAACCGATTTTCTATATGACGGCGTCCTTCCAGGGCGAAGAACCGGGTTTTGAGCACCAAAAAACCATGCCTGACGCCCCCGGGCCGGAGGAACTAAAATCTGAAACCCAGATAGCCCAAGCCCTGGCGCAATACCTGCCGGAAAAAGCCAAGGAAAAATTCCTGTGCGAGAAGCCGCTGGAAATCCGCCCGGTGGTGTTCCATAACCCGTTAAGAGGCCATGTGGATAAGCCACAACGCCAGGTGTGGGTACGTGCCAACGGCACCGTGCCTGATGACCTGCGGGTACATCAGTATCTGCTGGGCTACGCGTCGGATTTTAACTTCCTGCCAACGGCCCTCCAGCCCCATGGGGTGGGCTTCCTGGAGCCGGGTATGCAGGTGGCAACCATTGACCACTCCATGTGGTTTCACCGTCCCTTTGATTTAAATGACTGGCTGCTCTACAGCGTGGAGAGCACCTCCGCCTCCAGCGCCCGCGGCTTTGTACGCGGTGAGTTTTACACCCAAGATGGCGTTCTGGTAGCCTCCACTGTGCAGGAAGGGGTGATGCGCCAGCGGGGGTAATATCGTCGTCAGCCAATGACAAAAAGCCTGCAATTGCAGGCGTTTATTTATCGGCAGGATTAACTGTTATAGGCGTTTTCGCCATGGCTGTTCACATCCAGTCCTTCGCGCTCTTGCTCTTCAGAGACGCGCAGGCCAACGGTGATATCCGCCAGTTTATAGCCCACAAAGGCTACCACCCCGGACCACACAATGGTGAGCAAGACACTTTCCAACTGCACCAGCAACTGATGAGCCATGGTGACACCTTCGGCAAAGCCAACGCCACCCAGCGAGCTGGAGGCAAAGACCCCGGTCAGGATACAGCCGACAATTCCGCAGACCCCGTGGACACCGAACACATCGCAAGGGTCATCCACCCGCAGCCAGCGTTTCAGCATAGTTACGCCCCACAGGCCAGCCAGACCAGACACTAGCCCTACAATCAGGCCGCCGCCTACACCGACGTAACCACAGGCCGGAGTGATGCCGACTAAGCCCGCGATGGCACCGGAACAGGCACCCAACAGGGAAGGTTTACCGCGCAGCGCCCACTCACCGAATACCCAAGCCACAATCGCACCGGCGGTGGCGACCATGGTATTTACAAAGGCCAGGGCTGCAATCTCGTTCGCCGTACTGGCAGAACCGGCGTTGAAACCAAACCAGCCTACATACAGGATAGCGGTACCGATAAACACCATCGGCAGATTGTGTGGCTTGAAGGCTTCTTTACCGAAGCCCACGCGTTTACCCATCAGGTAAGCGCCCACTAAACCCGCCACCGCGGCATTAATATGCACCACCGTACCGCCGGCAAAGTCCAGCGCACCGTGGGTCGCCAGCAGGCCGCCGCCCCACACCATATGCGCGATCGGAATGTAAGAGAAGGTCATCCACACCACCACAAAAATCAGCAACGCCGAGAAGCGAATACGTTCCGCCAGCGCGCCCACAATCAAACCCACGGTAATGCAGGCGAAGGAACCCTGGAAGGCCACATGGATGTATTGATAGAAGCTACCCATCAAGGCTTTCAGCTCGATGTTTTTCAGCATCACCCAATCAAAGTTACCGAAGAAACTGCCGCCGGTCCCGAAAGCCAGGGTATAGCCGTAGACTACCCACAGCACGCAAACCAGCGCAAAGGAGACCGAAACCTGGGTCAGCATGGAAAGCACGTTTTTGGCGCGGATTAGGCCGCCGTAAAACAGGGCGATCCCCGGGATTGTCATAAACAGCACCAGTGCGGTGCAGATCATCATAAAGGCGTTGTCGGCTTTATCTGCCACAGCCGGTACTGCGGCCATGGCCACTGAAGGCAGCAAAAGTGCGGCCCCAATGCCAGCTAATGCGGCGAATTTCTTCATTTTTCCCATCCCCATTATGTGCGGCCAATATTAAAGTGCGGCTTCGTCGGATTCGCCGGTGCGGATCCGAATCACGCGCTGTAATTCAGCGACAAATATTTTGCCGTCGCCAATCTTCCCGGTGTAAGCAGCTTTGCTCACCACATCAATAACCTCATCGAGCTGGTCATCGGCAATCGCTACGTCAATCTTCACTTTGGGCAGGAAATTAACGCTGTATTCCGCGCCGCGGTACAGCTCTGCGTGGCCCTTCTGGCGCCCGAAACCTTTAACTTCGGTCACGGTAAGCCCTTGAATACCAATGGAGGAAAGCGCTTCACGCACATCTTCCAGTTTGAATGGTTTTATTACCACGGTGACCAGTTTCATAAATCCCCTCCCATAAGTGTTTGGCGTAGCAAATCGGTTCACGTAAGGGATAAAGCAAAGGCTATGCCAATTTTTAAAATGGCAAGAAACAGGCGGTATTCACTGGGGGAAAAACCAGAGTTTCAGCGTAAAGAAGCTTAAAGCGGGGTCAGCGAGAAAGGATTTGCTTAAAAATGCACCACGACAGTGCACGTGTTGAAAAGACAGTGCACCAGAATAATATGCTGCTGGTGCCCTGCCTGTTTTTGGTGCATCAGGATGAAACAGGCTCCTGATCGGCATTCTCGAGGTCTTTGCCTGCCAACTGCAATTGGTACATCTGCCAATAGCGCCCCTGTTCAGCCAACAGCTGCTGATGGCTACCCCGCTCTACCGCCTGGCCCCGGTGCAGTACCAAAATAGTATCGGCATCCGTAATGGTAGAAAGCCGGTGGGCAATCACCACCAGGGTGGTGTGTTGGCGAATCGCCGCCAGCGCCAGCTGGATGGATTGCTCAGTGCCAGAGTCGATATTCGCCGTAGCTTCATCCAGGATCAGGATAGCCGGGGCTTCTACCAGCACTCGGGCCATTGCCAGCAGCTGTTTCTGGCCCACGGAAAGGGTATTGCCCTGCTCCCCAAGCGCCGTATGAATGCCTTGCGGTAATCCACGCACCAATTCCGCCAGCTGTACGGTTTCCAGCGCCTGCCACACCTGCTCCTCGCTGATATCCCGGCCCAGGGTGACGTTATATAGAAAGCTATCCGCCATCACCACCGGGTCTTGCTGCACCATCGCAATCCCCTGGCGCAACACCTGATGGCTTAAGCTATCCAGCGGCCTGCCATCCAGCTTGATTTTCCCCTGGGTTAACGGGTAATAGCCCATCATCAGGTTAGCCAGGGTACTTTTGCCGCTGCCGGTATGGCCCACTAACGCCACAAAGTTGCGCGGCGGGATCGTCAGGTTAATATCCTGTAATACCAGCCGATTAGCCCGATAGGCGAAGGAGAGATTTTCGATATCGATGGCACCGCTTTCCAGGGGGCGCGTATCGCTACCGTACTGCTGGCGCGGTTTATCCATCAATTCAAACACCCGCTCCCCGGCCACCACGGCTTGCTGGAGGATGGATTGCTGGGTAGTCAGTTCAATCAGCGGCTCGTTTAAGCGGCCCAGGTAGCTAATAAAGGCGTACAGTACCCCTACTTCGATACTGCCCCTGGCGGTAAAGCCAAACTGCATCAGCAAGCCACACAAAATCAGGGCGGAGAACAGGCTGAGCAGAGGGCGCAGCAGGAAGCCGTCCAGCCGCAGGGTTTGCATCCGCGCCATATAGTGGGACTGGCTGGCCTCCATCATGCGTTCGCCGAAGCGTGCTTGCTGGCGGAACTGCTGAATCACTCCCATCCCGCTGATGATTTCGTTAAAGCCATCATTAATATCCGCCAGATAAGTACGCACCCGGCGCACGATAGGGGTGGAGTATTTTTGATAAATCGCCATCACCACCAGCACGGCCGGGAAAATCAAAATAGCGACACAGGCCATGCGCCATTCCATGGTGAACATGGCGATCAACATCGCCCCCACCAGGGCAATACTCTTGAGTACCGTACCTACCACCGTCACATACAGATCGCGGATGGCTTCGGTGTCGTTGGTCACGCGGGAGATCAACCCGCCCACCGGCTGAATGTCGAATTCACTCAGCGGCTGGCGCAGTGCGGCATCCATTACATCGGTGCGCAGCTTTTGCACCACCCCCACGGCCACCCGGTTAAACAACAGCGCCTGGCAGTAATGCAGGCCCGCCGCCAATAGCTGTAACGCAATGTAGCCCACGGCCAGGCCAATCATGATTGCCACCGGCAGGCTTTTCCCCGCCGCCAGATGGTCGATGTAATAACTGATCAATGCCGGGCCGCTGACTTCAGCAGCGGCGGCGATCCACAGGATCAATACCGCCAGCATCAGCGGTTTGCGCCAGGGCAAGCCATAGGCCAGCAGCCGTTTTAAGGTTGGCCATAATTGCCCAAAGTTACGCATTGGCGACCTCATCATTATCCTGAGGCGCATCATCCAGCGCGGCTTCCAACTGTTGATAGCGATACATATCCCGATACCAGCCCGGCAGATACTGGAGAGCTTCATGAACGCCACGCTGGGCCACGGTACCCTGCTGGAGCACCAGGATTTGGTTAGCCTCTACCAATGCCGACAAGCGGTGGGCGCTGATAATTACCGTGCGGTGCTCCCCCCACTGGCGCAGGTTATGAAGAATTTGGTGCTCGGTGCGACCATCCACGGCGGAAAGCGCATCATCCAGCACCAGGATCTCTGCATTCATCAGCAACGCCCGGGCAATGGAAATGCGCTGTTTCTGGCCCCCGGAAAGCATCACACCCCGCTCACCCACTTCGGTTTCATAGCCGTCAGGCAAGCGTAGGATATCCTCATCAACGCAGGCCAGGCGCGCCACCTGTTGGATCTCTTCCAGGGTGGCACCGGGTTCGCCGAGAGCGATATTGTTGGCTACGGTATCAGAGAACAGGAACGGGGTTTGGTTCACCACCGCCAGCCGCCCGCGCCAGCAATCCATTTTTAGCCTTTTAAGTGGCTCACCTTTAAACAGGATCTCGCCGGTGTCCACGTCATAATGGCGTTGTATTAATGCAAGCAGGGTACTTTTCCCGGCCCCGGTTGGGCCGCACAGCCCTAGCATCTGGCCCGGAGCCAGAACAAATTCAATCTGTTTTAATGCCGGCTGATTGGCGCCGGGATACTGGAAGCGCTCGATGCGGGCCTCCAGGGTACCGCGGCCCTCGGACAAGGTTTGCTCCCCGTCCACCACCACCGGCCGTTCCGCCAACAGGGAGCGGATCCGGCTGTAGGCCGCACTCCCGCGTTCAACAATGTTGAACATCCACGCCAGCGCCAGCATCGGCCAAATCATCAGCCCCAGATACATGACAAAGCTGGTGAGCTGGCCGAGGGTGATTTGCCCGTCGGAAACCAGGTAGCTGCCGCCGCCAATAGCCAGCAGGTTTGCCATGCCGATGGCAATATAGATAGTCGGGTCAAAGCGGGCATCAATGCGGGCCACGTGAAGGTTTTTCTTACCAGTATCTTCCGCATCAGCGGCAAACAGCGCCGACTGGCGGTCTTCCAGACCAAAAGCTTTAATCATGCGGATACTGGTGAGGCTCTCTTGAGTGCGGTTGTTCAGGGAGGAGAATGCCGCCTGGGCCACTTTAAAGCGCTGGTGCAGTCGGCTACCGTCGCGCTTAATTACTAGCGCCATCACCGGCATCGGCAACAGCGCCAGTAAGGTCAGTTGCCAGCTAATCTGAGTGCTCATCACCACCAGCACCGCGCAGCCGGTCACCAGGGAATCCACAAGGGTTAATACCCCTTCCCCGGCGGCAAAAACCACCCGGTCAACGTCATTAGTGGCCCGGGCCATTAAGTCACCGGTGCGATGGCGCTGATAGAATTCGGAGTTTTGGCGGCTGAGTTGGCGATAATAATCGGAGCGCAGTTTAACAGCCAATTTATAGGACGCGCCAAACAGTAGCACTCGCCAGACATAGCGCAGCAGGTAGATCATGATGGCAATCCCCACCATTACACCGATCCACATCAAAACCCGCGCCGGGGTGAAGTGATCGCGGGTCACGCCGTCAACGATCACCCCTACTAATTTAGGGGGCACCAGTTGCAGAATGGCGATCAGGATCAGCAGCGAGATAGCACCCAAATATCGGCGCCATTCACGTCTGAAATACCAGCTTAATTGAGCAAATAATCGCACGCAGTTTACGTCCTGAGAGATGGGTTCACAGATTGATAGCTTTTAATATTGGGGCAGCAGTAGCAGATCACACCTCAATCGGCAGTGCCGTAGTGTATTTTATCTGCTCCATGGCAAAACTCGACGTGACATCGCTTAACCCCGGTACCTGATTCACCAGCCGCTTATAAAAATCGTCGTAACGTTTCATATCCGCGACCTGAACCCGCATTAAATAGTCGTATTCCCCGGCCATTCGCCAGAACCCCAGCACCTCGGGCATCCCGGCCACCACGGTGACAAAATCACTATACCAGTCACGGTTATGGAGAAGGGTTTTAATCAGAACAAAGGCCGTCAGCCCCAGGCCCACTTTTTCGGCATCCAGCAAGGCCACATGACCCCGGATAACGCCCTCTTCCTCAAGGCGCTTCAGGCGTTTCCAACAGGGAGTGGTGGTGAGATTAACGGCTTCTGCCAGGGCCTGCAAAGAGAGGTTGCAGTCCTCTTGCAGCAACGAAAGCAGTTTACGATCAATTTTATCTATCATGACGGCCTTTGGTAGAAAATTATTCTACATAGAGTCTAACATGAAGATTAAAAGGTAACTTTTTTTCCTGCCATTAACGTTAACCTAATGCATAAATAAACTAATGGGGAAGCGCAATGACCACCGCCTGGATTAAACACGCCATCAATGAAATTAATGCTGATGCCCAACGCTCAGCGGATACTCATCTTATCCGGCTGGCGCTGCCCGCATTCCCCGGTATAAACATTTACCTGAAAGATGAAAGCACTCACCCCACCGGTAGCCTGAAACATCGCCTGGCACGTTCGCTGTTCCTGTATGGCTTAAGCAATGGCTGGATTAAAGAAGGCACGCCAATCATTGAGGCCTCCTCCGGCTCTACCGCCGTCTCTGAAGCCTGGTTTGCCCGGCTGTTAGGGCTGCCGTTTATCGCCGTGATGCCGGGCTGCACCGCCAAACGTAAAATCGAACAAATTCGCTTTTACGGCGGCCAATGCCATTTTGTAGAAAGTGCCTGCGAGATTTATGATGCTTCTGAACAACTGGCCCGGGAGTTAAACGGCCATTATATGGACCAGTTTACTTATGCTGAGCGGGCCACCGACTGGCGCGGCAATAACAACATCGCCGACAGTATTTTCCGCCAAATGCGCCTTGAACTTTACCCGGTACCAGATTATATCGTGATGAGTGCCGGAACTGGCGGTACTTCGGCCACTATTGGCCGCTATATCCGCTACCAGGGCCACAGCACCGAGCTAATGGTGGTCGACCCGGAAAACTCAGTGTTTATGGATCATTGGCAGCAGCGTAATCCGTCCCTGCGCAGCCCGGTGGGCAGCAAGATTGAAGGCATTGGCCGCCCTCGGGTAGAGCCATCCTTTATACCGGATGTGGTAGATAGCATGCTGCGGGTGCCGGATGCAGCCAGTATCGCCACCATTCACTGGCTGGAAACGGTGTTAGGCCGTAAAGCCGGGGCCTCTACCGGGACCAACGTATGGGGCGCATTGCAATTGGCGGTGAAAATGCGCGATGAGGGCCGCCAGGGTTCTATTGTGACCTTGCTGTGCGACAGCGGTGACCGCTATATGGACACCTATTACAATGCTGAATGGCTGGATCAGAATATCGGGGATATCACCCCGTGGCGTCAGCAAATTAACCAGATGATGGGCTAATTCAGCCATAAAAAAAGCCGAGGTAGATAACTACCCCGGCCGCTGGAAGTGCCTAAATCATTCGGGGGAATAAGAAAGGTTTGGTGTATCCAGCCAATGATTTAAATAGTGTGAAACTGCCTGGGTACGGCAATGGCCTATCACCGGCAGCCCCGGTAACGCCGCCTTAAGCTGTGGCATAGCATTACCCATAATTAACCCGTGCCCCACCAGGGAGAGCATCTCCTGGTCATTCATCGCATCGCCAAAGGCCATACAATCAGACAACTCAATCCCCAGTTGCTGGCTAAGCACCCCCAGAGCCGCTCCCTTGTTGCAGCCCACCGGCAAAATCTCCAAACAATTCCAGGCCGAGAAACACAGATGGGCCAGCTCGCCAATCACTTCATTCAACTGAATACGCAACTGCACTAAATCCTGGTGATCGCCACAGAAGCAGATCTTGGTGACCTGATGGGCCGGGAGATTTTTCAATGAAGTGAGCTGATAGTTAAACCCGCTATAAACGTGGGCGGCCAGCATCTCCGGGATATCCCGCTCCGTCATCCAGCCGCCGTCATTAAAGACATGCAGGCTGGCGTGGGTGTCCCAATGGCTGTGGATCACCGCTTCGGCCACTTCCGGCGAAAGATCGCTACGATGCAGCAGTTCGCCTTCGGTGCTGTGGATCCGGGTGCCGTTGCCGGTAATTAGCCAAGCATCCAGATTAAAACGGCCCAGCACATGCTTCATCTCCAGGGCATGACGCCCGGTGGCGAAGGTCAGCGTCATGTCACGTTCATCTTGCAAGCGGCGCAGTGAAGCCAGGGTTTCATCACCTAAGCGGTGATCCGGCATCAGCAGTGTGCCGTCCATATCAAACGCAGCCAACCGTGCCATAACGCCTCTCTTTGTGATCCCGTTAACAGGGCAACCAGTATCCGCTGTTATATCCGGAACAAATAGTGAATAGTTTTAAAAAATTGTTCCGGATTTAACCTATGCGCCTGCTTAACCGCCTGAATCAATACCAGCGTTTATGGCAACCCAGCCAGGGGGCCACGCAACATATTACCGTGGGCGAATTAGCTGAACGTTGCTTCTGTAGTGAACGTCATGTGCGCACCCTGTTGCGCCAGCTGGAGGCGGCAGGCTGGGTACGCTGGCAAGCCAGCCCTGGCCGTGGTAAGCGCGGCCAGCTTGAATTCCTTACCTCCCCACAAGTGGTGCGTGCAGGGATGCTGGAAGGAGTGTTGAATAAGGGGCTACAGCACAGCGCCCTGGAGCTGGCCCAACTGGCACCAGACCAGCTACGCCAGGCACTACAACCCTTCCTCGGGGGGCAATGGCAGAATAACGTCCCTACCCTGCGTATTCCTTACTACCGGCCGCTGGATAAGATAACCCCGGGGTTTATGGCGGGCCGGGCTGAGCAGCAGCTTGCAAGCCAGGTGTTCTCCGGGCTAACCCGTTTTAGCGATGCATCACCGGCCCCGCAGCCGGATATGGCTCACCATTGGGAAATCTCACAAGATGGCCTGAGCTGGACCTTTTACCTGCGCCCTACCCTGTTCTGGCATAACGGCAGCAATATTGACAGCCACCAGTTGGCCCGCCGCTTGCGCCAGTTGATGCAGATGCCCTGGGTCAGCGCACTGTTGGCCTCTATCGCCGATATCGACTGCCCCCATCCCTTATGCCTGCGGCTACAGCTGTACCAGCCGGATTACTGGCTGGCGTATCGGCTGGCCAGCTATGGTTGCCGCCTGGCTCACCCTGATGATGACCAGGTAGGGTGCGGCCCGTTCCGCTTGAGCAAATTCACCCCGGATTTGGTGCGGCTGGAGAATCACGATCGCTATCATCTGCCCCACCCGCTGATCAATGCGGTGGAGTATTGGATCACCCCGCAGCTGTTCGATCGCACCCTTGGCACCAGCTGCCGTCACCCGGTGCAAATAGCCATTGGCCAGCCAGAAGACCTGGTGCACCTACAGCCGGTGAGTACCAGTATTAGCCTCGGCTTTTGCTATCTGGCGATCCGCCAGTCCCGGGCTTTGTCTCCGGCTCAGGCCCGTTGGTTAATGCATATTATTCATCACAGCGATCTATTGGAAACCGTGGCCAAGGATGACGATTTGATCCAGCCCAGCCAGAGTATGCTACCGGGGTGGCCGATCCCGCCGATGCCACCGGAGGCGATCCAGCCGCTGCCTGCAAAGCTGACGCTGGCCTATCATCTGCCAGTGGAGCTGCACACCATGGCCCGTACCCTGAAGCAAGCGTTGAAGGAGTATGGCTGTGAGCTTACGCTTCAATTCTATGACCGCAAAAACTGGGCCGGGTGTGACCACCTTGCGGAGGCGGATATTGTGATGGGGGATCGGCTGATCGGTGAGTCGGCGGAATACACCCTCGAGCAGTGGTTGCGCAGTGATTCCCTGTGGCCCCAGTTACTGAGCGCCCCGCAGTTCTCCCACCTGCAAACCACTCTCGATACCGTCCAGCGTTACCCCGATAGTCTGTCACGGCATAGCGCCCTTCAGGCGGTGTTCGAACGCCTGATGGCCCAGGGTGTGGTCACCCCGCTGTTTAACTATCATTACCAGATTAGCGCGCCGCCAAATGTGAACGGCTTAAGGCTTAATGCCCGGGGCTGGTTTGATTTCACCCGGGTCTGGCTGCCGCCTCCGATGTGAGGTTATGGGGCTGGCAGCGCCAGGCAGCTCGCGTTACCATAGCCCCCTTTCCCATTCAGCAAGGTAAATTATGAAACGCGCAGTTGTCGTTTTCAGCGGTGGGCAGGATTCCACTACCTGCCTGATCCAGGCGCTTCACCAGTATGACGAAGTCCATTGCGTCACCTTTGATTACGGCCAGCGCCACCGGGCAGAGATCGACGTCGCCCGCCATCTGGCAACCGCGTTAGGGGCCGTGGCCCATAAAGTGATTGATGCCACCCTGCTTAATGATTTAGCCATCAGCAGCCTGACCCGCGATAACATCCCGGTGCCCGATTATGATGAAGATGCCAGCGGCATTCCTAATACCTTTGTGCCGGGCCGCAATATTCTGTTCCTGACCCTGGCGGCTATTTATGCTTATCAGGTACAGGCCGAAGCGGTGATCAACGGGGTGTGTGAAACCGACTTCTCCGGTTACCCGGATTGCCGAGATGAATTTGTGAAGGCACTGAATCACGCCGTATCTTTAGGGATGGCGCGGGATGTGCGCTTTGAAACCCCGTTGATGTGGCTAAACAAAGCCGAGACCTGGGCGCTGGCGGATTACTGGGGCAAGCTTGATACCGTGCGCCAGGAAACCTTAACCTGCTACAACGGCATCCAGGGCGACGGTTGCGGCGAATGTGCCGCCTGCCATTTGCGGGCCAACGGCCTGAATCAGTTTATGGCTGACCGTGTTGGCGTAAAAGCCGCAATGCAGCAAAAAACCGGTTTGAAATAACCCGTTACGATACCTGGCCTTCGCGCCAGGTATCTGCTTCAGGCTTTCTCGATCAATTTCTCCAGCCTTTCGCGCAGTTCCCCTTCCAGCGCCAGCGCCTTCTGGGTCCGTAAATCGACACAGACAAAAGTCACCAGCGCATCAGCCACCACCTGGCCTTCTGGGTTTAGCGTCAACACCTGATGTAGCACCCCGCTTTTGCCATTTAACTGCTGAACCTTACTGGTGACGGTAAGCACGTCCCCCAGTACCGCCGGCTTGCGGTAATTGATATTGATATTTACCACCACGAAGGCGATGTGTTGGGCCGTCATCCACTGGAACTGCTCTTCTTGCTCCAACCCTTCCCAACGGGCTTCTTCAAGAAACTCGAGATAACGAGCGTTGTTCACATGCTGATAGACATCCAGGTGATATCCACGAACTTTGATTGTTGTCTGCATAGCGCTAAAACCTTAACTGTTATTGTAATAAGGACAGAGGTCACACCAACTGGTATGACCTCTACAGCGTAGCAAAGATTTAAAACATCAACAGAGAATTACCTCAGAGTTTGAGACCCGCCAGATTACGCTCCACCAGGGCGGCCCCCATCCCCGGAACCGCTTTCAGATCGTCCAGGGTTTTAAATGGGCCGTTGGCCTCCCGATAGCTGACAATTGCCTGCGCTTTCTTCATCCCCACCCCATTCATCGCCTGCGCCAACTCCTCGGCACTGGCCTGATTGATATTGACCCCATCCAACACCTGCACTTGAGGCACTGGTTTGCTGGCTTTAGCCGTCGATATTCCCTGAGAAGCCCCCTGAGGGGCCGCAACCGCCGTTCCGGCGCCCCAACCCATCATTAATGCCAACGCCAGCCAGAATGCTTTACATACCGTGATCATGCTGTGTCCTCCTTGGTTAATTACAGCGAGGCCACTGTATCCGGTGCCGGATCGGGCAACAAATGGGGGATGACAGAAATGGAAAAGGCCGCGAAAGCGGCCTTTAAATATTGCAATGAGTTGCAGTTTACTGCGAAGCGGCTCGATTACTGCTGCTGTTGATCATCCAGGGCGGCACCCATTTTGATTTTGGCATCTTTACGCAGGTTACTCATCAGCGCTTCGAAAGCCAGCTGGGCATTGTTCTGGGTGATACCCTGAACCATGGGCTTCCGGCATATTGCCACTGCGAACTTCATCCAGTGCCAGTAGAACCACATTACCCTGCATGTCGTTGCCTACACCGTAAGCCGGCTTGTCTTTTGCTGGCAGTGGCAGGTTGAAGGCCGCCTGCGTGATTGGGTCTTGGCCGGTACGTGCCAGGGTTTTACCTGCACCGAAGCTCAGGCCAGCCGCTTTCATTGCCTCATCACCGTTACCGGCTTTCAGCGCAGCCAGCAGCTCATCGGCATCGGCTTTGGCCTGAAGCTCAGCTTTCTGGTGTTTCACCGCAGCCACAACCTGATCCTTCACTTCCGCCAGCGGTTTTGCCGCTTCTGGTTTGTGTTCAGCAATACGTAGCACGAAGGCGCGATCGCCATCAACGGTGATGGTGTCGGAGTTGCTACCCGGGGTGCCGTTGTCACCTAGCAGGCTACCGCCAAAGATGGCGTCAGATACTGGCTTGAAGTTCAATGCCGCTGGCAGGTTGTCACGGCCAAACCATTCGGTTTCCACCGCTTTGACACCGGCAGCTTGCTCAGCACCCGCCAGAGACTCATTGTCATTGCTGGCAGCATCGCTCACTTTCTGTTGCAGGGCATAATAGCCATCCAGCGCTTTTTCCTGCTTCACTTTATCAGCAATAGCCCCATGAACCTCAGCCAACGGTTTAACCTGCTGGGCTTGGGTATCATCCAGCCGGGCAACCAGGTAGCCCACGCTGGATTTGATCACGCCAGACAATTGGCCTTTGGTTTTCAGACCGGCATTTTTCAGCTCATCTGGGGTGGTGCTATCTTCCAGCCAACCCATGTCACCGCCGTTACGGGCAGAGATAATGTCTGAGGACTTTTCCTTCGCCAGGGTGGCGAAATCTTCGCCTTTGTCCAGGGCATCCAGCACGGCTTTCGCATCGGCTTCTGTTTTAGTCTGGATCACGCTGTAACGATAGCGCGCAGGCTGAGTGTACTGATCCTGGTGCTGGTCGTAGTAAGCCTTAACCTCTTCTTCAGAAACGTCTTCTTTCATCGCCGCCGCATCCAACATGATATAGCTCACGCGGAATTGCTCAGGGGAGATAAAGCGGTTTTTATTCTGCTGGTAGAAGCTGTCGATTTCCGCATCGGTAGCCGTCTGTTTAGCCGCCAGCGCATTAACGTTGAGGGTGGCTTCGCGCACTACGCGCTCCTGGGAAACCAGGGCCGCCAGTTCGTCAGTTTCACCGGGCAGCATAAAGTCAGTGCCGACCACGGCATTAATCAGTTGCTGAGTAGTTAGCTGCTTGCGCAGCGCCTGAGCGTACTGGTCAGGACTCATGCCCATATTGTTGATGATGCTGGTGTAACGAGCGTTATCAAACTTGCCGTTGTTCTGGAAGGCAGGCTCCTTAAAGATGGCCTGCTTCACTTGCTCATCGCTGATAGCCAGGCCAAGGTGCTTAGCGTACTGGTCAAGCAGGGCTTCATCCACCAGGCGTTGCAGCACCTGCTGGCGCACTGATTTCATGTAGCCGTCGTTGGCAGCCAGTTCAGAATATTGATCACCCAGTTGCTGTTGCAGACGGTTACGTTCACCGTTGACCGCGTTTTCAAACTGGCCGCGACCGATTTCCTGGCCATTCACTTTTGCGGCGTAATTATTGTTACCGCCAATCAGGTAGTTACCTACGCCAGTCAAGATGAATGACACGATAATCAAACCCAAAATGATTTTGAGTACGACGTTATTTGCCGCCGCACGTAAATTGTCCATCATGGTGTAACAACACTCCGCTGTAGTCTAATGGGTGGTTCCCACACCGCATTTGCCTGAGGGCCGGTGCGCAAAGCCTTATTGTGACAAGAAAACGGGGGGATTGTCAGCCCGGTAGCGCAATAAAGTCATCTTAAAACAAAAAAGGCACATCACAGGATGCGCCTTTAGATAAACAGTTCTCACTAATTAGACAAAGCTAATTAGTTTACGGCGTCTTTCAGTGCTTTACCTGCACGGAAGCCCGGTACTTTTGCAGCAGCAATAGTGATCTCTTTCCCCGTCTGAGGATTACGACCGGTACGCTCAGCGCGTTCTTTTACAGCGAAGGTACCAAAACCAACCAGCGCTACATCATCCCCTGCTTTCAAGGAATCGGTAACAGATGCCAGCAATGCATCTAAAGCACGCCCAGCCGCCGCTTTGGAAATATCAGCACCTGCGGCAATTTTGTCAATCAGTTGAGATTTATTCACTATTCTCTTCCTCAGTTTATTATTTATATCGCAATAGAATCCATTATGAAGCGACCGCGCAGCATTTATAACAGGCTTACAATGCCCTTACAACACTCGTTGTCGTAGGCACCCCCTGCCCTCCAGGCAGACTTGGTCTAAGGTAGCCACACAAAAAAAGGCTGGCAAGTAAGAATTCACCTGCCAGCCCTTATTTTATTAGCGCTCTTTGCGTTAAGTCACTATTTGGCGGTTACAACCTGCATCCCATAGGGTTCATTTTGCAATGCCAGAGCCAAAACTTCCTCAATGTGTTTGACCGGGTGGATATCCAAATCGGCAATAACATTGTCAGGTATGTCTTCCAGATCGCGTTTATTCTCATCGGGGATCAGCACGGTTTTAATGCCGCCACGGTGAGCAGCCAGCAGTTTTTCTTTCAAACCACCGATAGGAAGCACTTGACCACGTAGGGTAATCTCGCCGGTCATTGCCACATCTGCACGCACCGGGTTACCGGTTAAGCAAGAAACCAGCGCGGTACACATCGCAATACCCGCGCTTGGGCCGTCTTTCGGGGTCGCCCCCTCCGGAACGTGAACGTGGATATCGCGTTTCTCATAGAAATCCCCGTTAATGCCGAGTTTTTCTGCACGAGCACGCACCACGGTCAGCGCAGCCTGGATGGATTCTTGCATCACTTCACCCAGAGAACCGGTGTAGGTCAGCTTGCCTTTACCCGGCACACAGGCGGTTTCGATGGTTAACAAATCGCCACCCACTTCAGTCCATGCCAGACCGGTCACCTGACCTACGCGGTTTTCGCTGTCCGCACGGCCATAGTCAAAGCGCTGTACGCCCAAGTAGCCGTGCAGGTTGTCGCCGTTGATTTCAATGTGCTTGATGGATTTATCCAGCAGCAATTGTTTCACGGCCTTGCGGCACAGTTTGGAGATTTCACGCTCCAGACCACGCACACCGGCTTCCCGAGTGTAGTAGCGGATGATGCCGATAATAGCGCTGTCATCGACGGTCAATTCGCCTTTCTTCAGAGCGTTACGTTCAATCTGCTTGGTCAACAAATGACGCTTGGCGATGTTCAGCTTTTCGTCTTCGGTATAGCCAGACAGACGAATCACTTCCATACGGTCCAGCAGCGGAGCCGGGATATTCATGGAGTTAGAGGTCGCCACAAACATCACGTCGCTTAAATCGTAATCCACTTCCAGATAGTGATCGTTAAAGTTCACGTTCTGTTCTGGATCTAACACTTCCAGTAGGGCTGAAGCCGGGTCGCCACGCATGTCAGAAGACATTTTGTCGATCTCATCCAGCAGGAAAAGCGGGTTTTTAACGCCAACTTTTGCCATTTTTTGGATCAGTTTACCCGGCATAGAACCGATGTAAGTCCGACGGTGACCGCGGATTTCAGCTTCATCACGCACGCCGCCCAGGGCCATACGCACGTACTTGCGGCCAGTTGCACGGGCAATAGACTGACCCAGAGAGGTTTTACCGACCCCAGGAGGCCCTACCAGGCACAGGATAGGCCCTTTGAGCTTATTCACACGGCTTTGTACTGCGAGGTATTCCAGGATGCGGTCTTTGACACGCTCCAGACCGTAGTGGTCTGTATCCAGGATTTCCTGAGCCTGACGCAGGTCTTTTTTCACTTTGCTGCGGGCATTCCACGGCACCTGAACCATCCAGTCAATGTAGCCGCGCACCACGGTGGCTTCGGCAGACATCGGGGACATCATTTTCAGTTTTTGCAGCTCAGCTTCGGTTTTCTCGCGCGCTTCTTTCGGCATTTTTGCCGCTTCAATTTTGCGTTTCAGCGCTTCGTTTTCATCTGGCGCATCGTCCATCTCACCCAGCTCTTTCTGAATGGCTTTCATTTGCTCATTCAGATAGTACTCACGCTGGCTTTTCTCCATCTGCTTTTTAACGCGATTACGGATGCGTTTTTCAACCTGAAGAAGATCGATTTCTGATTCCATCATTGCCATCAGATATTCCAGACGTTCGTTAACGTCGGACATTTCCAGCACGGACTGTT
>CBIFWW010000017.1:0-31323 GCA_966186435.1 uncultured Enterobacteriaceae bacterium
GTTTAGAAATAGCTTTCGTAGCTGTCAAATTGAACCCGTACTCACCTATCATTTGAAAATATGTAGCAAATGCTAATGTTATTGCCAGAATACCCACATTGGGCAAACCAATTACTCTTACAAGAAAAGGCAACATAATAACTGGCAACAAATAATTTATCATCTGCAAAACAGCTAAAGAAAAAATATTTTCAATTAATTTTGATTTTTTCTTATTCGCTATAAAGCTTTTTATTTTCACCATATGCCCCATTTTCACATCGCACTAATAACAGAAGGTAACTCATTATCTTTTTCAGACAAAATAACTTTATATTCAGATGGCCATTCTATTTTTAATGAGTTCGAGTCCCATCGAATTCCACCTTCACAGTCTTTGAAGTAGTAATCCGTTGTTTTGTAAACAAATTCAGCTACATCACTCAGTACTAAAAACCCGTGGGCAAATCCTTCAGGGATCCATAACTGACGTTTGTTTTCAGCAGAGAGATTCACACCAACCCACTTACCAAAAGTAGGAGATGACTTGCGGATATCAACTGCAACATCAAACACTTCACCAACAACACAACGAACCAACTTCCCTTGTGCGTGAGGGGCAACCTGATAGTGCAACCCACGCAAAACGCCTTTGCTGGATTTAGAGTGATTATCTTGAACGAAGTTAACTTTATAACCTACTGCTTCATCAAAAATCTTCTGATTAAAACTTTCAAAGAAAAAACCACGCTCATCACCAAAAACTTTAGGTTCGAAGATTAATACGTCAGGTATATCTGTTTTGATTACATTCATAAATCACAAGCCTTTAATCATATTCAAAAGATACTGCCCATAGGCATTTTTGGATAACGGTGCAGCCAATTTTTTAATCTGTTCTGCATCGATAAAACCCTTTCGGTAGGCAATTTCTTCCGGGCAAGAAACTTTCAGCCCCTGACGCTGCTCAATGGTTTGAATAAAGTTACTTGCTTCAATCAGGCTCTGATGGGTGCCAGTATCCAGCCAAGCATATCCACGGCCCATCATGGCGACAGACATTCGTCCCTGTTCCATATAGATTCGGTTAAGGTCAGTGATTTCCAGCTCACCACGTGGTGATGGCTTAAGGTTTTTAGCCATTTCCACAACATCGTTGTCGTAAAAATAAAGGCCGGTCACAGCGTAATTGCTTTTAGGCTCTAAAGGCTTTTCTTCCAGGCTGATAGCCGTGCCTTCTTTATCAAACTCTACTACGCCATAGCGCTCAGGGTCAGTCACATGATAGGCAAATACAGTGGCACCTGATTCTTTATTTACCGCGGCCTCTAGTTGTTTAGGCAGATCGTGGCCATAGAAGATATTGTCACCCAACACCAAAGCACAGCTGTCATCACCAATAAATTCTTCACCTAAAATAAAGGCTTGGGCTAATCCATCCGGGCTTGGCTGCACTTTATATTGCAAGTTCAGGCCCCACTGACTGCCGTCGCCAAGCAACTGCTCAAAGCGCGGGGTATCTTGTGGAGTACTGATAATCAGGATGTCGCGAATACCCGCCAACATCAGTGTGGAAAGCGGGTAGTAAATCATTGGCTTGTCATAGATTGGCAGAAGCTGTTTACTCACAGCCATCGTGACAGGATATAAACGGGTGCCAGATCCACCGGCTAAAATAATACCTTTACGCGTAGTCATTTTTAATCTCTACTTAAATTAATTATTTGCCGCAAACATCTCAGCTAGCATGCGTTTAACACCTAATTCCCAATTTGGTAATTGCAAATCGAAGTTATGTTGGAATTTTTCAGTGTTCAAACGAGAGTTGTTTGGCCGCTGTGCTGGCGTTGGGTAGGCGCTGGTAGGAATGGCATTAAGTTTTTTAATTGCCAAAGTGACACTCGCTTTTTTCGCTTCTTCAAATACTAATGCGGCATAATCGTGCCAGGTAGTGGTGCCGCTTGCGACCAGATGATAAAGCCCGGCGACTTCAGGTTTGGTGAAAGCCACGCGGATAGCATGTGCCGTGCAGTCAGCCAATAGTTCCGCACCTGTAGGGGCACCGTATTGATCATCAATAACAGATAGCTCTTCTCGCTCTTTTGCTAGCTTAAGCATCGCCTTGGCAAAGTTATTTCCTTTACCGGCAAATACCCAGCTGGTGCGGAAGATAAGATGCTTAGGACAATGTTTTTGCAGAGCCTGTTCACCGGCTAATTTGGTTTGGCCATAGACATTAAGCGGTGCGGTGGCATCGGTTTCCAGCCAAGGCGTTTCGCCATTCCCCGGGAACACATAGTCAGTTGAATAATGAACCACCCATGCTCCAATGGCCGCCGCTTCCTTGGCGATAGCTTCGACGCTTGTTGCATTCAGAAGCTGGGCAAACTCGGCTTCTGATTCCGCTTTATCTACCGCTGTATGAGCTGCGGCATTAACGATTACATCAGGTTTGATTGCACGGACGGTAGCGGCAATTCCTTCTGGGTTGCTGAAGTCACCACAGTAATCCTCTGAATGAACATCCAGGGCAATAACATTGCCTAGTGGTGCTAGTGAACGTTGTAATTCCCAACCCACCTGCCCTGTTTTGCCAAACAGCAGAATATTCATTACTGACGCTCTCCGTAATTCTGTTCGATCCAGCTTTTGTAGGCACCACTTTTAACGTTCTCAACCCACTCGGTATTTGCCAGATACCACTCGACAGTCTTACGAATCCCGGATTCAAAAGTCTCAAGCGGCTTCCAGCCTAATTCATGGCTGATTTTATCCGCATCAATGGCGTAGCGGCGGTCATGGCCCGGGCGGTCAGTAACATAAGTGATCTGATCGCGGTATGACCCTTGCTTAGGCACAATTTCATCCAGCAGATCGCAGATAGTATGGACGACATCGAGATTTTTCTTCTCGTTGTGGCCGCCGATATTATAGGTCTCACCGGCATTGCCTTCAGTTACCACGGTATAGAGGGCGCGAGCGTGGTCTTCAACATATAACCAATCGCGGATCTGGTCACCTTTGCCATAGATTGGTAGCGGTTTGCCTTCAAGCGCATTAAGAATTACCAGCGGGATGAGTTTTTCCGGGAAGTGATAAGGGCCGTAGTTGTTGGAGCAGTTGGTCACCATGGTTGGCATACCGTAGGTACGCAACCAGGCGCGAACCAGATGGTCGCTGGATGCTTTGGACGCAGAATAAGGACTGCTTGGCGCATAGGCGGTGGTTTCAGTAAACATTGGTAATTCGCTACTGGCTGCTACTTCATCCGGATGCGGCAGATCGCCATACACTTCATCGGTAGAGATATGATGGAACCGGAAAGCGGCTTTTTTCTCACCTTTCAGGGATGACCAATATTTGCGTGCACCTTCCAGCAACACATAGGTACCAACAATGTTGGTTTCAATAAATGCAGCCGGACCAGTGATAGAACGGTCAACATGGCTTTCAGCCGCCAGGTGCATTACTGCATCAGGCTGATGTTCGGCGAAAACACGTTCTAAAGACTGTCCATCACAAATATCTACCTGCTCGAAGGCATAGCGATCGCTGGCAGCAACGTCTTTTAATGATTCCAGGTTACCGGCATAGGTCAGTTTATCAACGTTAACAACCGCATCCTGGGTGTTTTGAATAATATGGCGCACAACCGCAGACCCAATAAAGCCTGCCCCACCGGTAACCAGTATTTTCACAATCTTGTTCTCATAATAGAAAGTTGAGGGTTAATAATTAACCGTTTGAATCATTCAGACACGCTACCGCCCCTGGCTTTGCAGCTACCAGTGCACTGACGCATTTTGTCGTATTGTTTTTAGTGATATTTTTAAAGCCAAAAAGCGGCGGAGAGTCCGGCTAGGGCGATCCCCTACCAAAACCCAACCGCCGCTTTTATCACACTACATCTTCATCGTTGCCCGCAAAATCCGGCAATCAAGATTTCGCTAACAGCTTCTGAATTCCGGTTTTGAACTTGGCACCCTCTTTCAGGTTGCGTAGCCCATACTGAACAAACGCCTGCATATAGCCTAATTTTTTACCGCAGTCGTAGCTTTCGCCTGTCATAAGGGTGGCTTCTACCGGCTGCTTTTCATTCAGTTTAGCAATTGCATCGGTTAGCTGGAAGCGGCCCCAGGCACCCGGTTCGTTCTTCTCAAGCTCGTCCCAGATTTCCGCCGTTAACACATAGCGGCCCACGGCCATAATGTCAGAGTTAAGAATCTGTGGCTGATCGGGCTTTTCGATAAAGTCGACAATGCGGCTTACCTGGCCTTCGTTATCCAGATGCTGCTCGGTGGTGATCACCGAATATTCAGAAAGATCGCCATCCATATGCTTAGCCAGAACCTGGCTGCGGCCGGTATCGTTAAAGCGGCCAATCATAGCAGCAAGGTTGTAGCGCAGTGGATCGGCGCTGGCATCGTCCAGAACGATGTCTGGCAGAACCACGACAAATGGATTACGGCCTACTAACGGCTTAGCACACAGGATGGAGTGGCCCAGGCCTAAAGGGTGCCCCTGACGCACGTTCATTATAGTGACGCCAGGAGGACAAATAGATTTAACTTCAGCCAGCAGCTGGCGCTTAACGCGTTGTTCCAGCAGGGCTTCCAGTTCATAGGAGGTGTCGAAGTGGTTTTCAACAGCATTCTTGGATGAGTGGGTAACCAGCACGATTTCTTTGATACCAGCGGCGACCACTTCATCAATGATGTACTGGATCATCGGTTTGTCGACAATCGGCAGCATCTCTTTAGGAATCGCTTTTGTTGCGGGCAGCAGATGCATACCCAAGCCAGCAACCGGGATAACCGCTTTCAAATTAGTCATTAAAACCCAACCTCTCGATAACAGGAGTTAACTATCAATGAAGAACGTTAACTGTAACACCTGAATGCCAATCCAGGGACCAAACACACCATTCCACCCGAAAGGACCCGCTCTGTAAGTCGGAATCTTCGGAAAGAAGTGACAAAGCCTCTTGGTCCCTTATCAAACGATTAAAATATCGCTAACCTTCATTCAGTAATGAAGGTGACATCATCTTCCTGGCGATTGATAAATTCATACTGCAAGGTCCGATCTAACCCCTGAGAAAGGCTATAGGGCGCAACAAAACCAGAGTTGTGCACTTTGGTGGCGTCAAATTGCGTGGTTGCACAGAATTTTTTAACTCGCACTGAACTCACTGCGAATTTCTTACCCGTTACTTTGCTAAGAATATCGAAACAATATCCGCCCAACATGCCCACAGCGTATGGCAGATGAGTAGAAGGGATTTTCTTGTTCAAACTTTTTTCAACTTCATTAACCAATTGGTTCATATTTAAATCAGGTTTATCGACATAGTTGAAGACTTCATAACCTGGCTTCTGATTCTGCAAGCGGAACTTGATAAATTCCACAATGTTGCCAACGTAGGCCATGGATTTGTAGTTGTCGCCCTTACCTACCATAGCAAACTTGCCTGAAGCGATTTGCTTGAGCAAATTATAGACATTTCCCCGGTTACGCTCCCCGAAGATAACCGTTGGTCGGACAATAGTCAGCGAACGATCGGTAGGGGATTGTTGATACCATTCACGCAATACTTCTTCAGCCTGCCACTTGCTTTTACCATAGTGGTTGAATGGGTCATGAGGATGATTCTCATCCGGATTGGTTTTGTTTAAGCCATATACAGCAACGGAACTGGTGAAGATGATGCTTTTCACCCCATTTTTATCCATTGCTTTCAGTACATTACGAGTACCTTCAACGTTGACATCGTAATATAGGGATGTTGGGCTTACATCATCCCGGTGCTCTGCCGCTAAAAGAACAACGCTCTCCTGACCAACCAGCGCTTGATCTAACTGTGCCTGAGTTCTCACATCGCCAATTTCTGTCAACTGTGGATAGAAGTGACTTTGGTTTTTATCGAAGTTTTTGATTTCGAATTCATTATGGCTCGTCTCAAGCAAGCGTGTGCCGACAAATCCCGAGGCACCTATAAAGGTCACATTCTTTTTCATTCTTCACTCATAAGTTACGGCAAAACCATGTAATACAATGATTTCAAGCACAATAGCATTGCCAGGCATTGTCTTTAAGCCATATTCAATCAGGCACAATTTCCTGATTATAGACCTTTAGCCGTTCAGTTCCAGAGAGAAAATTTAGGCGTGCGCCATGCAAGTAATTAATGTGCATATTACCGACTGCGAGGTAGGGAGAAGTTATTGGCGTCAACGTTAACAACGACTTGGTCCACTCGGTCTATGTCCACCGAGCGCTGGCCGCGTTCGTTGACGGCGTTAACGTTTATCATCGACAGTAACGTCCCTTCTTTAGCCATAAAACGGCCGCGCACGTCCTTTCGCATGTCGAAGTTTACCTTAAGTGCCGGGCCTCGTTCTGCCAACTGCATCACATTGATATCCCTGAGGAATATATGTTGCGGCTTATTATGTAATTCCAGGCTGGCATTTTTCAGATTAAGGCGCGTCAGCGCCACAAATGAGGAGGCATTACCGGATGAAATCTGAATGCCACGGACGTTAAAAGATAGCCCTTGATTGTCCATGGTGACGTTGTTTATTCGGAAATTCTGCGGAATAGAGAGATATTTGCCTTTTACCGTGCCGTAGCCAATTAACATCCCGGCGCTGTTGGTCATATCGACATCGTCAATCACGAAGTTATCACTGCCATAGATCGCCACCGTGGCGTTATCAATCCCCGCCGCTTTACTGAAGGCCGGGGTGATGTTTTCCGCTTTTATATTACGGATGATGAAGTGTTTGCCGTTTTCGACGTGCACCAACTGGCGGCAATTGCGGCCTATAATGTTTGCTACCACGAAATTTTTCACGGTCTGGCTTTCGGGGTAACTGTTGTCGTAAGTGCTGCCCGCCAGGCCGATACCGATACCCCAGTTGATTTTGCCGTTGGTGCAATTAATGGTGTCGATCACGTGGTCGGAGATCAGGATATTGCGATCATTGATGGCCACGTTCCACTCAATGGCATCCCCCTGGAGGTGGCTGAAGTGGCAGTGGGTGATGGTGGCGCCATCCACCTGATTGTGGAAGCCCTGCCGCAAAATGGCATAGTTGGCATCGTGCACCACCATGCGGGTGATAGTCAGGTTGCGGATGTTTTTCTTATGGCGGCCACTAATGAAAATCTGCATCACCGGCACGCTGCCGCTCATATCGAGGTGGCTGATTTCGCAGTCGGAACCACGCACATCGAGAATGATATTGTTAAGCCGCCCCTCCCCTGTCCCGGTCACGGTGCAGCTGTCGGCGAGGATAAAGCGCCCTTTGCCGTTGCCTTTGATCCCGCCTTCTATTTTGAGAGTGGCCCCCTCCGGCATAAAAATCGGTCCGTTAACATCTTTACATACCAGTCCGGCTGGCACCTTTACCGGTTTTCCTGACGCAAAAGCCTGTTTAAAGGCGGCCAGCCAGTCCCCTTGATAAAAATCTTTAACACTGACACTGGCCGGTTCAGCCGCCAGCACTTTCCCGGTGACCGGCAGCGCCACTAATGCCGCCCCTATCTGGAGGAAACGGCGGCGCGTAGAGTGGTTATAGGTTGCCATGTTGCCTCCTTACAGCGCTTGCAACAGCCCCGCTAACTGGCGGTAAATACGCTGTTGATTGAAGTGGTTATCGACTTTGTTGCGGGCTTTATCCAGCATCGGGGCTAACGTTCCCGCCCTCAAAGTCGTAAAGGCTTCTAGCTTATCCGCTAATGCAGTGGGGTCGTTTTCTGGCACCAGCCAGCCTGATTCATCGGCATCGATCAATTCCGGGATACCGCTGTGGAAGGTGGAAACCACCGGGATACCCACCGCCATCGCCTCCATAAGAGCCACGGGGATACCTTCCATATCGCCATCGGCACCGGTAACTGACGGCAGCAGGAACAGGTCGGCCTCATCAAGCATGGCTTTGACTTCATGAGTGGGTTTGAACCCAGGCATGATGACTTCGGCATCCAGCTGGCACTGTTCGATTTGGGTACGCAGCCGCCGCTCCCAGGGGCCGATCCCCAGTATGCGATAACGGAAGTTTACGCCCCGGGCTTTAAGCTGCTGGCAGGCTTGAATCGCCACGTGCAGCCCTTTCTTTTCCGTCAGCCGCGCCACGGAGACAATCTCCAGCCGCTCCCCCGGAGCTTTTACCGGCCTGCGGGCAAAACGATCCATATCCACCCCCATACGCGAGACGCTGATCTTCTCCGGCGGGCAGCCCATTTGTTGCAGCCGCTCAGCCCAAAGTTCGCTGATAGGCAGCATCATATCCCCACGGCGGAACAGGGCTTGATACTCCGGGGTGTAACGGGCTAGAACCCCGTGGCTGGAGATGTCGATACCGTGGAAAACGGTGGCGATTTTACCGTTAATCACCCCCAGCTCCCGCAGCTTGGCGGCGGTGACCCCGGCGGGGCCAAAGTGGGCGATAAACACATCGGCCTCCAGGGGCTGTGGCTGGCGGCCGCAGATAGCAGGCAGGATTAAATTGCGCGCCTCGTCGCCATAACGTGAAATGTTCAGAGAACGCCAGGTCTGGCTGCGGGCTATACCTTTCAGGCTGTGGCTGGCACGCCAGCCCAGTTTGGCGAATTTACCGGCTGGCTCATCCAGTAGCCAGGTGGTTTTGGCCGCCAGGTTATAGTGCTGGAAGGCCGGGTGGGTGTTTTCCATATCCCCCGGGTGCAGGCTAACAATCTCCACCTCGTGGCCCATTTCGATAAAGGCCACGATCTGATTCAGAATGAAAGTTTCCGATGCTACCGGGAATTTCAGCAGGAAGAAGCCAACTTTCATTACGCCCCCCGGATGCGTTCGAGGACGGAGGCCACCATCTGCTGGCCGCGCTGGCGCTCGTTTTCAACGGCGGCTGTCAACCTGAGCTTAATCGCAGGCAGTTGGCCAAGGGTGTCTGCCACCATGCCAGACAGGGTGCCATCCAGCAGATGGCGAATGTCCACCGCCATCTCTGGCATCCCTAATTGCTGCATGATCCCGGCAGATTTGTGTTCGTAATTAATAGCAATGGCCGGGGTGCCGAAGTTCATCGAGATAATGGCGGAGTGCAGGCGGGTACCGACGGTGAGTTCACAGGCCGCCAGCAATTTGCCCATCTCCAGATCGTTAAGTTCGTCCATCACCACGTGGTAGCAATCCTGGCGGTTAATGTACTGGCGCAGTTTCAGCGCCACCATGCGGTCATCTTTGTTGTAGCTGTCGATGCCGGTACAGGTAGAAAGCGCCACCACCTGGTAACCGCTATCAATGATGCGGTTGACCACGGCAGCAAAGGCCTGCTCATAGGCTTTTTGGGTAGTGCCGAGGCGCTTATCAAACGGCGCCAGGTCCCGCAGGGTAATGGCGACGGTCTTCTGCTGGGCGATTTTTTCCAGCCAGTGTTTAACGGCATAGCTGGGGATGAAGTCGGCATCATGGCGATCCACCAGCCAGGCAGAATCCACCCCGTGCTCCACCTTGCGAGTGGTGATGTGGCTGTGGGTCATCAGATCAAGGCTGACAGATTCCCGCAGGATCAGGGCCTCGCAGTGGTCAAATACATAGTTCGCCAGCTGGTTGAATTGTTCATCGTGGAAAGGCCCCACGCTATGGCCCACCATAAATACCGGCTTTCTGGCCATAAAACTGCACAGGGCATGCTCGAACTGTGGCGTGCCATACAGGTCGACAAAGAAGGAGCCGCCCACTTGGATAATGGCATCGTACTCCGCCAGGGAGTTAACGAACTGGGTAAAGCCCGCCGGGATACGGATATTACGCAACCGTCCGCTTTCAGTGACTTTTGCCAATAAAACCTGGTGCTGATACCGGCGGCGCAGCACCTTTTTTACCCGTCCCACCAGCCCTTGAGCCTGGGCCTGCTGGCGCATCTGGTTATAGAGTGGGTCCGCCTGTACCGGGCGGTCCAGCAGCCAGCTGGAGCTGATGGGGTAACGGCTCATCACATCCACATTGATTTCCGGGGCCTGCTGGTGAATGGCATCCAGCAGGCCGCGCAAAATGGCGCTATCCCCACGGTTGCCGCAGGTGTGGTTGCCAAGGATCAGTAGTTTCATCATAACCTCTTCAATCAAGTGCCCGGCTTAGCCGGCACGTAACAATGCTTTAAGTTTGGGGGTACGGGCGAACTGGCTTTTCAGCTCCACCACCAGCGGGTGGCGGGAAAGGATCAGCACCGCGATAAAAGCCAGGGCACCGGCGGCAATTTGCAGGCCCAGCACCAGGCTCAAGGGTAGCGAACCTTTTAACAGTGGGCCGAGGGCGTAACTCACCACCAAAGTGGGGATCGATAGGCGCAGCGGCAGCCAGATGCTCATCAGGTAGGCGCGATAGCTCGGGCCAAGTACCGGTTTGATCATCACGAAGTAGCTCAGCACGGTGTTTAACAGCTGGACTGCCAGGAAGCCCAGGGTTACCCCCATGGCCCCGCCGGTGTAGCCACCGATAAAAATGGCCGGGATAAACAGGAAGATTTTGAACACATTGAATTTGAAGCTGATATCCACCCGCGCCCGTGCCATCAGCAGGGAGCCAATCGGGTTGCCGATGGCCCGCAGCAGGCCCACCACGCAGAGCAGTTGCAGAATTGGGATAATGAAAGTCCACTTGTCACCAAACACCAACGGCACAAAGGTGTTCGCCACCACCATCAGCCCCAACAGCGCCGGGAAGTTGATGATCCCCACCAGCGAGAGCAGCTTATAAAAGTTGACGCGCAGTTTAGCGGTGTCGTCCTGGATTTTGGCGAAGGCCGGGAACAGCACCCGGGTGATAATCGGGTTAAGCTTCATCGGCGGTACCACCGCCACATTCCACGCCAGGTTGTAGCCCCCGGCTACGCTGGCCCCAAGGATGCGCGCCAATACCAGGGTGGAGAGATTGGTATTGATATAATTCACGATACTGTCCGCCGTCAGCCAGGCACCATAGCGCAGGTTGGAGGCCACCGACCTAAGATCAAAACACCCGCCCGGGCGGTAAATTTTGCGCCCCATAAAGCTGAATAACAGGGTGCGCACCAGGGAGTTGACCAGGTAACCGAGGATGGCGGTCATCGCCAGCGGCCAAAAGTGGGCGCTCACCACGGTAAAGGTAAAGCCCGCCATGACAGACAGGGTTTCAATGGAGCCAATTTTGTTGAAGGCCAACTCCTTCTGCATCAACGCCCGGTACTGCTGGCCGTGGGGGATCAGGATAAAGGCGAAGGACAGGGTTTTGATTAGCGGCGCTAAATCAGGGTTGTGCAGCACAGAGGCAATGGTGCCACTCAGCAGAAATACCGCCGCAAAGACCACCACACCCAGCCCGACATTGAGCCAGTAGAGGGTGGTTAGCTCGAGATAGCCGATCTCTTTACGCTGAATAATCGAGTTGGCAATGCCGAAATCCGATAACGTATCCGCCAGGGCAATAATCACTAATGAAACCGTCAATAGGCCAAACTGGTGGTTATCGATGATGCGCGCCAGCACCGTCATTTGCGCCAGCCCCAGGCCAATAATCACCAGGGTTGCCATTGCCGACCACTTGGCCCCGCTGATGGTTTTCTCTCTCAGGCTCATGGCCACTCCTAGTAGGCGGTTTTGCCGACAAAGCCTTTAAATACCGTCAGGAGGACAATCTTGATGTCCAGCCACAGGCTCCATTCACGGATATATTCGAGGTCAAACTCTACCCGTTTTTCCATCTTCTCCAGGGTGTCGGTTTCGCCGCGCCAGCCGTTAATTTGCGCCCAGCCGGTGATGCCCGGTTTCACTTTGTGGCGCAACATATAGCCCTCAATCAGGGTGCGGTATTCCTCGTTATGGGCCACCGCATGGGGCCGTGGGCCGACGATGGACATACCGCCGGTCAGCACATTGATAAATTGCGGCAGTTCATCAAGGGAGGTACGGCGTAGGAAGCTACCTACCGGGGTTACCCGTGGATCCTCTTTGGTGGCCTGGGTCACCACGGCGTCGTTCTCCATCACTTTCATCGAGCGGAATTTCCATACCTTGATCGGCTTGCCGTCCATACCGTAGCGGGTTTGGCGGAAGATAACCGGCCCGCTTGAGGTCAACTTCACCGCCGCGGCAATGGCACACAGCGCCGGGGAGATCAGCAGCAGAATCAGGCTGGCGAGGACGATATCCTCCAACCGTTTAAGCAGGCGGTTAACGCCACTCAGCGGGGTGTCGAACAGCGGCACCACCGGCACACCGTGTACCTCCTGCACCCGGGAGTGCAGAATATTGAAGGTGAATACATCGGGGATCAGCATTACCGAACAAGTGGTATCGCTGAGGTCGCGCACCAGCTGGCGCATGCGATCTTCATCGCTCATCGCCATGGCGATATAAACGTTATGGATCTTGCCTTCCCGCGCCTCATCCACCAGGGTGCTAAGATCGCCCGCCCACTGGCTGGCAGGATCATCAGCAGTGGGATCGTGATAGATCCCGGCCACTTCGTAGCCTAACCAGGGTTCAGCCACAAAGCTTTCTGCCAGCCTGCGCCCGGCCACCATCGGCCCGGCGATCGCTACCACCCGCTTGTTATAACCCCGGTTCCGTAGCCAGCCGGCCCCGATGCGGATCGCGGCACGGCAGACCACCAGCCCGGCCCCGGAGAGTAAGTACCACGCCAGCCAGACGGCAAAGGGGGTGTCAAAATCAGGGTTAAACGCTAACAGACCGGCGCTGAACACCAGGCTTAAGGTCCAGTTCTGCAATAGCAGCATCAGCTCGGTGGTGATTTTCACCCCGCGCCATGAACGGTAAAAGTCGGTGATCCCACCAATCATTTGGTAGACCACCAGGGCGACCAGTGCCATCAGCAGATGCATGTAGAGGAAGCGCTGTTCGCTTATCTGGCACACCAGCCATAGCCCGCTAAACAGGATGCTGATGTCCGAAAAACGCTGCACCATTGAAATTAACGATGCATTGGTTTTTGATCGCTCGCGATTTCTTAGTGTTGTCATCGTTGTTCCTGCTGGCGCCTGACGGCGCATTAAAATGCCTCCCTTAAGCCTCGGGAGGCAGCTCGATTACTGATTAAGTAGTGCCAGAATGTCCCGGGTATGGCGCTGCATCAGTTGGCTATCCCCTGCCGATTCCACATTCAGGCGCACCACCGGCTCGGTGTTGGAGCTGCGTAAATTGAAGCGCCAGCCCTGGAAAGCCATGCTGATCCCATCGGTGTAATCCACTTCGGTGGCATGAGGTAAATAGTGGGATTTCACCCGCTCAATGGCCTGAGCCGGGGTCGCCAGTTGGCTGTTGATTTCACCGGAGGCCGGGTAATTACGCATGCTCTCCGCCACCAGTTGCCCCAGCGCTTTCCCCTTAATGCACAGCAGTTCGGTCACTAGCAGCCAGGGGATCATCCCGCTGTCGCAATAGGCGAAATCGCGGAAGTAGTGGTGGGCGCTCATTTCCCCACCGTAGATGGCATCCTCGGCCCGCATCCGCTCTTTGATAAAGGCGTGCCCGGTTTTAGACATCACCGGCGTGCCCCCTGCCCGGCTGACGATATCCACCGTGTTCCAGGAGAGGCGCGGATCGTGGATGATTTTGGCCCCGGGCTGTTTTGCCAGAAAGGCATCCGCCAGCAGCCCCACGATGTAGTAGCCTTCGATAAACTGGCCTTTTTCGTCGAACAGGAAGCAGCGGTCAAAATCACCGTCAAAGGCAATCCCCATATCGGCGCCGTAGGCCAGCACCGCATTGCGGGTGTCATCCCGGCACTCCGGCAGCAGGGGGTTAGGGATGCCGTGGGGGAAATTCCCGTCCGGGTCGTTATGCACTTTCACCAGTTCGATGGGCACATTCAGCGCCTTAAAGCGGGCCTCAATGGCGTCGATGACCGGCCCGGCGGCCCCGTTCCCGGCATTTACCACCAGCTTATGTGGGCGCAAGTTGTTGATGTCGATGTAAGAAAACAGGTGATCGAGGTAGGCCTCACGGGGGTTGACGTGGGCGTAACTGCCACGGCGGGCATCGGCCACCGGCGGGAAGTCATTGGCTTCCGCCAGGCGCTGGATCTCCTTCAACCCGGTATCACCACTGATCGGTCTGGCCCCCTGGCGCACCAGTTTCATGCCGTTGTAATCCATCGGGTTATGGCTGGCGGTAACTTCAATGCCACCATCGACCCCCAGATGCCAGGTGGCAAAGTAGACTTCCTCAGTACCACACAGGCCGAGATCGAGCACATCCACCCCGGCATCCTGTAACCCTTCGGCCAGGGCGGCCTTCAGGCTTTCACTGGTAAGGCGCACGTCGCCCCCCAGCACCATATTTTTGGGCTTCAGGTATTCGCCATAGGCGCGGCCAATGCGGTATGCGATGTCTTCATTTAGTTCGTCGCCCAGTCGGCCACGGATGTCATAGGCTTTAAAGCAGGTTAATTGGGTCATTTTTCCCTTCCTGAGACAATGTTCAGCCCGCCCCGGCGGCGGGGTGAATGGAAACAATGTGAGTGACTGTTTTTGGTGCCGGCTAATTTGCTGCGTCAGGCGCGGCCATAGCGGTCTTCAAGCCGGATGACATCGTCTTCTTCGAGGTAAGCCCCGGAGCGCACTTCGATCAGATCGAGGGGGATTTTCCCGGGATTTTCCAGGCAGTGGGTCATGCCCAGCGGGATATAAATCGATTCGTTTTCTCCCAGCAGCCTGGTTTCATCGCCAAGGGTGACTTTGGCGGTGCCCGCCACCACCACCCAATGTTCGGCGCGGTGATGGTGCATCTGGAGGGATAACCCCTCCCCTGGCTTAACGGTAATCCGCTTCACCTGGTAACGGTCCCCGGCGTCGATAGAATCGTATTTCCCCCAAGGGCGGTACACTTCGCGGTGAATATGGTGCTCGCGGCGGCCATCGCCTTTGATTTGCTCCACCACTTTTTTTACATCCTGCACCTGGCTGCGGTCGGCGATCAGTACTGCGTCTTTGGTTTGCACCACCACCAGATCCTTCACACCAACGGTGGTCACCAGGCCAGATTCGGCGTAGACATAGCTGTTATGGGTTTGGTGCTGGATCACGTCACCGTGGCAGACGTTCCCTTCCGCTGACTTGGGGCTGATTTCCCACAGGGATGACCAGGAGCCTACGTCGCTCCAGCCCGCATCCATCGGCACCACCACCGCATCGGCAGTTTTTTCCATGACGGCATAGTCGATAGATTCATCAGGGCAGGCCAGGAAGGCGGCTTCATCCACGCGGATAAAGTCGAGGTCTGGGTCAACGCTATCCATGGCCTGTTGGCAGGCGGCCAGAATATCCGGACGGAAGCGTGCCAACTCTTCCAGATAGCGGCCAGCGCGGAATAAAAACATGCCGCTGTTCCAGTAGTATTCCCCACTGCCCACATAGCCCTGGGCGGTGGTCAGATTCGGTTTTTCCACAAATTGGGCCACGCTGAAGGCCAGTGCATCGGTACCCGGTTGAACCGGGGCCTGGACCTCACCCCGGCGGATGTAGCCATAACCGGTTTCCGGCAGATCCGGCACGATCCCGAAGGTCACCAACTTGCCCGCTTGGGCAAAAGGCACCGCCTGCTCAACGGCCTGGCGGAAGGCATCTTCATTTTGGATCATATGGTCGGCCGCTAGCACCAACAGCAGCGGATCGCCCTTAGGGCTGCGGCGTTGGGCCGCCAGCGCCGCCAGGGCAATGGCCGGGGCAGTATTACGCCCGGCAGGCTCCAGGATGATGTTTTCCGTCAGCTTGTTCATCTGGCGCAATTGCTCCGCCACGATAAACCGGTGCTGTTCATTACAAATCACCACCGGGCTTTCGCATTCCACCCCATTCAGGCGGTTAACGGTGGTTTGCAACATGGTCAGTTCCCCTTTCAGGCACAGGAACTGTTTTGGATAGAGTACCCGGGACAGCGGCCACAGACGGCTCCCGGAACCACCGGCCATGACGACCGGATATAATGGTGACGGACTCATGGTTATCCCCGAATATCAGTAATAAATTGGCGTAGCACGTTCTCTTTTTCGAGGGTGCGTTCGGCATATTCACGTGCCACCGTGTTGTGCCCGGGTAAAGCCAGGCTGCGGGCGATCCCGGCAGCCAGCGCCGCCGGGGATTCTGGCTCCACGCACTCGGCAATCCCCGGGACGCGTTGGCACAGCAGGCCCAGTTCGGTGTCCGGTTCGGCGGTAATCACCGCATTACCACCCACCGCCAGAATATTGGTCAGTTTGGAGGGCAGCACCGCATCAGCAGCCCCCCGGCGCTGGATCACCAGATGGCAATCTGCCAGTTTGAGCAGCGCAGGCAGTGCCTCATAAGGCTGTAATGGGTGGAAGCTGACATGGGTTAAACCCCGTTCCGCCACCAGGGCTTCCAGCCGGGCCTTGCCGCCCCCCTGGCCAACAATGGCGAAGTGCCAGGGTTGATCCTGATGGCGGGCCGCCACCTCGATCACCGATTCCAGCCCCTGTTTTTCGCCGATATTGCCGGAATAGAGCAAAATCTTGCGCTCATCGGGCAGGCCCAGTTCATGGCGCAAGCTGGCAACCGCCGCCGGATCGACATCGCGGAAGCGGGCCACTTCTGACCAGTTAGGGAAGAACAGCACCCGCTCATCGGCTACCCCTTTGTCACAAGCCCGTTGCATCATCGAGCGGGAGATAGTGGATACCCGGTCAACCTTCAATAAACCGCTGCGTTCAAAGGCGGAGGCCAGGCGCGCCACCAGGCCGCCCTTGCGCTTCCCGGCCATCCCCAGGCCGAGCATGGCATCCACTTCATAGTCCTGAATGTGTAGCACGGTTTTGGCCCCGGTCATGGCCGCCAACAGGCGCATCCCCGGTACGCAAAACAGGGTCGGCACCACGCCGATGATCCGATCGGGCTTCCAGCTGCGTTGGGCCAGCAGCGGGAACAGAGAGCTAAAGGCAAAGCTGCCTAAATGCACCAGCCGTTTAAGGGTGGATGGCTGGCGCGGCACATACAGCGGGCAGCGGTACACCGTGGCACCGGCCTGCTCTTTGCGGTACTGCCAGGCCTTCCAGCCCTTTTGTACCTGCCAGGCCGGGTAATATGGCGGGGCGGTGATCACCCGCACTTCATGGCCCTGGCGCACCATCCACTCCACCATCTCACCGGTGTATTTGCCGATGCCGGTAAGTTCCGGAGAGTAATTGATGCCGTACACCAGAATTTTCATCGGCCTTATCCTTTTACCAATAAGCCCGGTACGCCGCCCTGCAATGCCGGGTCGAAGTAGGCCCGGCTATTAGCATGGACGTCGTCGCTGGCAATCAGCGCCGCCGGGGATTGCCAGCGGTATTGGGCATGTTGAGCCTGGGGCAGGCCCGCTACATCCCCCGTAAGCTGGAGGCGATAACCCAATACCACGTAATGGGTGGAGATCCCTTCACCGGCAAAACTGTCCGGGTAGAAGTGTTGCCACACCCCGTGGAATTGCCCTTGCTCAACGGAGATAGCCTCACCCAGTTCAGCCTCGGTCAGCCGCAGGAAGGCTTGGGCCAGGGTTTCGTTTTTCTGCACCCGGCCACCGGGCACAAACCAGTAGCCCTGGGCCGGGCGGTTAGTACGCTGGCCCAGCAGCACCTCGCCACAGGCGTTCTCCACGATCAGATCGATGGAGACCAGCGGGGTGGCATCCACTACGGTGGCAAAATCCCGTTCGCTTAAAAACATCATTACCCCCGGAACCGCTGCTGGTTTTCCAGAAACCACTGGTAGGTGCTCGCCAGCCCGGCTTCGAGGCCGATTTCGTGATACCAGCCCAAACTGTGCAGGCGGGTGACATCCAGCAGTTTTCGTGGCGTACCATCTGGCTTGCTGGTATCGAATACCACCCGGCCCCGGTAACCCACCACGCTTGCCAGGGTTTGCGCCAGCTCACGGATAGTGCAGTCCACCCCGGTACCCACATTGATATGGGAGAGCATCGGCTGGGTGTTTTCCTGCCACACCTCGGCATCCAGCTCCATTACGTGAATGCTGGCGGCCGCCATATCATCCACATGCAGGAACTCACGCATCGGAGTACCACTGCCCCACACCACCACGTCGGGGGTGTTATCGCGGGCGGCCTCATGGAAGCGGCGCAGTAATGCCGGGATCACATGGGAATTGCTCGGGTGGAAGTTATCTTCCGGCCCATACAAATTGGTAGGCATCACCGAGCGATAGTCGCGGCCATGCTGGCGATTGTAGGATTCACACAGTTTGATCCCGGCAATCTTGGCGATGGCGTAAGGTTCATTAGTGGCTTCCAGCGTGCCCTGCAACAGTTCGCTCTCCTTCATAGGCTGGTTAGCCAGTTTGGGATAGATGCAGGAGGAGCCTAAAAACAGCAGCTTATTCACGTTGTGACTATGGGCAGCGTGAATGATATTGCTTTCAATCATCATATTTTGGTAGATGAAATCCGCCGGGAAGCTGTTGTTCGCCACGATGCCGCCCACTTTGGCCGCCGCCAGATACACCTGGTCAAGATTCTGCTCGGCAAAGAAGGCATCCACCGCCGCGCCGTCCAGCAGATTGAGCTGGTCACGGCTGCGCAGAACTAATTCAATATCATCCCGTTGTAACAGCTGGCGGGCGATGGCGGAACCCACCATTCCCCGATGGCCGGCCACAAAAACACGTTGCTTCTGCATACTTAAGACTCCAGCGCGATGGCAACCTCGTAGCCGTGGGACTTCAGCAGGGAGTGTTTCTTCGCCGCTTCCAGATCGTTGGCGACCATCTCAGACACCATCTCTTTCAGGGTGATCTCTGGCTTCCAGCCCAGGGTTTCATGGGCTTTGGTCGGGTCACCCAGCAGGGTTTCCACTTCCGCCGGGCGGAAGTAACGCGGGTCAACGGAGATAATCACATCACCCGGTTTTACCCCCGGCGCGTCATGACCGGTCACCGAAACCACGATGCCTTTCTCTTCCACGCCCTGGCCTTCAAAGCGCAGTTTGATACCCAGCTGAGCGGCGGCCATTTCCACAAACTGGCGCACGGAGTACTGCACCCCGGTGGCGATCACGAAATCTTCCGGCTTTTCCTGTTGCAGCATCATCCACTGCATCTTCACGTAGTCTTTGGCATGGCCCCAGTCACGCAGGGAATCCATGTTGCCGAGGTACAGGCAGGATTCGAGTCCCTGAGCAATGTTGGCAATAGCGCGGGTAATCTTGCGCGTCACGAAGGTTTCACCACGGCGTGGGGATTCGTGGTTAAACAGAATGCCGTTACAGGCATACATGCCGTAGGATTCGCGGTAGTTCACGGTGATCCAGTAAGCGTAAAGCTTGGCAACGGCATAGGGAGAGCGCGGGTAGAACGGCGTGGTCTCTTTCTGCGGGATTTCCTGCACCAGTCCATACAGCTCAGAGGTGGAGGCCTGGTAGAAACGGGTTTTCTTCTCCAGCCCCAGGAAACGAATCGCTTCCAGCAAGCGCAAGGTGCCCATGGCATCCACATCGGCGGTGTATTCCGGGGATTCGAAGGAGACAGCCACGTGGCTCATGGCCCCCAGGTTGTAGACTTCATCCGGCTGCACTTCGGAGAGAATACGGGTCAGGTTAGAGCTATCCGTTAAATCGCCATAATGCAGGTGGAATCTCGGGTTACCGGCGTGAGGGTCCTGATAGATGTGGTCCACGCGCTCGGTGTTAAAAGAGGAGGCGCGGCGCTTAATACCGTGCACTTCATAGCCTTTTTCCAGTAAAAACTCCGCCAGATAGGAGCCGTCTTGCCCAGTAACGCCAGTGATAAGAGCCACTTTACTCATGTTGGTTTTCCTCTAATTAATAGGACTGATCAGTCGGTAGCCGCACGAGCACGGATTACCTGCGCCGGGTTACCCCGGCAAATTTTATTTTCCGGTAGCGATTTAAATACGCTGCTACGGGCGCCCACCACGGTGTTATTCCCCACCGTTACACCGGGCGCCACAAATACATCGGTTGCCAGCCAGCATTTCTCACCAATAACAATTGGCTCGGCATAAATATCAAAATGGTCGCTAAGGTAGTCATGGCTGCCGGTACATAAATAACTTTTCTGCGATACCACCGCATTGGCGCCAATAGTGATGGGTGCCAGGTTATACAGCACCGCATCGTCCCCTACCCAGGCATAATCCCCGAGGGTTAATTTCCACGGATAAGTAATTGTCACCGATGGCCGAATAACCACATTTTTACCAATGGTTGCGCCGAACCGTTTCAATAACCAGGCGCGCCAGCGATAGGCAATTTGCGGCGACCATTGAAATAATGTTGCCTGCACCGCCCACCATAATTGTACTTTTAATGGGTTGCCGCCCCGGAAGCCTTTGGGGACAGTAAAACCTTTTAATTCCTGCATATCATTACCTACGGTTATTTTAGGATTTACCGTAACGCTCCTTTGCCTTACCAGTCGTTTTAATTCTCAACTGATAAGAGAGTTCAGCAATAAACCTTGGCATCCGTAATATATTGCGTTGCACGCTACGGGCATCATCACACAGGGCTTGATTATTGGTGGTCGATACTCCACCCATAGAAAACTCAGATACCACGCCATTTAATTTCCGGAATGGATAACCTGCTTTATATAAGCGCGCCGCCAGGGCATAGTCAGAAGAGACTTTATATTGCAAATCGTATCGGTGTTTACTTAACCCGCTCATCGGGAAAAATATCGCCTGATGGCTGGCCGGCAGGCTGTGGTAAATATACCAGCCGTTTTTTGCTGCGCGCGGGCGCTTAATACCGTTGCCAAAATCCAGCAGCGCATCGGCGGTGTACATCGCCGGGGTGTGAGCGCCCTGCTGCATCAATTGGCGCACCACCTGGGGGGCATCCTGATGGAAGACATCCCCGGAATTCAGGAACAGCGCATAGCAGCCCCGGGCCATCGCGATGCCTTTATTCATGGCATCGTAAATGCCTTTATCTTTCTCGCTCACATAACGTAAGTTGTACTGGCCCTGAAGGTTCGCCAGGAAGGCCTCGGTGCCGTCGTCGGAGCCGCCGTCCACCACGATCCACTCAAAGTCGATACCCGGGTCACGGGCCAAATGGGCCAGGGACTGCCAGGTTTTTTCCACCCCGGCGGCGTTTTTCCACGCCACGGTAATCACACTTAAAATATCCATACCGGCCTCACGACGATGAAATACCTAATGCTTTACGCAAAATAAACGGGCAGACGATTAAGAATGCATATTCCGGGCTAAAAATAGAACCGGTGAAAAACAGTGATACCGGTGTAAATAACCACAATTGAACCCGATAATTCTGATTATTGCCAAAGGCGTTGGCCATCATCTTAATAACGTTAAACATGTACCAGCCGGTAAGTATTAGCGCCAGCCAAGAGAAGTAAATAATTAATAAGTACAAACCATTGTCTATGGTTTTCCCTACATCCGCACCGTTAAAGATTCCGAATGAGGCCACATATTCATATAAGGAACCGAAGCGAATCACACCGTCTATATGGGTTAACGAATACCCCACCATCACTAATGGGCCGATAATCCGGTAATACGACGATGACCCCTGGGTACCTAAATCCCCTAACCGCTCCGCGATATAAGGGAAACCTATTACCAAGCCAGCCATAAACACCGATAACGAGATAATCGCCAGCGGTAATTTCTTCTTTAAGGCATTTTTATTGAGATATTGAAACGCCCATTCCAGAAGATAAAAAATGATAAAAGTCATTACCCCTGAAAAAGAACCGGATAGGATTATCCCAAACAGAATCATAGCATCGGCTTTAGGCGTTTTGATACCAAACTGTTTCACACTCAGCCAAATTGAGATTAACGCCAGAGCGAAGAATGCCGGTTCGAAGTAAAGTGCGGTGGTACGCTTGCCGCCAAATTTAATAAAGTTCAATACATAGCTATTACTGTAAATAAGAAACTTCGAAATCTTTTCCATCAGGCTACTGCCACCGGTCAATATAATTTGCGCCATTTCCAGGGCTGCCAGGGTGACGATTATTCCGATAACCAGATAAAACAGGCGCAGGATTTTCCGGTGGTTCCATGATGAAATGGTTTTAAAGCGGATACTCCAGGTCATCCCGATAATCACCACGATATACACGAATAGCATGGTGGAGGTGACGTATTTACTGGCATCCAGTGATTGACCAAACACGAAGTTAAACGCCGTCAGCCCCAGGCCGATCCCCAGCGCCAGCATCAAATTCTTAAGATTGAGGCGCGCCATAAACAGCAGTAGGATCAGCGGCAAAAAAGTGGCGACGGTAATCGGGAAGCTCTCCCCCAACTGGAGCAGCTTGACGTTCACCAGCAGATACATCACCGGCAGCGCCAGATAGCTACAGACTCTGATAGAACGAGACATATTCCTCCAGCATCTGGTTGCCGCTATAGGTGCGCTGGCTGCGGGCGCGGAACACATCAAGCTCCAGCCCGAACAGCTCCCGGGCCAACGTGGCGCGCTGCTGTTGCGCCAGGTTGATAGCCCGATCGGCACTCACCGTATGGCCGCCGGACTTCGCCAGCACTTCATTGGCGGCGGCGCTGGGGGTGGCAATCACCGGCAGCCCAATAGACAAGGCCTCACACAGGATCAGCGGGTAGTTATCCACCCGCGAGGTAAACAACAGCGAATCCATCTGGTTGAGCTGGCTCATCAACGCCCGCTTGTTGGTCAAGAAGCCGTGGTTCACCACATTCGGGCCACTAAAGGGGGAGTGTTTACCAAAGGTGTGTACCTCCACCGCTTCACCACACTGCACCAGGCGGTTCACCAGCTGTTGATTGGTTTTACCGTCATAGCGCAGGTCGTGGGCAACTATCGCCACTTTCGGCGTCCGGGCGGTAGTTTCCGGGGGCGGAATATCAGCCAGTAGGGCTTCAGTAGCCACATCTACCCCGTTATTAATGATCTGGCAGCGATCGGCCCCGTACAGGGAATTGAAGTCGGCCGCTACGTGCTGGCTGGGGGAGATAAACTGGCAGCCGAGTGTGAGCATGTCACGGAAGCGCTGGCGCTTATCACCCAGCTGTTGGGCGGCGCGGTCAACGTTGACCGGCGGATAGTTATCCAGACTCGGACACTGCTGGCAGCCGGTTTTCCAGCCCTCACAGCCATCAAGAAAGGCACAGCGCCCGGTAATGCTCCAGTGGTCGTGTAAGGTCCATACCAGTTTAAGGTCAGGCTTCGCCGCTTTCATCTGCTGGCAAAAGGCCACCAGCTTGTCGAGGTTTAGCCAGTAGCTGTGCATCACGTGGAAGTGCAGCACCATTGGCCCGGAGGTGGCCAATACCCTGCGCTTCAGATTGCCGAGGGAACCGAAAGGGTCGCGATTGAGGAAACGGAACAGGGCGATATTCGCCATGGCTGTCAGCCGTGGAGTGTGCTTCTCCACCTGCGGATACTCACCGTGGCTTTCGCTGTCTTTACCACCTTTGCCGTAACCATAGATAAAACGAGAATCCAGCCCGGCCCCTAATGCCCGCTGGTGAAGATCGAGGGCGACACCGGCCGCCCCGCCCTCCGCCAGGCGCACGTTAAATTGCATAATTTTCATTTAATTACCTTCACCCTGGCCTTCTCACCCACCACCAGGCTGTTATCCGGCACGTTATCCAGTACCACGCTACCGGCCCCCACAATCACGTTATCGCCGAGGGTAATATCGCCAATCACAATGGCGTTGGCCCCCAGCTCTACCCGGTTGCCAATCTTCGGGCAGGCTAAGCTTTCCGGGCCACGGTTGCCGATGGTCACCCCATGGCGGATGACAAAATCATCCCCGGCCACGGTGTTTTTATTAATCACTACCCCATAGCCGTGGTGAATGGTGAAGCGCCGCCCGATGGTGGCCGCCGCCTGGATTTCATAGCCAAAGAAGCCTTCGGTGATCACCCGATAACCCACCAGGATCGGCACCGCCCAAATATTGTTGAGGCGGTTTTTTTTACGCCATACCGAGCAAAAATGGGCCACCCGATAGGACAGCACCATGCAGCACGGGCGCAGGCTCCATGAGTTAGCACGCAGATCTTCCAGCATTATTTCCCCCGCAGCCCGTCGGCCAGGCGTTTGGTATTCCGCAGCGACAGCAAAGTGAATAAGGTGCGTAGGCGCATCGGCTTATTGCGAATCTGGTACAGGGTAAACAACTGATACTTTTTGCTGGCCCGGTCAAAATGCTGCTTATGTTTGCGGTAAAAATGGAAGTACCCGGCAAATTTCTTCGGAGATTTGGTGATCTGCATTTCGCCGTGGTTGATATGGAGAATTTGCGTCGCCTGCTCCACTTTCCAGGGCGCACCCCAGCGCAACACCATGCGCAAGAACATGTCGTAGTCCTGGGCCGCCGTGAGATCGGTATCGAAACCGCTTTGCTTAAAGCGTTGTGCCAAGCTGAATACCTGATTGCCGACGATATTGCGTTTGCAGAACAGCGCCATCGACCACGGCGATTTTGGGTACAACGGCAAACTGGCCGGTTGGGTATAAACCTGGCCTTCGCACACATAGTCATTGGCATACAGGAAGGCGTGATTTGCCAGTTGCTCCCGATGTTGCAGGAATACGCTCAGCCGGTTCGGCGTCCACTCGTCATCGTCGTCTATCCCGGTAATAAATTGCCCACGGGCCGCCATAATCGCCTGGTTGCGCACCGCACAGGCCCCGCTGTTTTGCGGGTTATGGGTGTACTGCACCCGGGGGTCATTAAGTTCGCTAATAAATTGCTGCAACTGCTGCCAGGCGCTGGAGCAATCATCGACGATGATTAACTCCCAGTGGTCGTAGTCCTGGCGCAGTACCGATTTAATCGCCCGGATCGCCAGCTGTTGGCGGTTCCAGGTGGGCATATAGATAGAGATCAACGGGCTTTCAGCTGTGGTCATCGTCGTTACCTCAAACGCCCCCGCAGGGGCGGAAGACATTATTTCGCGTCGGACTTATATTCGTATTGGTAGTAGCCGTAGTCCTCGTACCCAGCGGCGCGGCGGAAGATAGAGTTGAGGATCACCCCACGCACTGGGATACCGTTTTGCTCGAAGCGGGCAAGGCTGGTTTCCACCTCTTTCAGGGTGTTGACGGCATAGCGGGCCACCATCAACGTGGTACCGACATGGCGCCCAATAATGGCGGCATCAGTAACGGCGAGGATTGGCGGGGTATCGATCAGTACCAGGTCATAGTGCTTTTCGGCCCAGGCAATCAGTTCACCAAACCGTTCGCTCATCAGTAGTTCAGAGGGGTTGGGCGGCACTTCACCCCGGGGCACCAGGTCAAATCCGGGGATAGCCGTTTTCTGGGCGGCATGGGCAATATCCCCCTGGCCGCTAAGAATATCCGACAAGCCGTTGCTATTGGGGGTGCCCAGCAATTCATGGGTATAGCCCTTACGCATGTCGCAGTCGATCATCAGTACCCGTTTTTTGGTCTGGCTAATGACTGCCGCCAGGTTGGCGCAGACGAAGGTTTTACCGATAGACGGGCTAACACCGGTCATCATCAGCACCTTGCTGCCGGACTGCATCATGGCGAAGTGCAGGCTAGTGCGCAGGCTACGGATAGCTTCAATGGCCAGATCGGTGGGATTGCCCATCGCCAGTAGCTGGCGCTGTTTATTGCGGCGCACGCCTTTGAGGGTTGGCGCGTTATCGCGGCTTTTCTGCCATTCGGAGAGCGGGATGCTGGCATACACGTTGATCCCGGCTTCTTCCAGCACCTGCGGGCTTTCTACCCCACGGTTAAACAGGGAGCGCAGCAACACGCCAACCACCGACAAGATCAGGCCGAGGATCAGGCTGCCAAGGATAATCAGCGCCTTTTTCGGCTTCAGAACGCCGGGTTGGGCAATAGCCGGGTCGACAATGCGCACATCGCCCACGGTACTGGCTTCCTGGATTTTCAGCTCCTGCTGGCGGTTCAGCAATTGCATATAAACCTGCTGGCCGGATTCCACATCCCGGGTCAACCGCACGATCTCCTGCTGGGTTTCCGGCATGGCGGTCACCCGCTTGTTCAGGTTGGCTTTTTCTTCCTCCAGCACCCGGCGCTTTTCCAGCAGGGTGCGGTAGGCTGGGTGAATCTTGGTATACAGCTTGGAGATTTCCGCCTCTTTAAAGGTCAGTTCGTTGAGCTGGGAATCAATATTGACCATCGAATCCAGCACTGACTTGGCTTCTAACGGCAGGTCTACGGAGTCTTTGGTCTGGCGGTAGTTATTGAGCTTTTCTTCTGCATCATCCAAGTGGCTGCGCACTTCCGGCAATTGGTGGGCCAGGAAAGTTAGGCTGCGGGAGGCTTCTTCCGATTTACGGGTAATATTTTGCTCAAGATAATTGCGGGTGATGCTGTCGAGAATGCGGCGGATCTGATCTTTATCTTCCCCGGTTAAAGTCAGGCTTAATACCCCGGTATCCTTGCCATTCTCTGCCACCGTCAGGTTGCCCTGTAAGCTATTGATCATCCCCAGGGTGGAGAATTTAGACAGGGTAAAGTTACCCCCCGCCTGGGCATGGATAGCTGTTACCAGCAGGGTCAGCCCGCCTTTGGTAAGGGGTTGCCCTACCCGGCCTTGTGCACTGAAGCCGCCGTCACTTTCCAGCCGGTATCGCTGGTTATCCAGCACCGTCAGGGTAAAGGTATCTTTCGCCATTCCGGGAGCCAGATCGAAGGTTTTCACCGCCACCGTGTCAAAGGCATGGCCGGTTAATCGATCCCAACCGGCACCAAAAATAGGGAAACTATTTTTAGTTACGGCAATATCCAGCCCTAAATCTTCGACAGTTTTACCCAACACCAGGCGGGACTGAATCAGCTGGATTTCCGCCTCTGAAGCCGGGGGCTTGCTTTGTAGGGCTGAGTTGATGTCCTGGACCAGGGAATTACCAGAGGTTTGCTCAATTTGGACCAAGGCATCGGCGCTATAAATCGGGGTGGCAAACAGGGCATAAATCGCCGCTACAATGCCAAATACAGCGGTGATGCCCAGCACCCACCACTTGGCTTCTACCACGGTGCCTACCAGGCGACCAATATCGATTTCATCCCCGCCCTCGGCGGCATGGCGTGTTTTTTCTGTCATTATTATCCCTGCTGAGCGGTCAGTGCATCGGCCCACTGGCGGGCCGCGGTGTCGAGGAGTTGATAAACGGCGTGATAGGCTTCCGGGCTTTTGCGATAAGGATCGGGGATTTCCCGCTCCTGATCCCAGTGCCCAAGCAACATCACTTTGCCGCGCATTTCCGGGGCCAGATCGCATAACGCCTGAATGTGGCGCTTTTCCATGGTGAGGATCAGGTCGTACTGACGGCACATGCGGCCCGAAACCTGGCGCGCCTGATGGCCTTCCAGCGACAGCTGGTTTTCCTGTGCCACATCCATCGCACTGGTATCAGCCCCCTTCCCCACCAGCGCGCCCAGCCCGGCGGATTCCACTGTTAGAGCCGGGTGATAGCGGCGAAGCAGGCGCTCCGCCGTCGGGGAACGGCAAACGTTTCCCACGCAAACCACAAGAATTTTGTTAAACATAAGCGGTTACCAGGTGTGGACGTCTTTGGCGGTGTCTGTCATATAACGTACGCCGCTGATGGTTGGCAGCAGCTGGTTGATCAGACGGTTCCAGCGGGTGACTGGTGCGGTGGTGACATACACCACGTCATAAGGCTGGAGCTGGAACTCGGTCCCCATCACCAGAGAGGTGGCATCGGACATATCCAGCTGGTAAATATTGGCGATCTTGCCGCCACGGTCGCCTTTCAGCGGACGAATCACGAAAATCCCGCTGGCATTAGACGAGGTCATATCGATACCTTCGGCCTGGCCCAAGGCTTCCGTCAGGGTCATACCACTGAAGTCCATCTTCAGGGTGGCCTGTTTCTTCACTTCGCCCATCACGAACACTTTGAGATCGTCATTACGCGGGACAAACAAAATATCGCCGGGATACAACAAGTGATTTTGGCTTAAATCCCCATTCTGCATCAGGGCCTGTAGGGAAATACGCTTCTCCTGGCCGTTGTGAGTCAGCACGACATTGCGCCAATCGGCGTTGTCGGTCAGCCCCCCGGCGGCATTGATGGCATCGAGAATGGTCAGCGGCACGTTGGTGATGGCCTGTTGGCCGGACTTGACTACCTGGCCAGAGATATAGGCTTTTTGCGAGCGGAATGCAGCGACATTAACGTCCACCTGCGGGTCAGCGATGTACTGCGCTAAGCGGCCGGTAATGTCACTGCGAATTTCTGCCAAGGTTTTGCCGGTGACTTTGACTTTGCCCACATAGGGGTAAAACACAGTTCCATCGGCCTGCACCCAGTTGCCGGTGTCGCTGGAGCTACGATATTGCCCGGCGGGGGTAGTCAATTCGGGATGATCCCAGACCGTCACATTCAAGACATCACCAGGGCCTACACGGTATTGGTAAGCGGCGGTTTCCTGATCCAGAGAGGCATTGGGCTGGGCCACATTTGGGCGCGGCCGTAATTGCTGCACCAGGCGCGGCGTCAGTGGATAAACATTCACCATGCGGTCGAGGTCAAAATCAGCATCCTGCTGTTTAATAACATCCTTTCCCATTGAGGACATATTACTGCCGGGAAGGATGGTACAACCGCTCATCAGTGTGACTGACACCAATAGTGGCATCATTTTAAGTCTGGTTTTCATCATTAAATATTTATCACTATGGCAGAAAAGTTATCCTGAACGATTTAAATAGCCAACCGCACGGTATCAGGCATTAAGAATGCCGGGTCAAGACAATCAATATAATGGGAAGCATTCTTAAAATGACAATATAGGATTGCGGATATTTCTAATTAGTTTACCAGCGGATGAGGTGCGGCCACGCTACCGCCCCTGGCTTTCAGTTACCACAACGCTGAATTAGTTAAGTTGTTGATATATAATACATAAGCTAAGGCTTCGAGAGCTAAAAATCCTCTGGTAATAATGAAATTAGCCATTTATTGATTTAATTATTAATCAACAAGTCGATACTCAAAGCCGCACTGTATGAAATTTGGATTTTAATTGTTACAGCATTTCTATTAGCTAACAAGACGACAATTGCTATCCAATGATTTTTTAAGATTAATATGAAGCCCCACAAAAATTAAGTTTTAGGATAATCTTTATGTTGACATGAAATTAATCCGAAGTGCTTCTTAAACAATTTTTTGGCGATAATCCTAAATGTATTTCTCGCTCGATAAATAATCCCTGTGGAATACATGGATAAATAACCGTATAAAAAACCTATAATGCCAGCGACTTATCTTGCTAATTAAATAAGATTAACCTGATCAAACATTGCATTTAAGACTAGAGTTATTCATGATCACTTTATGACATTTGTCATGCTAATTAAGGTAACCAACTTCAAGTATGGAATGGATCGCCGACCCTTCGATCTGGGCCGGGCTGGTAACGCTTGTCGTTATTGAGCTGGTGTTAGGTATCGATAACTTGGTCTTTATTGCAATACTGGCGGAAAAACTGCCGCCCACTCAGCGCGACCGCGCCCGCATCACCGGCCTGTTACTGGCGATGGTTATGCGCCTGCTGTTATTAGCGTCCATTTCCTGGCTGGTGACACTCACTACCCCGCTGCTTAACGTCCATGGCTTCAGCTTTAGCGCCCGGGATCTAATCATGCTGTTGGGGGGGCTGTTCCTGTTATTTAAAGCCACCATAGAGTTAAACGAGCGGCTCGAAGGTAAAGATCATGACGGCGGCAACACCCGGCGCGGCGCGCGCTTTTGGGCGGTGGTCGCCCAGATAGTGGTGTTGGATGCGGTATTCTCACTGGACTCCGTGGTCACCGCCGTAGGGATGGTTGACCATCTTGGGGTAATGATGGCGGCGGTGATTATTGCTATCACCCTGATGGTGATAGCCAGCAAGCCTATCACCCGCTTTGTGAACAGCCACCCGACCATTGTGATCCTGTGTTTAAGCTTCCTACTGATGATCGGCTTTAGCCTGGTGGCCGAAGGCTTTGGCTACGCTATTCCGAAGGGTTACCTATACGCCGCTATTGGCTTCTCGGTGTTGATTGAGTTCCTCAACCAGTTGGCTAATTTCAACCGCCGCCGCTTCCTGTTCGCCAATCAGTCCCTGCGTGAACGCACCGCTAATGCGGTAATGCGCCTGCTGAGCGGTAAAAAGGAACATGCCGAATTGGATGCTGGCACGGCTACCCTGGTGGCCGATGTCGATCATCATCAGCATGTGTTCGCCCCCCAGGAGCGGCGCATGATTGAGCGGGTGCTCAACCTGAATCACCGCACCGTAAGCAGTATCATGACTTCCCGTCACGATATTGAGCATATCGATCTGAATCAGCCAGAAGAGGAAATCCGCGAGCTTCTGGCGCGCAACCAGCACACCCGAATGGTGATCACCGACGGTGAAGATAACCCAATCGGCGTGGTACACGTGGTGGATTTAGTGCATCAATCGCTACGTGGGGAACCGCTGAATCTGCGTGGTTTAGTGCGCCAGCCGCTGGTTTATCCGGAAGGCCTACTGCTGCTCCCTGCCCTTGAGCAATTCCGTAATGGCCGTACCCATTTTGCCTTTGTAGTGGATGAGTTCGGTTCGGTCGAGGGGATTGTGACACTGAGTGACGTGATGGAAACCATCGCCGGGAATATGCCGAGCGAGATTGAAGAGATCGATGCCCGCCACGACGTGACCCAAAACAGTGATGGTAGCTGGACAGTTAACGGCCACATGCCTTTGGAAGATTTGGTGATGTATATGCCCGTGCCCCTGGATGAGAAGCGGGAGTACCACACTATCGCCGGGCTGCTGATGGAGTATTTGCAGCATGTGCCCGCCCCCGGGGAGTCAATCCAGGTGGGGGATTATGTGATAGAGACACTAGAAGTGGAGAGCCACCGGGTGCAGAAGGTGCGGATTGTGCCACCGTTGGTGGATGATGATTTGGATTATGAGGTGTAGGGGGGGCCTGAAGCATTAGCTGGGGCTTTCATATGGCGTTGGTGAAGGGGTTCCGTTCCCGATGGCTGCTCGGATTTGCATATGTTTGTGGAGTGCAACGGGTTGCGTGCCGAGATAGTTTGCAGGAGTTTTTATATAGCATTTGTGAAAGGGTCCGTTCCCTTATGTTCCTTAGAACATAGGGACTACCGGACCCGGGAACGGGTTAAGGGGAATTAGCCGAATTCCCCTTAACAATCCCTGCGGCCCGCAGGAAAATCGGTGCTGTGCACTACGCTCGGCTACCAACGTGCTTCCGGCGGTCGGCTCCATTCGGCGTCCTGGTTACTCATTCCGCCTTTTGGGCGGAATTCGCCCCTTCGGGG
>CBIFWW010000018.1:0-31043 GCA_966186435.1 uncultured Enterobacteriaceae bacterium
TATGCATTCTAATATTTAACAGTTACCCCCCCCTTTTCCGACACAAGGGAATAAAAAACATTTTATTTATTTTCATATAGTTAGAGTATTTAGTGTTAATTACCCAGCAAAATCAGTAATCTTTTGGCATATTTCTACAAAAATTGACATTTATCATCATTATCTTGACATGCTATGGCACAGTGATACCCACTTTCATTTTTTTAGTCCTTATCAATATATCAATGGGTTGTGCTATCCGGCGCCCAATAATGCCGGAAGCTCAAAGAGGGAATTATGCTAACTATTATTGAGTTATTAATTGGTGTGCTGGTGATCGTGGGTGTTGCCCGTTACATTATCAAAGGATACTCTGCCATCGGGGTATTATTTGTTGGTGGTCTGGCTTTGTTGATTATCAGCGCCTTGATGGGCCACCCCATATTACCGGAAGGCAGTAGCAGTACCGGTTATAATTTCACCGATATTGTTGAGTATACTAAGATTTTGCTGATGAGCCGCGGTGGCGATCTCGGCATGATGATCATGATGTTGTGCGGCTTCGCCAGCTATATGACTCACATTGGGGCCAACGATATGGTGGTGAAGCTGGCTTCCCGCCCATTACAGTATATTAATTCCCCCTATTTATTGATGGTTGCAGCCTACTTCCTGGCTTGCCTGATGTCGTTGGCGGTCTCTTCTGCCACCGGCCTGGGTGTGTTGTTGATGGCAACGCTGTTCCCGGTGATGGTTAACGTAGGTATTAGCCGTGGTGCAGCCGCCGCAATCTGTGCTTCCCCAGCGGCGATTATCCTCTCTCCAACGTCAGGTGACGTAGTGCTGGCTGCCAAAGCCGCCGAAATGCCACTGGTGGATTTTGCCTTTAAAACCACCCTGCCTATTTCAATCGCCGCGATTATTGCCATGGCGATTGCCCACTTCTTCTGGCAGCGCTACCTGGATAAGAAGGAGCACATCAGCAGTGAAATCCTGGATGTGGTGGAAATTAACACCACTGCCCCCTCTTTCTATGCCATTTTGCCATTCACCCCGATCCTGGGCGTGCTGGTATTTGACGGTAAATGGGCGCCACAACTGCATATCATCACCATCCTGGTCATTTGCATGTTAGCCGCCGCGATAATTGAGTTTTGCCGTGGCTTTAATGCTCAAAAGGTCTTCACCGGTCTTGAAGTGGCTTACCGTGGGATGGCCGATGCCTTCGCTAATGTGGTGATGCTGTTGGTTGCCGCCGGGTTATTTGCCCAGGGCCTGAGCACTATTGGCTTTATCCAGAGTTTGATCTCTATTGCCACCTCCTTCGGCTCCGCCAGCATCATTCTGATGATGGCATTGGTCATCCTTACCATGCTGGCAGCCATGACTACCGGCTCCGGTAATGCCCCGTTCTATGCTTTTGTCGAGCTGATCCCTAAATTGGCTCATCAGTCCGGCATCACCCCAGGTTATTTGGTGATCCCGATGCTTCAGGCCTCCAACCTGGGCCGCACCATCTCTCCGGTGTCCGGGGTGGTGGTTGCGGTGGCAGGTATGGCGAAGCTGTCGCCTTTCGAAGTGGTTAAGCGCACTTCCGTCCCAGTGGCAGTTGGTCTGATTGTGGTGATTGCCGCCACCGAGATTATGCTGCCAGCTATGGCCAACTAGTCTTAAACTTTCATGTTGATTAAGCCCGTTGCGGGCTTTTTTTATGGTTAAATTAGCCTTTCTCTTTTTTGGACCCATCATCATGAAATTGAGATCTGCCGCCGCAGCCCTTTTTGTTGCCGCCATCTCGATCGGCGCCCACAGCGCTACTGCTGCTACCCCACCGTTAACTGCCCAGAAGTATGCGGATTTTGACAGCTACGTTCTGGCCTTATCCTGGCAATCTGGCTTTTGCCAGAGTATGAGCGAACGCTATCGTAAGATACCAACTGAATGCCGCCATCAGTCCGTGCCCAGGGATAAAACCCAGTTATTGACTGTCCACGGCCTGTGGCCAGGGCTGCCTGCCTCCGTTGCTTCCCGTGGGGTGGATGAAAAACGCTGGATGCGCTTTGGCTGCGCCACCCGTCCGGTGCCCAATTTCCCGGAAGCCCGGGGCCAGAAATGTAGCCTTCCCGCCGCTAATCTGTCTAATAACATCGCTCAACAATTGGGCAAAGTGATGCCTGCGGCAGGCGGTGGCTCCTGTCTGGAACGTTACGAATATGCCAAACACGGGGCCTGTTTTGGTTTCGATCCTAACGCCTGGTTTGGCACCATGGTGCGCCTGAACCAGGAAGTTCGCCAAAGTCTGCTCGGGGCCTTCCTGGCTGAGCATTACGGTAAAACGGTCACCCGTAAAGATCTAAACAATGCTGTGGCACAAAGCTGGGGTAAAGAGAATGTGAAAGCCGTGCGCCTGAGCTGCCACGGTAATCCTTCTTATCTGACAGAAGTGCAGTTAGTGTTGAAATCAGCCAACATTAATCAGCCATTAGACAAAGACAGTTTTGTGCCACAGCCACGGCCAGGTAACTGCCCGGCACGCTTCCAACTAGATGCAGTTGGTCTGAAGTAAACTGATATTTTTTAGTGTTATTGAAATGTGATAGATATCACTTTAAACATTTCATTCACCTCAGTATCATCAGTAAAGATAGCCCTCATCGTTTAACGGCGATGAGGGTTTTCTTTTTGCTGAAATACCGCTTTAGAAAAGATGTAGCATGGCCACATTTGACATGGAGTAAAAGATGTCCCGACCTGCGATTACTATTAATGAACGCGATGCAGAGCGTATCGATATGCTGCTGGAGCAACCGGCCTTTGCCAATCTGACGGTCGCCCGTGCACTCAATGATGAGCTGGATCGCGCATTAATCTGCGCCCCGGCCGATATGCCCGCCGATGTGGTCACCATGAACAGTCAGGTACGTTTCCGCGATCTGGTTTCCGGGGAGGAACACACCCGTACCCTGGTGTTCCCGGCTAAGCTGACAGACAGCACCCACCAGCTTTCGGTGATGGCGCCTATTGGCGCAGCCCTGCTGGGTGTCAAAGTGGGGGATACTATTAACTGGGATTTACCGGGCGGCAATGAAACCCGCGTGGAGGTGCTGGAGCTTCTCTACCAGCCAGAAGCCGCCGGTGAATATCAGCGTTAATCGTTTTTAAGAGAGTGCTTCGGCACTCTTTTTATTACCCTTTAGAAATTACTTATCCCGCTAAACAAAATTCATTTTTGCCAAGCCGCGCAAATAATTCACCCTGTGTTTTATGTTGATATAAGTTAGTAGCGAACATAAATTCATGGAGGAGTTAACATTATGTATCAGACAATCTTGATGCCAGTTGACGTGTTTGAAATGGAGTTAAGCGATAAAGCCGTGCGCCATGCTGAGTTCCTGGCCCAGGGTGACGGGGTTATTCACCTGATCCACGTACTGCCAAAATCATCTACCCTGCTTATCCACGGCTTTACCCATGATTTCCGCCGCTTTGAAGAGCATATGGAAACCGAAACCATGGGGCGGCTGCGTGAGATGCAGAAACACTTCTCACTCCCCCCTGAGCGGGTCATTGCCACCATCCGTTTTGGCAACGTGCGTGATGAAGTCAACAATGCCGCAGAAGAACTGAATGCCGATGTGATCATCGTCGGTTCCCATAACCCGAGTATCACCACCCATCTGCTTGGCTCTAATGCGGCATCCATTATTCGTTATGCCCGCAAGCCGGTGTTCGTTATCCGTTAGCGTTTTCCAAATGCAGCCCAAAAAAAGAGGCTACCGAAAGGTAGCCTTTTGCTTGCAGGTTGTCTTACTTCTTATTATCAGGCGGTTTTGGTGCGGATCAGATAATCAAAGGCACTCAGTGAGGCTTTTGCGCCTTCCCCCGCGGCGATGATGATCTGTTTGTACGGCACCGTGGTGCAGTCACCGGCCGCGAATACCCCTTTCACTGTGGTTTCACATTTGGCATCAATCATAATTTCACCCATCCGGTTGCGCTCGATGGTGCCTTCCAGCCAAGTGGTGTTTGGCAGCAAACCAATCTGAACAAAGATACCGGCCAGGGCCACGTCGTGGTCAGCGCCACTCACCCGGTCTTTATAGCTCAGCCCGGTCACGCGGGTGCCGTCGCCTTTTACTTCGGTGGTCTGGGCATTGAGGATGATATCCACGTTACCCAGGCTGCGGACTTTGTCCTGTAATACCTGATCGGCTTTCATTTCTGGCGCGAATTCAAGCAGGGTTACGTGCTCAACCACACCGGCCAGATCGATAGCTGCTTCCACGCCAGAGTTACCGCCACCGATTACCGCCACGCGTTTGCCTTTAAACAGCGGGCCGTCACAGTGTGGGCAGTAAGTCACACCCTTGGTGCGATACTGATCTTCGCCGGGCACGTTCATATTCCGCCATTTAGCACCGGTGGAGATGATCACGCTACGGGCTTTCAGCACCGCGCCGGAGGCCGTTTCAATCTGGTGTAAGCCACCTTCTACCACAGCCGGGATCAGCTTGCTGGCGCTCTGGCTGTCGATCACATCGATGTTGTAATCATCCACGTGGGATTTCAGGGCGCCGGCCAGTTTCTGGCCCTCGGTTTTCGGCACCGAAATGTAGTTTTCGATATCCACGGTATCCAAAACCTGGCCACCAAAACGCTCACCCATCAGGCCAGTACGGATACCTTTACGAGCGGCATAGACGGCGGCTGCTACGCCGGAAGGGCCGGAGCCAACAATTAATACATCGTAGGCGTCGCGCTGGTTCAGCGCTTCTGCCGCACGTTTTTCCGCGCCGGTATCCACTTTCGCCAGGATATCTGCCAAGGTCATACGGCCCTGGCCCAATTCTTTACCGTTCAAAAATACGGCGGGGACACCCATCACATTACGATCGGTGATTTCATTCTGGTAAACGCCACCGTCGATAGCGGTGTGCTTGATGCGCGGGTTAAGTACCGCCATCAGGTTCAGCGCCTGGACTACATCCGGGCAGTTGTGGCAGGAGAGTGAGTAATAGGTTTCAAACTCAAAATCCCCGTCCAGATCGCGGATCTGCTCCAGTATTTCTTTGGCTTCTTTCGACGGATGGCCGCCGGTCCACAGCAGCGCCAGTACCAGTGAGGTGAATTCATGGCCCAGCGGGGAGCCAGCAAAACGCGGGCCTTGCTGTGAGCCTGGGTTGGTGATTAGGAAGGACGGTTTGCGCACCGCTAAAGTGTTGTCCTCTTTAAAGGTCACTTTATCGGATAAGGTCGCAATCTCAGCCAACAGTTCCTTGATCTCTGCCGATTTAGCGCTGTCATCCAGCGTGGCAATCAGCTCAACAGGTTTGGTCAAACGCTCAAGGTACGCTTTGAGCTGGGTTTTCATGTTGTTGTCGAGCATTGTTTATCTCCTGGGCTAAAACATCATTATCCAAACGGCCTCATTCGCTGGGGCTGGATGCGGCTTGGATAACGCGTTTTGGAATAAAAACGGGCACTGACACAGCGCCCGATAAGGGTAAAGCTTTAGACTACGGCACCCTGAGTTGGATGCCGCAAAGGGGGGTAAATTAAATTTTACCCACCAGGTCCAGAGATGGTGCTAGCGTCGCTTCACCTTCTTTCCATTTAGCCGGGCATACTTCACCTGGGTGGGTCGCAACGTACTGAGCGGCTTTGATTTTACGCAGCAGGTCAGATGCATCACGGCCGATGCCTTCAGCAGTCACTTCAATAGCCTGAATGATGCCCTGTGGGTCAACAATAAAGGTACCACGGTCTGCCAGACCTTCGTCTTCGCGCAGGTTTTCAAAGTTACGGGTCAAGGATGCTGTTGGGTCACCAATCATCGCATATTTAATTTTGGCGATGGTTTCAGAGCTACCGTGCCATGCTTTGTGGGTGAAGTGGGTATCGGTAGAAACGGAATAAACGTCCACGCCCAGTTTCTGCAATTCGTCGTAATGGTCGGCGACGTCACCCAGTTCGGTCGGGCATACAAAGGTAAAGTCAGCCGGATAGAAGAAGAACACGCTCCAGCGGCCTTCAGTATCTTTCTCAGTCACTTCGATGAATTCACCGTTTTTGAACGCCTGGTTTTTGAAAGGTTTAATCTTGGTATTAATCAAAGACATCTGTACTTCCTCCGTGTTTTCGTTGGTACGTAAGGTACCTAATCGGCTGCCGTTGCGCTAATGCATTTACTATATTCAATCAATAGGTCGCGCCTAATAATCAGTTATACCAATAATCTTATAAGTATATACCTGGGCATTTTGCTCACTGGAGCCTGAACCCCTAACCCTAATTAATCACAGCCGTGATGACAAGGCACATAAATGCATTGCCGCCTTATCCAGGATTTCATCTTGTTTTGCAAAGCACAAGCGGATAAATCGGTGGCGGAATGGCCCTTCGCAGAAAACCGAAAGCGGGATAGCGCAACGGAACGGCACCGATCATCGGCGCATATTGGTTAGCCCCTTGCTCCACGTGCCATGCCAGCCGCTCCCGTAGCCAGGCCGGGCCGGCAAAATCAGGGTAATAGCCTAATGGTACTGCGCCAGGACGCTCATTTGGGTGATGGTACCGTGAGGGGGAAGTTTACTTTGCAGGGTAAATGCGGAGGAAGCCATATGTGTGGCTCGTCAGTGTTATGCGTGGCACCGCTATAATAGGCTATTAACAATTAACGCAAATAGACGTGTAGATGGCTAAATAAACCCGCCCGGAGGCGGGTTTCAGGTTTATGCCCCAGCAGGAACACTGTGGGCGGTATTTGCCAGCACCGGGCCGGTGTACTTCTCAATTTGCAGCTGCGCCATCTGACCGCAGTTACCTTGGGCCAGATTGGAGGAGCCAATATCGAAGGTCAGGCAGTTGATATTACCGTTTTTGCACAGTGAACCCGGGGTGGCCGGATCGGCTGGGTCAAACCAGGCCCCTTCACTGATCCGCACCACACCTTCCAGTACGTGGTCGGTTACCACCGCCCCCACCAGGATTTGGCCACGGTCGTTAAAGGCACGCAGCAGATCGCCATCGTTGATGCCACGGGCTTTGGCATCATTCGGGTGGATCCATACCGCTTCACGGTCAGCCACCGCATATTTCTTGCGCAGCGGGGTGTTATCCAACTGGGAGTGCAGGCGGTTAATTGGGTGACCGGTGTTCAGGGAGAGCGGATATTTCGCCGCTTCCGGGCCTTTATACCATTCGTGAGGCGGCATCCAGGTCGGCATCCCTTTACAGTCTTCATAACCCATTTTTTCTACCGCATCAGAGAAGATCTCAATCTTACCGGATGGTGTACCCAGCGGGTTGAGCAGCGGGTTTTCGCGGAAGTCAGCAAAGCGCACCCACTGTTTGTTCTCTTCCGGCACCGGGAAGCGAATGTAGTTATTGGAAGACCAGAACATGTCGAACGGCGGCAGCGCCACCCGGGCATTACGAGCTTGAGCTTTCATGTCGTCGTACATACCCTTAAGCCACAGCATTTCGTCTTTGCCTCCGGTAAAGCTATCATGCAGACCCAGCTTTTCAGCGATCCCGGCAAAGATGTCAAAGTCGTTCTTCGATTCATGCTGTGGTGGCACACACTGGTGCAGCGGGAATACATACAGCTGGGAGTAATCCCCGCCCATGTCCATATCGTTGCGTTCGTAGGTGGTGGTGGCCGGTAGGACGATATCCGCATGTTTGGCAGTAGCCGTCCAGTATGGCTCGTTAACCACAATCACTTCCGGGTGCTGCCAGGCTTTCACCAGGTTGTTGGTATCCTGATGCTGATGGAAGGTGTTACCCCCCGCCACATACACCATTTTGATATCCGGATAGGTGACTTTACTCCCATTGAAATCAATGGTTTTGCCTGGGTTAGCAATAGCGTCAGCAATACGCGCCACCGGGAAGGGAGTGAATTTACCCACTGCCGTTGGCGAGGCCAACCAGTCTTTATCACCGGTGGATTGGTTACCGGCAGAGATACCGGCCAAGATCCCGCCTTTGGCCGTGGGGCTACCGCCGGAAGAGTAATGGTAGCTAAAGCCGAAGCCGCCGCCCGGCAGGCCAATCTGGCCAAGCATTGAGGCCAGGGTCACCAGCATCCAGTGTTGTTGCTCACCGTGGTGCTGGCGCTGGATCCCCCAGCCGCTCATAATCATGGTGCGGCTCTTCGCCATATCACGGGCCAGCTTCTTGATCACTTCAGCATCAACACCGGAAATATCCGCTGCCCAAGCCGCGTCTTTTACCACCCCGTCTTCTGTACCCAGCAAGTAGGCTTCAAACTTATCAAAGCCTACGGTGTAGGTTTTCAGGAAGTCCGGGTTATGGAGTTTTTCCACCAGCAGGGTGTGGGCAATACCGATCATCATCGCGCTGTCGGTATACGGACGTGGCGCGATCCATTCGGCACCCAGCATCCGGGCGCTGTCGTTATGCACCGGATCGATACTGATCATCCGGGTGCCTTTTTTCTTCAGTGCTTCAAAGCCGGTCTGGCCAACGTGGTCCGGCAGGTTCCAACTGTTCTTCAAAGTGATCATTGGGTTACAGCCCCACATAATCACCAGTTGGCTGTTATCAATCACGTTCGGCCAGGCGGTTTGTTGCTCGTAAACTTCAACAGAACCCACCACGTGCGGCATGATCACCTGGGCCGCCCCGGTAGAGTAGTCACCGGAGTAGTTCAGGAAGCCACCGGCCAGGTTCATCAGGCGCTGTAACAGGGTGCGGGCGTTGTGCAGCATCCCCACGCTTTTCCAGCCATAAGAACCGGCATAAATAGACTGCGGCCCATGTTCGCTTTGCAGGCGTTTAATCTGATCTGCCACCAGGCTAAAGGCTTTATCCCAACTGACGCGCACCCACTCATCACGGCCGCGTAGTTCCGGGCGGCCGTTGGTTGGGCCACCTTCCAGCCAGCTTTTACGCACCATCGGGTATTTGATACGGTTAGGCGCATGGACCTGGTGCGGGGCCATGGTGATCAGGTCATTGGGGAACGGATCATCTTTGATGGGCTGTACGCCGACCATTTTGTTGTTTTCAACGATGGCTTCAAAGGCACCCCAGTGGGCGCCGGTGAGGATCCCCTTCTGCGCCTGACGCAGGGCAATAAATTGTGGCAGCGCTTCACTGATAGCCTGAGCCATGGCGGATTTTGGCCACATCCCGCTGAGGAATGAACCGGCCATCAGCGCACTGGCGCCCGCCAGGAAACGGCGGCGGCTAACTTGCATTACTGGCTGGCTTGCGTCAGCCATATCTGGATTGTGCTTTTTCATCATGGCTCCTTATTGTTGGGAAGTGGCAGGCATGTCACTGGCATGTTTCTGAACATATTGAGTCAGTACACGCACCTGCTCAGGCGTCAGCGATGTACGCCCCGCCATCCCTTTCACTACCCCAATCCACTGGTTAGCATTAAAGCGGTCCAGCGCCGTCAGGCCATGGCAACCGGTACAGTTGTTCGCCATCATATCTTTGGAGTAACGCCAGATTTTTTCCTGATCATTAATCAGGGTATTTTTCGGCAGCCACACTTGCAGTGCCACCTGGTGCCATACCTGGTTGGTTTCTTTGTCAGTAACGGTAGAGGTAGTTTTGAGCTGTTTCACGGCATCTTCACCCAACAATACGCTCAGGATACGTTTACCCTGGGCGGCATAGAAGGCTTCTTTCACCCCGTCCTGCTGCCAGCCGTTGACGTTCGCCAGCACCATGTCGCCTTCACGCTTCACCACAGAGACTTCAGTGGATGGCATCAGGTTACCAGCCACATGTTGTTTGTCGTTGGCGCTCAAGTAGAACGGCTGAGTTTGAATGGCGTACAGGGTGGTGGCGCTGTCAGGGGTTTTCGCCGCTGCGCTGGCCAGTTCGCTGGCACCGGCTGCAGCCAGGCCACTCATATTAGGCAGAATATGAGCCACGCCCTTGTGGCAATCGATACAGGTTTCACCTTTCTGAATCGCCACCGGGTGCTGTTGGCGGGCTTCCGGGGTTTGCGCCAGGATATCCATCGCGCTGTAGTTGTGACAGGATCGGCAAGTGGCTGAGTCATTCTTCTTCAGCGTATCCCAGACGCTTTGCGCCATCGCCAGCTTATGGGCTTCGTATTTTTCCGGAGTATTAATCTTACCGGTCATTTCACCCCAAACATCTTTTAACGCCCCGACTTTGGTCATCAAATAATCGATTGGCTGATGCGGCACGTGACAGTCAGCACATTCGGCACGGATACCTTTCGAGTTCTGGAAATGAACACTCCCCTGATATTCCGCCAGCGGCTGCTCCATGGTGTGGCAGGAAATACAGAATTCGGTGTTACTGGTTTTGTGCATTACCGTTGCGGTACCTGCTAATAGGGCTGCGCCGATAATCACGCCAACCACTAATACCCACAGCCAGGTCCAGCGCCGGCGAGGGGCGTTAAAAGTATTTTTCATGTAATAGTCCGGGTTTGAGTTTTTATTCAGGACGTAACGACGACATCATCCACCAAAGGAGTATATGTAAATCAATAAGTAGAAACCTGTTTTAAAGTCAAAGAAATTACACTTTTAGTCAGTCTGCCATGGTCTGTTGCGCAGTGCTTACTCAGTGATTTTGCAGGAATAAACTCCAAACACCATCAATCATAAATTTACTTTATGGGCGCAGGGTATATTTATTAGGAAGAGTAATTATTTACTGTAACTATTTTATGGCGGGATTATTAAATAGCGCCATATATATTATTATATAGCGCATAGTTAGGCAGGTACCTATATGTTGCTGGTGGCCTGGTGATATTCTGCTTTTAAGGCGTCTACCGGTAAATAGCGCCCGATTATTACCAGTCTGGACAATTTATCTTCAGATTGATCCCAAGGCGCGCCATAATCAAAACCGACCACTTTGTGAACACCCTGAACAATTAAACGCCGGGGTTCACCCTCAATGGCTAACACCCCTTTGTAACGCAGCATATCGTTGCCAAACCGGGCAATGCAGCTCTCCATAAAACTGCCAATCCGCTTAAGGTCCATCTCACCCGCTTCAAAAACATGGGCCTGGATAGCATCATCCCAGGAGCGGGTATTTTCATGACGGAACAGGGTGAGTGACGGAGCCTTGGCATCCTGACGGCGTAAACGCCGGAAGCCCCGGCTGATGTCATTACGGTCACTGAGCTCAAAGGCTGCCAGATCGAGCCAATAATGGGCCGGGCAAGCACCCTGCTCTATGTCGAGGATTTCAGCTTTGCGGTTAATAAGGTGGATACGCGCCAGTACCGCATCCTGCTGTTCCTGGGTACAGCTTTCGGCTTTGGTCAGCAGGATCCGGTCGGCAAAGGCAATCTGGGCCGCCGCCACCGGGTGCTGGTCCAACTGCTGTTGGATATGGATGCAGTCTGCAAGGGTAATCACCGCATCCAGACGCAGGGATTCCCGCAGCCCTTCTTCCACAAAGAAGGTTTGGATGATTGGGCCAGGGTCTGCCAGGCCAGTGGTTTCAACAATCAGGCGCTCAAACTTCAGCTCACCGCTGGCGCGGCGGCTCAATAATTCTTGAAGGGCGGCGGTGAACTCCCCCCGCACGCTGCAACAGACACAACCGTTGCTCAGCTCGACCACATTGACGTTATCGCCACCGCGCAGCAGGGCACCATCAATGTTCACTGCACCAAATTCATTTTCCAGGATCGCCACCGGCGCGCCGGGGTTTTGCCGCAGAAAATCGTTAATCAGGGTGGTTTTCCCGGCACCCAGAAAGCCGGTTAGCAAAGTGACAGATACCGCTTGATTCATGTCTGGCTCCTTAACAGCGGCGAGAAGTTAACAACACTTCATCCCGCCTTTCGCACCGTAACGCGCATCCTGGCGTTCGCGGAAGAATTCTTCATAGGTCATTGGCTCCAGCTCCGGGTGAGTCAGGCGCACGTGTTGCACGTAGTTGTCGTAATCGGGCACGCCAATCATCAGTTTGGCGGCCTGGCCGAGGTATTTACCGGCTTTAGCGAGGGTATCGAACATTGCTTGTCCCCTTGAGAAAAGGTGGAACCGGCCTTAACCGGTTCCACCAGGGTTAGAACTTAGTGAGCCTGTTTGGCTTGTGCAACAATCTGGTCTGCATTAGCCGGCATAGGTTCGTAAGGGGTTTCGTTAGCCGTTGGCTTATCGGACTTCAACGCTTTCAGCGCAGTCTTGATGGAGAACATCCCCAGCACCACCACAACCACCATGAAGAAGATGGTTAACCCAGCATCCAGACGGTTGTTGAACACCAACTGAGCCAGCTGTGATTCGGTGTACTGCGGTGGAATGTTGCCACTGTCAATCATCGCCTGGAACTTGTTAGCGATAGCCAGGAAGCCCACTTTGGTATCGGCGCTAAAGGATTTCTGCCAGCCCGCGGTCAAGGTACAGATTAACAACCAGGAGGTTGGCACCAGGGCTACCCAGGCGTATCTCTGGCGCTTCATTTTGAACAACACCACGGCACACAGCATCAGCGCCATACCGGCCAGCATCTGGTTAGCGATACCGAACAGCGGCCACAGGGTGTTAATCCCACCCAGTGGGTCAACTACGCCCTGATGCAAGAAGTAACCCCAGGCCAGCACGCAGAGTGCGGTAGCCAACAGGTTTGCCGGCAGCGAATCGGTTTTCTTCAGTTTCGGTGAAATCACCCCCAGCAGATCCTGGAGCATAAAGCGCGCGGAACGGGTACCGGCGTCTACGGCGGTCAGAATAAACAGGGCTTCAAACAAAATAGCGAAGTGGTACCAGAAGGAGACATCCATCAGGCCACCCAGAGCGCCATGAAGAATGTAAGCCATACCGACGGCCAGCGTTGGCGCACCGCCCGCACGGGAGATAATGCTCTGCTCGCCGACTTCGTTAGCAATGGTATTCAACGTGTCCGGGGTGATATGGAAGCCCCAGTTGCTCACCACCTGGGCCGCAGACGCCACGACGTCCACGGTACCTGCCGGTGCCAATACTGCCATCGGACTGTTCATAGCGAAGTAAACGCCCGGGTCGATAACACAGGCCGCCACCAGCGCCATGATCGCCACGAAGGACTCCATCAGCATGCCGCCGTAACCAATCAGGCAAGCCTGATTTTCGTTTGCCAGCATTTTAGGCGTGGTACCGGAGGCGATCAGCGCGTGGAAGCCAGACACAGCACCACAGGCAATGGTGATAAACAGGAACGGGAACATATTGCCTGACCATACCGGGCCAGTGCCATCAATGAACTTGGTTAGCGCAGGCATTTCCAGCATCGGGCGCATCACCACAATCCCGATAGCCAGACCGACGATGGTGCCGATTTTCAGGAAGGTTGACAGGTAGTCACGGGGGGCCAGCAGCAGCCATACCGGCAGTACCGCCGCCACGAAGCCATAACCCACCAGGATCCAGGTCAGCTGTACGCCAGTGTAGTCAAACCACGGCGCCCAGGTCGGGCTTTGGGCAACCCAGCCACCAGAGATGATTGCGAACACCAGCATCACCAGGCCGATTACCGAGACTTCCCCAATGCGGCCCGGGCGCAGATAGCGGATGTACACCCCCATAAACAGCGCCAGTGGCACGGTGAAGGCCACGGTGTAAGTTCCCCACGGGCTGTGGGTCAGGGCTTTCACCACGATCATCGCCAACACGGCCAGAATGATCACCATGATCATAAAGCAAGCCACCAGCGCAATCACCCCGGCGGTGTTACCCATCTCTTCTTTAACCAGTTCACCCAGTGAACGGCCATCGCGACGGGTGGAGACAAACAGCACCATAAAGTCCTGCACCGCCCCCGCTAGTACCACACCCGCCAGGATCCAAATCATCCCCGGCAGATACCCCATTTGTGCAGCCAGCACCGGCCCAACTAACGGGCCTGCCCCGGCGATAGCGGCAAAATGGTGACCGAACAGCACTTTCTTATCGGTGGGAACATAGTCCAGCCCATCGTTATGACGTACCGCTGGTGTCATGCGGGTTTTATCAACGGTGAGCACTTTTTTAGCGATGTATAGCCCGTAAAAACGGTAGGCAATGAGGTAGACGCAGACCGAGGCCACGACTATCCACAATGCGTTGATTTGTTCGCCACGGCTCAAAGCAATATAGCCGAGAGACAGCGCCCCCAGGACGGATAGCGCCGTCCATATGAGGTATTTCCCTGGATTATTCATAGTTATATTTCCATTCACTCAACTGTAGGGTAAGGATGTTTCAATTTGTATCTAGAACATTGAGGCGGATTTAACAATGAAGAAACAAAACAAAACAGATCTGCTCCCTCGGCTTTACATAGCTTTGCTACCCAGATCACTAAAGGCGTACCAATTACAGAAATATATTGCGCGAATAAGTGAGGTTTTTTGATAAAAGTAACAAGGATTACAGGGGGATAAGGCGGCAGAATCTACCGCCTTGCTATCAGATTGATTAGCCGAGAATTTGGGTGGAAAGCCGGCTGGTGCAACAGCGCCTACCCTTTTCATCAAACAGGGTAATTTCCCAGCACTGGTTATTGCGTCCCAGATGCAAAGGGGTGCAAACCCCTTTGACCTGGCCACCGCTAACGGCCCGGTGATGGGTAGCGCTGATTTCGGTCCCCACCACACACTGGCCGTCAACGGTAGTTAAAAACCCGGCCATTGACCCGAGGGTTTCCGCCAGCGCTGCCGATGCCCCGCCATGTAACAGGCCGAAAGGCTGCACCGTGCGGGTATCCACCGGCATCAGCGCCTCCAGGCTATTCTCCGTTAACAGGCTGTATTCAATCCCCAGCGCCGCCACCAGCGTGTTAGCACTCATGGCGTTGAGTTCCGCCAGCCCCAGGTTACGTTTCCAGATACTCATCACTCCGCCTTATGCGCCCAGGGTAGAGCCACCGTCCACCACGATATCCTGGAGGGTAACGTGGCTGGCCGCTGGGGAGGCGAGGAATAAAATCACCTCGGCAATCTCTTCAGGCCGGGCAATTTTGCCAAGGGGAATGCCTAGTTTGAACTGTTCGCCAAAACCCGTGATGCGTTGGGCGGCAGCATCCGGGCTGGTCCACATGGCCCGTTGCATATCAGTATCGGTGGAGCCAGGTGACACCACATTACAGCGCACCCCGTCACCTGCCAGCTCCAGCCCTACGGTAAGTGCCAGGCTCTTTAAGGCGGCTTTCGATGCGCCGTATGCAGACATGCCGATACGCGGGGTGTGGGCGGCATCGGAGGCCACGGTCACAATCGCCCCGCCCTGCTGCTGGCGGAACTGGCCCATCGTGGCCTGGAACAGATTAAATGCCCCACCCACGTTAACGGCAAAGGTATCCTGCCAGTCTTGCGGGCTGAGGGCATCGGTGGCCCCCATCCGCAAGATACCGGCGGCATTCACCAGCACATCCAGCCGCAGGATGTCTGCCAACAGCGCACCACAAGTCGCCTGAACCTGCGCCCCATCAGCCACGTCCAGGGCCTGGGTGGCAAAGGGGTAATCCTCCAGCGGGAAGCCAAGATCAAATCCGGTTACCGCCGCCCCGGCTTGATGAAAGGCCATGGCGGCGGCATAGCCTATCCCGCGCCCGGCCCCGGTCACCCATACGGTCTGCCCATCAAACAGCCCGCCGTTCACGCTTGTCGCTCCCGGCTGAGCAATGCCCACCAGGCATCCACGCTGGGGTTCTTCGCCAGCATGACAAAATCAATATCGCCGTGGACTTTGCGCCAGCGGGCGGCCAGCGCCATCATGCGCACCGAGTCCAGACCGTAATCGATCAGGTTTTCATCGTCCTCTGGTACGTCGGATTCATCCAGCAGTGGCAGGATCAGCGCCCGCAGGGCTGCTTTGGAGGCAGGCAGGGCTTGCGGTAGCAGATCGCGGGTAAGCACGACGCGCCCGGTACGCCCGGCGGTGTAGTTCAATGCCATCAGGTGCTCTTCGCGGCTAAAGTCCGCCAGGGCATCGGCCACCATAAAGGGCTTGATGTCGCGCATAAAGGCATCGGTGGCGGTGGTCATACAGCCAATGTGGGCATAGACCCCGCAAATCAGCAGCTGGTCACGGCCAGTTTCTTTCAGGGACTGCTCTAGCGGAGAGCGAATAAAGGCGCTGTAACGCCATTTCACCAGCACGGTGTCCTGCTCATCCGGGGCCAGCGCCGCCACCACTTTCTGCTGTTCCGGGTACTTATTCAGGCCCGGCCCCCACATGTCATTTAACAGTGCGCGGTCGGCGTCACTCTGGCCGTTGGGCTGGGCAGTGTAGTACACCGGGATGCGGTTTTCATTGCAATACTGGCGCAGGGCGACGATGTTATCAATGACCTGCTGGATCATCGGGCAGTCATTACCCCAGAAATTGATAAAGTACTCCTGCATATCGTGGATAAGCAGTGCTGCCCGGTTCGGGTCAAAGGCCCAGTCGACTTTGTTTGCCGGGATATCTGCCGCCGTTGGCAGTGCATAACCATGTAGTTTAGGGATAGCCATGTTCTCTCCTTTAAATAAGTGCCAGGCGCTTTTCAGCAATCAGCTGGCGCAGGCGTTTTTTATCTACTTTGCCCACATGGGTGAGCGGCAGGTCGTTAACCATCTCTACCCGGTCGGGGAGCTTAAACTCCGCAATGCCCAGTTCACGTAGGTAACGGCGCACTTCAACCGGCCGCAAAGGGCGGTGGGCGACGATAAACGCACAGCTTTTCTCCCCCAGCAGTTCATCTTCCATCGAAACCAGGGCGGCATGAAGCACCGCCTCATGGCGTAGCAGCAGGTTTTCGATCTCTTCGGCGGCAATTTTCTCCCCACCGCGATTGATCTGATCTTTCTCCCGGCCCACCACCCGGATGTAGCCCTGTTCATCCATCACGATAAGGTCGCCGGAGCAGTAGAAGCCCTCGTCATCAAAGGCGCTGGCATTATGATCTGGGCTGCGGTAATAGCCACGGAAGGTGTAGGGGCCACGGGTCATCAGCCGCCCTTCTTCGCCGGGGGCCAGCCGTTGGCCGTTTTCATCGGCCACCCAGACTTCATCATCGGGGCACATGGGCGCGCCCTGGGTGGTAAAAATGCGCTCCGGGCTGTCATCCAGCCGGGTGTAGTTCACCAGCCCTTCGGCCATGCCGAACACTTGTTGCAGTTGGCAGCCCATCTCATCCGGGATGCGCCGGGCCAGGGATTCCGACAGGCGAGCGCCCCCCACCTGGAGCAGTTGCAGTGACGCCAGCAATGATTTATCGGCCCCGTCCTGCAAAGCCTGGAGCCACAGGCTCAAGGCCGGGGGCACTAGCGCCGCGTGGGTCACCTTCTCGCAAGCGATAATCGGGAAGCAGCAGGTGGGGCTGGGGTCCGCCGCCAGTACCAGGCAGCCGCCGCCATAAAAAGCACCCAGCCAGCCGGGTGAACTCATGGCGTAGTTATGGGCAGCGGGAATGGCACATAGGAAACGGGTGTGTTCATCGAAGCGGCAAATCTCTACGCTGCGGCGGATGCTGTAGTAATAATCATTGTGGGTACGCGGGATAAGCTTAGGGGTGCCGGTGCTGCCGCCGGAGAGCTGGAAGAAAGCCACTTCACCGGGCGGGGTTGGCCGTGGGACAAAGTAATCAATGCGTTCATTGATCAGTGCAGCCAGCCCATCCACCCCGCCGTCGTGCTGTAGCACTACCCGTAAACCGGGGTAGCGGGCGCGCATCAGAGTGCTGAATTCATCATTGGCGAATAGCCCGTGGTGGCGGTCGGCTACAATCAGCTTAGGCTCAATCTGGCTGGCGTAAGCCTCCAGCTCCATACGCTGATGGCTGTAAAGGGCGTTCACTGGCACCACGCCAATTTTCAGCAGGGCAAAGAAGGTAATACAGAATTCTGCGCTATTGCCCAATTGCACCAGGGCGGTATCACCCTGCTTTAATCCCCGGCGCTGGAGGGCGCAGGCCAGGTGATTCACCGTCCTGTCCAGGTCGCAATAGCGCCAGTGGTTACTCCCGTCGATAATAGCTAAGGCTTCACTCCCGGCGCGCTTAGCCAGTATGTCGTACAGCGGTAAATCCGCCCAGTAGCCCTTTTCCCGGTATCGCGCGGCCAGATCCGCCGGCCAGTGGCTAAATGGAATTGCCATGATGCTTCCTCAATTCAACCCAAATACATTAAGCATAGTGGTAAGCTTGACACCGGTCTCATGCCATTCTGATTCCGGGGACGAGTCCGGTACGATCCCGGCCCCGGCAAATAAGCGAATGTTCTGCCCCATTAACCGGGCGCTGCGGATCACCACCACCCATTCCCCGTTACCGTTTTCATCCATCCAGCCGACAATGCCGCCGAACAGATCCCGTTTGAAGGGTTCAAGGGTGGCGATCAGTTCGCAGGCTTTGTGATGGGGATAGCCACTCAGGGCCGGGGTCGGATGTAGTAAGCACGCCAGGCTCAGGGCATTGTCTCGGCCATCGCGCTGCTCACCTTCAATGGCGGTCGCCAGGTGCCACAGCGTAGAGGTTGAAACCAAAGAGGGGCTATCGGGAACCAACAAGCGGGTGGCGCGGTCTACTAACAGCTGCTTGATGGCCTGCACCACCACCTCATGCTCATGGCGATCTTTACGGGAGTGCATTAATGCTTCCCTCATCACCCGATCCTGCTCGGCATCAGGCTCCCGACGGGCAGAACCTGCCAGCGGCAGCGAGCAAAACGCCTGGCCCTCTTTACGCAGCATCAATTCCGGGCTGGCACCAATCAAGGTGCCGCCATCAGCCAAAGGAAGGTGGAAGTTAAAACTGGTGGGGTTTTGTCGCGCTAAATCCGCTAGCAGCTTTTGGCTATCGGGCATGTTATGGCAGTGGATATCTACCAACCGTGATAGCACCACTTTGTCCACTTCCGGCCCCCGGGTGGCAAGCGCCGCCTGGCTCACCATCGCCATAAACGAAGCCTGGGCCGGGATTTCGGTGCGCCGGGACAGGGCCAGCCCCTTGCCGGACTGGGCAGTCAATGGAAAATTATTGCGTGAGACAAACTGCGTTTCTTGGGGGATAAACAGCGCACTAGGCTGGCGAGTATCAAAGGGAATCGCCCCAACTAACACCGGTGCGCTAACGCCAGATTGCCGGGCGCGGCTGAATGCGGTCCGAATCTGTTGCTGAAACTGGCCTTGGGGGTTGTCGCCATCAACGGCGGGGCAGGTCACCCGCAGTTGGCAGCCGTGGGTTACCAGACTACGGAAACCGGAGATAAAACAAAAACTTTCGCGATTAGGCGCGGTCGCGGCTTGTAGAGGCGAAGCGCCCCGTGTCTCTGCCCTATTCATGCCATCCTCCATACACAGCAATGATATTAATAATGATTATCATTTGTATTTTTTATTGCGTAACCTATGCGCTCAAATTGAATATGTCAATAATTCAAATCGGTTTTAGCCGTGGTTAACATTGCTCAACGTGATGGAATAAATGAAAATGCGTCTTATTTTAATTTTAAAAATAGGAGTTCGTCCGTGAAATTTCGTCCTGCCCTGTTGGCCCCGGGGGCTACCCTACTCGCCCTGGTTTTAGGATTTACCTCAGCCAGCCAGGCCGCCGACTGGCCACAAACCTACCGTGATATCAAAGGCACTCATACTCTGGATCAGGTTCCACAGCGGATTGTCTCCACCAGCGTGACCTTAACCGGTGCTTTGCTGGCGTTAGGCGCACCGGTGGTTGCCAGTGGGGCCACCGCACCGGGCAACCGTATCGCTGACGATCAAGGCTATTTGCGCCAGTGGGGAGAAATAGCCAAAAAGCAAAAGCTGGCCCGGCTGTACATCGGCGAAGCCAATGCTGAAGCGGTGGCCGCCCAGATGCCGGACTTGATCCTGGTGAGTGCCACCGGCGGCGATTCGGCCCTGCGTATTTATGACCAACTGGCGGCCATTGCCCCCGTCATGGTGGTGAATTACGACGATAAAAGCTGGCAGGAGGTGTTAACGCAACTGGGTAAGGTCACTGGCAAAGAAGCCGAAGCAGCGGCCCGCATCGCCAGCTTTAACACCCGTCTGGCACAGGTAAAAGCCAATATTACCCTGCCGCCACAGCCGATTAACGCCCTGGTATATACCCCGGCGGCCCACAGCGCCAATCTCTGGACCAGCGAATCGGCCCAGGGCCAGCTACTAAAGCAGTTAGGTTTTGATTTGGCCCCGTTGCCACCCCATCTCACCACCGGCAGCAGCATGGGCAAGCGCCACGATATTATTCAGCTGGCAGGGGAGAACCTGGCAAAAGGGTTGAATGGGCAGTCGATTTTGCTATTTGCTAATGGGGAAAAAGAAGCGCAGGCGCTACAGGCCGATCCGGTGCTGGCCCCTCTTCCGGCGGTGACCGGCCAGCGGGTATGGGCCTTGGGCAGTGACACCTTCCGGCTGGACTATTACAGCGCTAGCCTAGTGTTAGAGCGCATCGAAGCCCGGTTTAAAAAGTCATGATGGTTTGTTAGCGGGCGCAGGCTCCGGTTGCGGCGGTTGATAAAGCTGCCGCAACGGGCGGAAGCCCACCAGCAGCCCGATACCCACCAGCGCCAGTACCCATCCGGCCAGGCTGGCGCTGGCCGCCGGCGCCAGAGCTACCCCCATTCCCCCCAGCAGCGCCGCCCCGATGGCATCCCCGGTAACGTTTTGCGCCGTCCACAGCCCGTTGATCCTGCCCAGCATGGCATCGGGAGTATGTTGCTGGATCAGGGTGTATTGCAGCAGCGAGCTAATGGCGCTGAGGTAGCCAAATACCACCAGCCATAACACCCCTCCGGCCCATACCGGCATCAGACCAAACAGGCCGATGGCAGCAAAGGCCGCCACGGTGGTCAGTAGCATTACCCGGCCAGGATGAGGATGATGGGCGATGCGGCCACTGGTTAATGCTCCCAGCGCCGCCCCAAGGGGGATGGCCCCGTACAGCAAACCAATTTGGCCCGGCGCCATGGCCCAGTGCCCGGCCAGCGCCGGATAGAGTACCCGAACCGCCGTCGCCATGGTCAGGCAGCCACTCGCCAGAGCAATACCGCCCAGCAGCGGGTGGCTAATCAGGTAACGCACCCCGGCCACCAGCGCCGTTAGCGGATGCTCCCGCGGGCGCTCCGGTGGCGACATTGATGGCAGGCTGAATAACGGGATCAGCGTGATAAAAGTGACCACCGCCGCCAGACCGTAGTTCCACACGACCCCACCGGTTGCCAGCAATAGGCCGCCCACCATCGGCGAGATTACCGAGCCAAGGCGCACCGTAAGCATGGTGATGGCCCCAGCCTGCATCAGATTTTCCCGGCCCACCAGGAACGGGGTGGCCGCCAGCAAGGCCGTTACCCCAATGGCCCCGAAGAAACCATCCCATATCCCCAATAGGTAAATTACCGAAAGCGAGGGGACCGGAAGCAAGGCATTAATAAACAGGCCGATAAACCCCAAACCACAGGTACTGCGGGCCAGCAGGATCAGGCGGCGGCGCTCATAACGGTCGGCTAATACCCCGCCCATCATCAGGCCGACAAACATGGCGGAGCCGGTCAAGGTGACGGCTAAGCCCACTTGAAAAGTGGAACCCGTGAGGCTCTGGATTTGGATTGGCACCGCCACGCCTAATAAGCCGAGGGCCAGGATTGAGATAAAGCGGGCCAGAAAGACTGCCCGGAAGGCAGGATGGGTTTTCAATAAGCTGAGATTAAGCAGGACGTTTCTGCGGTTCATTACAACGCCTTATTGTATTTTCCATACCAATAGAGAGGTGCGGCATGCTAACATAAACAAATAAGAGTGATAACGATAATAAATATCATTACTAATTACCATGGTGGATATTATGTTAGCTGTTCGTTGCACCGGGCGTGCGCTGCTGTTGCCCGGGCTGGCAATGGTTCTGCTTGCCATGGCATGGCTAAGTTTGCGCTTTGGCGCCCAAACCATCCCGCTGGAAATCCTTTATTCTGCTGTTACCGGTGAATGCCGGGGCGCCGTTTGCCCGGTTGTCACCGATATCCGTTTGCCCCGTACCCTGGCTGGCCTGTTAGCCGGGGCTGCCCTTGGCCTGGCGGGCACCCTGATGCAAACCCTGTCGCGCAATCCGCTGGCAGACCCCGGCCTGCTGGGTGTGAATGCCGGGGCCAGTTTTGCCATTGTTATCGGGGCCGCTTTTTTTGGGCTGCATGATGCTATTCCCCAGTTGGGGCTGGCCTTTTGCGGGGCGTTTCTGGCTTCCCTGCTGGTGGCCATCACCGGCAGTGCCGGGGGCGGCCAGCTTAGCCCTGTTCGCCTGACCCTGGCGGGGGTTGCCCTGGCGGCGGTGCTCGACGGCATCAGCAGCGGCATTGCCTTACTCAACCCGGCGGTTTATGACCAGCTGCGCTATTGGCAGGCTGGCTCGCTGGATATCCGCACCCTCCATACCCTGAAAGTCGCCTTCTGGCCGATTATCTCCGGGCTGGCGATCGCCCTGCTGCTGGCCCGCTCGCTGAACAGCCTGAGCATGGGTAATGACACCGCCACGGCGCTGGGTAGCAAGGTGGCCCGTACCCAGATCCTCGGTCTTTTAGCCATCACCCTGCTGTGCGGCAGCGCCACCGCTCTGGTCGGCCCCATTGCCTTTGTTGGTCTGATGGTGCCCCATCTGGCCCGCTGGTTAGTGGGGCCGGATCATCGCTGGATGCTGCCGGTGGCCTTATTGATCACACCTTCCCTGTTGCTGTTAGCCGATATTCTGGGCCGTCTGGTGGCCCAGGATGAGCTGAGAGTATCGGTAGTAAGCGCCTTTATCGGGGCGCCGGTGCTGATTTACTTGGTGCGCCGCCAGCGCCAGGTGGCCCGCCCATGACGCTGCGTTTACCCCTTATCATGGGTTTGTTGTGCCTGGCGGCTTTGGCACTCGGCATGGTTGCCTTAACCGGGGGTGCCATCCAACTGCCTTTCAATAAGTTACTCGCTGTTGTTACCGGGGATGCCCCCGCCAGCGTGCGCATGGTGGTGCTGGAGTGGCGTCTTCCCCGGGTGGTGCTGGCGTTGATTATTGGCGCGGCCCTGGGGGTGAGCGGTGCGGTGTTTCAGTCCCTGCTACGCAACCCGCTGGGTAGCCCGGATGTAATGGGTTTCAATACTGGAGCCTGGAGCGGCGTACTGGTGGCAATGGTGTTATTCGGCCAGAGCAGCAGCGCCGCCGCCTTATTTGCCATTGGCGGCGGGGTGATCACCGCGCTGCTGGTGTGGATCTTTGCTTGGCGCAACGGCATTGAAACCTTCCGCCTGATTATTATTGGCATTGGGATCCGCGCCATGCTGATGGCCTTCAATACCTGGCTGTTATTGCAAGCCAGCCTGGAAACCGCGGTATCCGCCGGGCTGTGGAATGCCGGCTCACTTAACGGCGTGGGGATGGTGAAGAGCCTGCCCGCCCTCAGCTTGATAGCCCTGGCATTGGCGGCTATCGCCTGGCTTTCCCGCCGCTTACGCATTCTGGAGATGGGCGACGATACCGCCTGCGCCCTGGGCGTTCCCGTTGAGCGCTCTCGCCTGTTATTAATGGTGTTTGCGGTAGTGCTTACTGCGGCTTCCACCGCCCTGGCCGGGCCGATCTCCTTCCTGGCCCTGATGGCCCCCCATATCGCCCGCCGCCTGAGCGGCACCACTCGGCTCGGCCTGGTGCAATCGGGCCTGTGTGGCGCGGTACTGTTACTGGCGGCGGACCTCTGCGCCCAGCGGCTATTCCTGCCGTATCTACTGCCGGTCGGGGTCGTCACCGTTAGCTTGGGGGGTATTTACCTTATTGTTCTTCTGATTCAGGAATCCCGTAAACGATGACCCAGTTACCGCGCCTGTACGGCCAGCAACTCACCCTTGGCTACGGTAAATTTACGGTGGCAACCGACCTTACCGTGGCGCTGCCCGAGGGGAAATTTACCGCCATCATCGGCCCCAACGGCTGTGGCAAATCCACCCTGCTGCGCACGCTGAGTCGCCTGATGAAGCCTATCCACGGTGACGTGTTGCTGGACGGGGGCAATCTTCACCAGCTCAGCACCAAAGATGTAGCCCGCAAAATCGGCCTGTTGGCTCAGAACGCCAATGCCCCCGGGGATATCAATGTGCGTGAATTGGTGTCACGGGGGCGCTATCCCCATCAGCCATTATTTAGCCGCTGGCGGCCAGAAGATGAAGCCGCAGTGCAACAGGCGATTCACGCCACAGGATTAACGGATCTGGTGGATCGCCCGGTGGATACCCTTTCCGGCGGCCAGCGCCAGCGGGCGTGGATCGCCATGGTGCTGGCCCAGCAAACCGCTATTATGCTGCTGGATGAACCCACCACTTGGCTGGATATCAGCCACCAGATTGATTTAATGGAGCTGCTCAGCGATTTGAACCGCAGCCAGGGTTATACGCTAGCGGCGGTGCTCCACGATCTCAACCAGGCCTGCCGCTATGCCACCCATTTAATTGCTTTACGGGAAGGGAAAATTGTCGCCGAAGGGGACCCGGCAGAGATTGTGACCCCGGATCTTATCCGTGCAGTGTATGGGATGGAGGCGACCATTATTGCTGACCCGGTGGCCGGCACCCCCTTGGTGGTACCATTGGGCCGCCAGACATCGCGCACATAATTCAACCGCCAACTGTTCAATTGAGCATTCTTCATGTACAGTTGTACTTAGAGGTGCTCATTATGATGCTAAATCAACATACCCGGATCTTCGATCCCACTGGCCGAGTGGGGAAGGCTAACACCTTCCTCGACACTATCGGCTTACCTAAAAACAGCATTAAAGCCCATGCGCTGATCGAGGCCGGGCTGGATGTGGCGCTCATTGCCCGCGCCGCCGCGCTACTTAAAATCACCCCGATTGAAATGGCGCTGATGGTCTCCATTGACCGCAACACCTTCCGCCGCCGGGAAAGCACCGGCAAGCCCCTGACCACTGAGCAGGGCGCACGCCTGTATATGGTGCTGGAAGTGATCGATGCCACCCTCAAATTATTTGAAGGCAATGTGGAAGCGGCCATTCACTGGCTTCATCAGCCGGCAGTGGCGCTGGACGACCGCGCCCCGGTCACCATGTTGACTACCCCCGCAGGCTGCAAAGCCGTCGGCACCCTGGTGGGCCGTCTGGAGCATGGGGTGATTGTCTAATGACAGGGAAAACCCCGCGCAAGGAGCGCGCACCCCAGCCTTCACGCACTTTTTATCGGTTAGTAAAAGCCCGCCACGCCGATGACCCTTTTAGCGGTATTGGCGCTGAAACCTTTGGCGGCCGCTGGAACCCGCCAGGCGTCAAAGCGGTCTATTTCAGCAGTTCCAAAGCGCTGGCCACCCTGGAAACGGTAGTCCATGCCGGGGCCGAATTGTTACGCCAAAGTCAGTTTGTGATGTTGAGTGTAGAAGTGCCGGAAGAGGAAATTGCCCAGTTGGCGGCCCCTCATCTGCCAGACCAGTGGTGGAAATATCAAGAGCAGGAGCAAACCCAGGCCATCGGGGCGGCATTTCTCGATTTAAGCCAGGGCCAGGTGTTGATGCTTACCGTCCCCAGCACCCTAACCGGTGAAGACAATGCCATTCTAAATCCGGATCATCCCGCTGCTGCCGCTGTGTTATCCCAGGCCCAACGGGAGCCGTTCGCTATCGACCCACGGATTAAACAACAACACCCCTGACGGCCAGGATTGCCGCCAGGGGTTGGCTTTCCCGCTATCCCTCTAATTCAGCCAACGCCTGGGCCAGTATTGGCCCGATGGTGGCAAACTGCGCCGGGGCAATAATCTCCGCATGGCTACAGGCCACATCATGGGTTTTAAGCTGTGTAACCCACGGCGACCAAGCCTGTTGGGGTGATAGATTGCCAGGCAGGGTATCCCGCGCCACAAACAGCGTGGCTTCCCCGTCGAAGGGGCGGCTATGGGCAGTGGTCAGCAACCTGACAGCATCCCCATAGTTACCCTCGATAGTCTCAAACAGCTGGCTTGAACTGTTACCTTGTTGGGCGGCAATAAAGGCCTGGCGCTCCCGTTCGATCTCCGCCAGCACCGCCGGGTCCAGCTGATTGGCGGCTTTATCGGACCAGTTCTGGGTTTCCGGCGGCCAGGTATCCAGTAACCCAAGGAACGCCACGGTTTCCCCGGCGGCACGCAGCTGCCCGGCAAGGGCATGGGCCAGCGTCCCACCTAACGAGTAGCCTAATAAATAGTAAGGGCCATGTGGCTGGCAACTGCGCAGAGTGTGCAGGTGGGCCGCTACCAGGGCATCCAGATCTTGCGCCGTCGCCATCGGCCCCTCAGGGCGGGGGGATTGTATCCCGGTGATGGCCCAATGGGCCGGTAGATAGCGCTGTAAAATACTGAACTGCCAGGCCAGCCCGGAAGCAGGATGGAAGCAGAACAGCCTTGGCCCGCTGGCATCACGTAAAGGCAGGATAGCCCCAAAGCCGTCATCAGCCTGGCTGCCATCCTCCAGCACCGCCGCCAGGGCTTCCACGGTGGAAGCCACCATAATCTGGCCTACAGTGAGCGGTTTACCGGTTTCTCGGCTTAGGGTCGCCGCCAGGCGCATCGCCAATAGCGAGTGGCCGCCGAGGGCAAAGAAGTCGTCCTCGGCAAAGGCCACGTCACAGGCCAGCAGCCCGGCAAAGGCATTCGCCACTGTGGTTTCCATCCCCGGCGCAGGCGCCCTACCTACCCGCGCCGCCAGTTCAGGCAGCGGCAAGGCTTTGCGATCGAGCTTGCCATTGGCACTGAGTGGCAACTGGGCCAGCGCCACCAGCGCCACCGGCACCATATGGGCCGGGAGCCGTTCCCCCAGCATCTGGCGCAGGCTGCTGCTATCCAGATTCACCCCGGCCTCCGGCACCAGATACCCCACCAGCTGGCGCGCATCACCCGCCCCTGCGGCAGCTTGATTAAGCACGCAGGCATGGGTTACCGCCTGGGCAACCCCCGGCAGGCTTTGCATCACCCGGTCGATCTCCCCCAGCTCGATACGCTGGCCGCGGATTTTAAGCTGATCGTCGCTGCGGCCAAGGTATTCCACTGCCCCGTTCGCCAACCAGCGGGCCACATCGCCAGTGCGGTACATCCGCGCCCCGGCGTCGAACGGGTCGGCAATAAAGCGGCTGGCGGTGAGATCTGGCCGCGCTAAATAGCCCTGGGCCAGCTGCACCCCGGTGAGATAAAGATCCCCCGCCACCCCCGGTGGCAGCGGCTGCATGGCTCCATCAAGAATGCGCAGCCCGGTATTCCACACCGGCCAGCCGATAGGCACGCTCGGCCCGGTCACCGCTGCCAGCGCCTCGCCATAGGCGGGGTACCAACTGACGTCCACGGCGGCCTCCGTCGGGCCATAAAGATTGTGCAGGGGGGCAGCAGTCAGCCGCTCCCACTCCCGGCACAGATCGGTGGGTAAGGCTTCGCCACTACAGAATACCCGGCGCAGGCTGGCACAGTGCCGGGCCGCATCTGCGGTGTCCATTGCCGCCACAAAGGCCGCCAGCATAGAAGGGACAAAGTGCATCGTGGTCACCTGCCACTGCACCAACAATTGGCGCAGCACCAACGGATCGCGGTGGGCCTCCGGTGGGGCCATCACTAGTCTGGCCCCCATCATTAGCGGCCAGAAGAATTCCCACACCGACACATCAAAGCTGCTCGGGGTCTTCTGTAACACCACATCATCCTGATGCAGCGGGTAATGATTTTGCATCCATAACAGGCGGTTGACGATGGCCTGCTGGCCCACCATCACCCCTTTAGGCCGGCCGGTAGAGCCAGAGGTGTAAATCACATAGGCAGTGTGATTGGGGTGGGAGGCCCCCAGCGGGGCCATTGAGGTGGCCTCCTCAAGCAGGGCCGAATATAAATAGCAGCGCAGATCCGGCAGCCCGGCAAAGCGGGATTGCTGGTCGGCCTGAGTGATCAGCAAGCGGGGAGCAGCGTCTTCCAGCATCATTTGCAGCCGTTCATCGGGGTAGCCGGTATCCAGCGGCAGCCAGGCGGCCCCCACTTCAACAATGGCCTGAAGCGCCAGCGACAAAAATACCGAGCGGGGCAAAGCCACCGCTACCACATCACCAGGCTGTACCCCCTGATTGCGCAGCTGTTGGGCCAATGCCAATACCTGTAAACGCATCTCCCGGTAGGTCAGCTGATGGTGTTGGTCGGCCAGTGCCGGGGCATCAGGGGTGTCCAACGCCTGGCGGCTCAGGTGCTCGCTCAATGTAGCGGCAGGCAGAGGGTGCCCGGTGGCATTGGCCTGGTCGATAAGCGCCTGCTCCGCCGGGTGGACAATGTTAATCCTGGTGAGGTCTGCGCCAGGGTCTGCGGCCAGTTGGCGTAATATTAGCGGCAGCCGTTGCAGATGGGCCGCCAGCTCATCAAGGTTATAACGGTCGGCATTTGCCAGGATCTCTAGCCCCGCCCCACCCTGTTCATCCAGATAGAGGGCGATTTCCAGATCGCGCACCGGCCCGGAAGCCAACTGATGGGTAATACCTTGTACCCCATTGAAATCCAGCCGGTAGTCGAACATCTTCAGGTTCACCACCGTGCTGTATAGCGGCGCACCTTGGGCGCTGGCCCCGCGATCGCGCTGGATCTGCTCGGCGTCATAACGCTGATGGCGGCGCAGTTGCTTCATCCCTTTTGCTAACTCACCGGCGAGCTGGGCCAGCGTCATGCCGGGCTGGAGCCGGGTTTCATAAGGCAGCACGTTAAGCACCGGGCCGCTGGCCGTCAGCGCGCTGGAGCCAATGCGCCGCATAAAGATAAACCCGGCGCTGAACTGGGGCCGGTTACTTACCCGGGACAACCACAGATTGATCAGCGCCAGCGCGATATCCGCCGCCGAACATTGGGGGCTGGCCGCGCACAGAGTACGGAAATGGTTACCGTCAAAGGCCAGACGCTGGCGGATCAGCTCCCGGTGGGGGGCTGCGCTGTTCACCGGCTGGGCGGATAACGTCAGCGGGGCCGCCAGGGTGCTGACGGTTTCCCGCCAGAAGTGGCGATCCCGTTCGCAGGCCGGGGATTGCTGATAATGCTGGTACTCATCCACGACCTCGCCAAAGGGGGTAAAGGGTGATGGCGGCGGATCGATTTGCTGGCACAGGGCGCTATAAATATCCGCCGTGCGGCGGGTAATGGCGGTGAAGCTGTAGCCATCCACCACCAGATGGTGATAGCGCTGGTACCACAGCCACTGGCGCGGGCCGGTATGCATCAGGCAGTGATGGTATAAGGGCTGGCCGCGGCTTAAGCGTAAATCCTGGGCTAAATCCTGCTCCATCACCGCCCGGGCAGCGGCCTGCGGGTCAGGGTGACTTTGCAGGTCAAGGATGTGCGGCGGGCTGAAATGAAAATCAGGCTGCACCTGCTGCCAGGCCACGCCTGCCTCTTCACCGAAGGCCATGGTCAGAGTATCGGCCTCCCCCATCGCCCGGATAATCGCCTGGCTTAATAAGCCGCTGTCGATACCCCCCTTCAGCTCAACGTAATGGGCCACGCTCCAGCTGTTGGGGAGGGTAGAAAGTTTATCCGCCATCCAGATGCCGGGTTGCGCTGCCACCAGCGCCCGTTTTTTGTCGGTCATCCTGCATCCTTACTGGTAGTGAGCATAAGTCTTAGGTAACAAGCTGAGCCAGTGATGCTCTAACCACTGGCAGCACTGAGGCTGAGCATAGGGGCCGTAAACCACCCGCCATCCCGGGGGCAAGGCACATAGCGCCGGCCATAAACTGAATTGCTGATGCGGGTTTTCCAGCACCAGAAATTGCCCCTCGGGGGCGTCAAAGGGGTTGGATATCTCCATGCCTGCTCCTGTCTACTGGCGGCCACTAACGGCCTGCTAAAAATAGGGCGCCCACAGCCAGCGCAGCCCGGCAATCAGCCCGCCGCGCCAGCAGAGCGCATCATGGCCACCTTCAACCTGGCGGTAGCAAAGCCTGTGCTGTGGTTGTTGTAGTAACGGCACCAGCCCCTGATGGGCGCGGTGAATCAGCGGTTCATAAATGCCCGCCTCAAGGAAAATGTTCATTGCCCTTTGGCCCACTTCGCTTTGCTGGATCTGGGTGGTGAGCCAGCCCGGTTGCTCTCCTTCTTCACGGCGCGGCCACCAGTAAGAGCCAGACTGGCTCAGCACGCCGCCGATAAGCTCCGGGAAATACAAGCCGCCATACAGCGCCGCCAGCCCGCCAAAACTTTGGCCCACCGCCAGGGTGGTGGCCGCATCTTCGCGCCAATGGGTATGTTGCCGTACCAGTGGCAACAACTCTTGCTCTACCGCCTGCCAGAATGCCGGGTTGCAGGGCAGCTCACAGCTGCGGGTGTCGTTATCCACCACGTCAATCATCAGGTACAGGGCCGGGGGGAGATCGCCTTTCAGGGTTTGCGCCTGCAAGGCGGGCCAGATGGGCATTTGGGTTGCCCAGAACTGGCCGTCCAACAAGATAGCTAAGGGGCGCTGTTCGGCAGGTGCATCACCGGGGGCAAACAGCCACACCCGGCGGCGGTTCGCTAACAGGGTGCTGGACCAGTGGATTTTTTGCGGTTGGGGCCAGCTTGCGGCCGGATTGTCCCAGCCTGGCTGAGCGGGGGCTGCGGGCAGATGCAAAGCGGAAGTGGCATGGCCACGGCCCCCGCACCAGCTATCGGGGTTAAAGCTATCGGCCTGGGCGTGGGGTAATAATTTGCGCCACCCTTCCCTGAGCGCCTGGCGCTGGGGCGGGTTATCAAAGGCCCCAGGGGGGAAGTCATCGGTGCATAACGACGGGATCAGGCAGTAGCTGCCGCGCCAGGTACTGGCCAGAGGCAAGGTATGGTGCCAGATATCCGTCCCGGCCACCCGTGCCAGGCACACTGGCGTAGCCGGGCCGTGATGATCGGTGATCCCGGTGATATATAGCCAAACCCGCTGGATGGGGGATTGGGTTTCACTCCCTTGAGGGTCGCGCCACAGAAAAGTGACCTGGCGCTGAGGCCCGGCCCCACCAACAATCGGTATCCCGACAGCGGCTTTTTCTTGCCACCATTCCTCGCTCCCCGCCGGGAAATCACCCTGTAAAAACAATCCGTTAATATTCATTATGTGAACACTTAATGGTAAAT
>CBIFWW010000019.1:0-31030 GCA_966186435.1 uncultured Enterobacteriaceae bacterium
GTAAAAATTATTAATGAACAATCCCTAATTAATGCTGAGCATTTTATGACCAAAGTAGGTTTAAAAAAACATCTTCATGAATGTCTACAAAAAGAAGTGATGATGAATGATAAGCCATTCAGTTGGTTAAGTGCTGCCCATAAAGCATTCAAATGCCCGGAAAGAAGATTGAATTTTTGGTGGCGTATCGCCTCCTATAAATACCATTGCGGGGGGAAATTAAATAGAAGCCTTGCATTCAAAATCAACAGAAAATTAATCAGAAAATATAATGCCGAGATCCAACTCCCGGCCATCATTGGCCCTGGATTGAATATTACCCACTTTATGTCGGTGGCGATCAATGGCTGTTCAGTTATTGGTAAAAACTTCAAAATACGCCATAACTGCACGATCGGGCTAGGGGGGAGTTTAAATAATAACAATCCAAACCCTATCATTCGGATAGGTGATAATGTGGAAATGGGCACTGGCTCATGCATTATGGGTAACGATTTAACCATTGGGAATAACGTGTCTATTGGCGCGATGTCGTTTATCAACAAAGACGTGCCAAATGATCATGTTGTCTATAATGAACGGCGTATGATTATAAAACATAAAACTCAGCCTACTTCCTGACAATAAGTACTGCTTAATTGGCCCGGTTAATTTATGATAAAGTTGATTACTAGCGTTATCTATTCTCAAATTAATTGTGAAATTAATTTTAAGAAGTATTATTGTTCCAGAATTATTTAACGCCGTTTCCTATTTTCTTATAAGGCTAAGCACAAAAAAGGGAACCCGAAGGTTCCCTTTCTATCATCCAGCCTGGGCCGAATTACATATTCTTGATGATAGCGTCGCCAAACTCTGAGCATTTCAGCAGCTTAGCACCTTCCATCAGGCGCTCGAAGTCATAGGTCACGGTCTTGTTAGCGATAGCGCCTTCAACACCTTTAACAATCAGGTCTGCGGCTTCGAACCACTCCATATGGCGCAGCATCATCTCAGCGGAGAGGATGATGGAGCCTGGGTTCACCTTGTCCTGACCGGCATACTTCGGTGCAGTACCGTGGGTAGCTTCGAACAGTGCGCATTCATCACCGATGTTTGCACCTGGGGCGATACCAATCCCGCCAACCTGGGCAGCAAGGGCGTCGGAGATATAGTCACCGTTCAGGTTCATACAGGCGATAACGTCGTATTCCGCCGGGCGCAGCAGGATCTGCTGGAGGAACGCATCGGCGATAACGTCTTTAACGATGATGTCTTTACCGGTGTTCGGGTTCTTAATTTTTACCCACGGGCCGCCGTCAATCAGCTCACCGCCAAACTCTTCACGCGCCAGCTGGTAGCCCCAATCTTTGAAGGCACCTTCGGTGAACTTCATGATGTTGCCCTTGTGCACCAGGGTCACGGAATCACGTTCGTTAGTGATCGCGTATTCAATGGCAGCGCGCACCAGGCGTTTAGTACCCTGCTCAGAACAAGGCTTGATACCAATCCCGCAGTGTTCAGGGAAGCGAATTTTCTTCACGCCCATTTCGTCACGCAGGAATTTGATTACTTTCTCTGCTTCCGCGCTATCGGCTTTCCACTCGATACCCGCGTAGATGTCTTCAGAGTTTTCACGGAAGATGACCATGTCAGTCAGCTCCGGGTGTTTAACCGGGCTTGGGGTGCCCTGGTAATAGCGAACCGGGCGCAGGCAGATATACAGATCCAGTTCCTGGCGCAGGGCTACGTTCAGAGAACGAATACCGCCACCTACTGGGGTGGTCAGTGGGCCTTTGATGGCAACACGGTAGTCGCGCACCAAATCCAGCGTTTCTTTTGGCAGCCAGACATCCTGGCCGTAAACTTGGGTAGATTTCTCGCCGGTGTAGACTTCCATCCAGGAAATTTTGCGCTCGCCTTTGTAGGCTTTTTCCACGGCGGCATCCACCACTTTCAACATCGCTGGGGTCACATCAATACCGATACCGTCACCTTCAATGAAAGGGATAATCGGGTTGTGCGGCACGTTCAGCTTGCCATTTTGTAGGGTGATTTTCTGACCTTCCGCCGGAACAACTACTTTGCTTTCCATTCACCTCTCCTTCGAGCGTTTCTGGTTAAAACTGATTTTTGTTAATAAATTGTAATTGGCGTGTCAATACTACCGGATCGCTAAGCACCGTGCCAGCCACGATTACATTTGGTTATGTTACGGAGACAATCATGACCTTAAAGGTAAATGAATCACTATCGGCAGTTCGCAGGGCCGCTAATTATTTAACAAATCACAGCGCAACCCACAAGGGTTGCGGTCACAGTGCTGGCAGGTGGTGAGTGAATAGCACAATTGAATCAAGGCAGCATCAGCCTGGCCTTTGGAGTATCCTTGCCCGAGGACTTACTTAATTATTTTGAAAAACATGATGAAACCTTCACGCTCACATTCAACTACCCACTCATCTTCACGCCGCCCTTCAGCTAAACCCCGGCCTAAGCGCTCGCACAGTGGCCCTGCCCGGCTGGTGCTATTTAACAAGCCTTTTGATGTGTTGCCCCAGTTTACCGACGAGGCCGGTCGCAGCACGTTGAAAGACTATATTCCGATAAGCGATGTTTATGCCGCCGGGCGGCTGGACCGGGATAGCGAAGGCTTACTGGTGCTAACCAACAACGGGGCTATCCAGGCACAGTTAACCCAGCCGGGCAAACGCACCGGTAAAGTCTATTTTGTCCAGGTAGAAGGGATTCCTGATGAAAAAGCGTTGTCCGATTTGCGCCGTGGCGTGAGCCTAAAGGACGGGGCTACCCTGCCCGCCGAAGTTGAATTGGTTACCCAGCCGGATTGGCTGTGGCCGCGCAATCCTCCGATCCGTGAACGTCAGTCCATTCCCACCAGCTGGCTAAAAATTACGATTTACGAGGGCCGTAACCGCCAGGTTCGCCGCATGACCGCCCACGTGGGCTACCCTACCTTACGGCTAATCCGCTACGCCATGGGGCCATATACTCTTAAAGGCCTTGCCAATGGCAAGTGGCGCGAAATCACTCCGGAGTGAAAATGAAACCTATCCTTGCGGTGGCACTATTACTGTTAAGCTCCAACATGGCCCTGGCCGCCAGTTTTGACTGCGCCAAAGCCCGTGCCCCTGATGAGAAAGCTATTTGTGCCAATCGGGTACTGAATGATAAAGATGTCCAGATGGCAACGGAATACCGCTTTTTGAAGGGGCTGTTTGCAATGGGTTTTCGCGGTAGTATGCAGGATGATCAACAGGCTTGGCTGAAAGCCCGCCAACGCTGTAATTCAGACACGGCATGTTTGACTGCCCGCTATAATGAGCGGCTGAAACAGCTCCAGACAATTTACGACCATATTGATAAGCCGCTGTAGTCCACATGTAAGGAGAACAGGATGTTGAAACCTCATGTCACCGTGGCCTGTATCGTTCAGGCCAATGGCAAATTTTTGGTTGTCGAAGAAACCGTCAACAATCAGTCGTTATTGAACCAGCCTGCTGGCCATTTGGAAGCAGACGAAACCCTGTTCCAGGCCGCTCGCCGCGAACTTTATGAAGAGACTGGCATCCACGCCGATCCGCAACATTTCCTGCGGATGCATCAATGGATCGCACCGGACAAAACCCCGTTCTTACGCTTCCTGTTTGCCATCGATCTGCCCGCACCGCTAGAGACCTCCCCCCAGGATAGCGATATTGAGCGCTGCCTGTGGTTAACTGCCGCAGAGATTCTGGAAGCCCCGAATCTGCGCTCCCCGCTGGTGGCGGAAAGCATTCGCTGTTACCAGTCCGGTAAACGATTCGAGCTGGATATTCTTGATGCCTTTAACTGGCCGTTTACTTAAGGGTGCCTATCAGGATGGCCCGTGCTAGAATATGCCGCCCTGAAGTTCAATGTAGTGAGTATCTCCATGTCTGAAAGCCAAAAAAAAGTGATCGTCGGCATGTCCGGCGGTGTTGATTCCTCCGTTTCCGCCTGGCTCCTGATGCAACAGGGCTATAAGGTTGAAGGCCTGTTCATGAAGAACTGGGAAGAGGACGATGGCGAGGAGTACTGCACAGCGGCATCGGATCTGGCGGATGCCCAGGCCGTTTGCGATAAGCTGGGCATTGAATTGCATACCGTTAACTTTGCCGCTGAATACTGGGACAACGTGTTCGAACTGTTCCTGGCGGAATACAAAGCCGGGCGCACCCCTAATCCGGATATTCTCTGCAATAAAGAGATCAAATTTAAAGCCTTCCTGGAATTCGCCGCAGAAGATCTGGGCGCAGACTACATCGCCACCGGCCACTACGTGCGCCGCCGGGATGTAGACGGCACAACCCAATTGCTGCGCGGCCTGGATAGCAACAAAGACCAGAGCTACTTCCTCTACACCCTGGGCCATGACCAGGTTGCTCAGAGCCTGTTCCCGGTGGGCGAGCTGGAAAAACCAGAAGTCCGCCGCATTGCCGAAGAACTGGATCTGGCCACCGCCAAGAAAAAAGACTCCACCGGGATCTGCTTTATTGGTGAGCGCAAATTCCGCGAATTCCTCGGCCGTTACCTGCCAGCCCAACCGGGCAAGATCATCACTGTGGACGGCGATGTGATTGGCGAACACCAGGGCCTGATGTACCACACTCTGGGCCAGCGTAAAGGCCTGGGTATCGGCGGCACCAAAGAAGGTAGCGAAGATCCGTGGTACGTGGTGGATAAGGATGTCGAGAACAATCTGCTGGTGGTGGCACAGGGCCATGAACACCCGCGCCTGATGTCCGTCGGCCTGATTGCACAACAGCTGCATTGGGTTTCCCGCGAGCCGCTCACCGAAACCCTGCGTTGTACCGTTAAAACCCGTTATCGTCAGGAAGACCTGCCGTGTACCTTGATCCCGCTGGGTGAAGACCGCCTGGAAGTGCGCTTCGATGAGCCGGTAGCGGCGGTGACCCCAGGCCAGTCTGCGGTATTCTACGCCGGTGAAATCTGCCTTGGCGGTGGGGTTATCGAGCAACGCCTGCCTTTACCACTTTAATGATACGGGCTGGGTAACAGCCCGATTTTTTTTGCTCAATACAGGAGTTGCTGTGGCTAAAAACTATTACGATATCACGCTGGCGTTAGCAGGCATTTGCCAGTCAGCCCATCTGGTGCAGCAGTTAGCGCATCAGGGCCACTGTGACAGCGAGGCCTTCAACGCCTCGCTGAACAGCGTTATCGTTCTTAGCCCCAGCTCTACCCTTGCCGTCTTTGGCGGTAATGAAGCCAATCTAAAATTGGGTCTTGAAACCCTGTTAGGCGTGCTCAATGCCAGCAGCCGCCAGGGGTTAAATGCTGAACTAACCCGCTACACCCTGAGCATGATGGTGCTGGAGCGCAAGCTTTCGGCCAATAAATCGGCGCTGAATACCTTGGGTGAGCGGATTAATGGGTTATCGCGTCAGTTAGCCCATTTCGATCTGCAATCAGATACTTTATTGAATGCCATGGCCGGGATTTATGTGGATGTGATTAGCCCATTAGGGCCACGCATTCAGGTAACCGGCTCCCCTGCGGTGCTGCAAAGCCCGCAAATCCAGGCCAAAGTCCGTACCGGCCTGTTATGCGGTATCCGCGCCGCGGTGCTCTGGCACCAGGTTGGCGGTGGCCGCCTGCAATTGATGTTCTCTCGTAATCGTCTGTGTACTCAGGCAAAGCAAATTCTCGCTCATTTAACTCCGGAGTTGTGACCTATGGAATTATCCTCACTGACCGCCGTTTCCCCCGTTGATGGACGCTATGGCGATAAAGTCAGCGAACTGCGCGCTATTTTTAGCGAGTTTGGCCTGCTGAAGTTCCGCGTGCAGGTTGAAGTGCGCTGGCTGCAAAAACTGGCCTCGCAAGCAGCAATCAAGGAAGTTCCTGCTTTTGGCGCAAACGCAAACGGTTACCTTGATAAAATTGTGGCTGAATTCAATGAAGAAGACGCGGCACGCATCAAGACCATCGAACGCACCACTAACCACGACGTGAAAGCCGTGGAATATTTCCTCAAAGAGCAAGTCGCAGCGGTGCCGGAACTGCATGCGGTGTCAGAATTTATCCACTTTGCCTGTACCTCTGAAGATATTAACAACCTGTCCCATGCATTAATGCTGCAAAGCGCCCGCCAGGACGTGGTTCTGCCTTACTGGCGTAAATTGATTGATGCCATCAAAGGCCTGGCCCACCAGTACCGTGACGTTCCGCTGTTGTCCCGTACCCACGGCCAGCCAGCTACCCCATCTACTATGGGTAAAGAGATGGCCAACGTGGCCTACCGTATGGAGCGCCAGTTCCGCCAGCTGTCCCAGGTTGAGATCTTGGGCAAAATTAACGGTGCGGTGGGTAACTATAACGCTCACATCGCTGCTTACCCGGAAGTGGACTGGCACCAGTTCAGCCAAGAGTTTGTTACCTCTCTGGGTATTCAGTGGAACCCGTATACCACCCAGATCGAGCCACATGACTATATTGCCGAGCTGTTCGACTGCGTGGCCCGCTTCAACACTATCCTTATCGATTTCGACCGCGATATCTGGGGCTACGTGGCGCTCAACCACTTCAAGCAGAAGACCATTGCCGGTGAAATTGGCTCCTCTACCATGCCGCACAAAGTGAACCCGATTGACTTCGAAAACTCCGAAGGCAACCTGGGCTTGTCTAATGCCATGTTGCAGCATCTGGCCAGCAAACTGCCGGTGTCCCGCTGGCAGCGCGATCTGACTGACTCCACCGTGCTGCGCAACCTGGGTGTGGGTATAGGCTATGCATTAATCGCCTATCAATCCACGTTGAAGGGTGTGAGCAAGCTGGAACTTAACCAGGATCATCTGCTGGATGAACTAGATCACAATTGGGAAGTGCTGGCGGAGCCAATCCAGACCGTGATGCGCCGCTATGGCATCGAAAAGCCTTACGAGAAACTCAAAGCGCTGACTCGCGGTAAGCGCGTGGATGCCGAAGGGATGAAGGCCTTTATCGATGGTCTGACTCTGCCGGAAGAAGAGAAAACTCGGCTAAAAGCCATGACCCCGGCTAACTACCTGGGCCGCGCCACGCAAATGGTTGACGACTTAGAATAAACCCTAGTACTGAATACTGCGCCACCTCCGGGTGGCGTGGTTGTTTTTGGCGTATCATAATAATCAACAATATTAAACCCGCTGATTGAGCAACGGTTTATAGCGGGATGGAGATAATTCAGACACTTTCTCAGCGATATAAAGAGGTTCACCATGCGTGTATTGGTCGTGGAAGACAATGCCCTGCTCCGCCATCACCTTCAGGTTCAACTGCGTGAACTGGGCCACCAGGTGGATGCGGCGGAAGATGCCAAAGAAGCCGATTATTTCCTTAACGAACATACCCCTGATGTGGCTATCGTCGATTTAGGCCTGCCTGATGAAGACGGTGGTTCGATGATCCGCCGCTGGCGCAGCCATGACGTGACCATCCCGATCCTGGTGCTGACCGCCCGCGAAGGCTGGCAAGATAAAGTGGAAGTGCTGGGTTCCGGTGCCGATGACTACGTGACCAAACCCTTCCATCTGGAAGAGGTAGTGGCCCGTATGCAGGCCCTGATGCGCCGCAACAGCGGCCTGGCCTCCCAGGTGATTACTAAGGCGCCGTTCCAAGTGGATTTGTCCCGCCGTGAACTGGCGGTTAATGATGTTGCCATCAAGCTGACTGCCTTTGAGTACACCATTATCGAAACACTGATCCGCAACGCCGGGAAAGTGGTTAGCAAGGAATCTCTGATGCTACAACTCTACCCCGATGCCGAATTGCGTGAGAGCCACACCATCGACGTGTTAATGGGCCGCCTGCGCAAAAAAATCCAGGCCGAATACAGTAATGACGTGATCACCACAGTACGCGGCCAGGGTTACCGCTTCGACTTAGCCTGATGCGTATCTTGCCCCGTTTACTGTTCCCGCTTTCGTTGCGGGTTCGCTTTTTGCTTGCCACCGCCGCCGTGGTGATGGTGCTTTCGCTGGCCTACGGTATGGTGGCCCTGGTGGGTTACAGTGTGAGCTTTGATAAAACCACCTTCCGGCTGCTGCGCGGTGAGAGCAATCTGTTCTACACCCTGGCCCGCTGGGATAACGGCAAAGTGAATGTTGATATCCCGGAAAACCTTAACCTACAAAGCCCCACCCTCACTTTTATTTATGATGATAACGGCAAACTGCTGTGGGCACAGCGCAACGTCGAATGGCTGGAAAAGCAAATCCTGCGTGAATGGTTAAATGACGATGGGTTACATGAACTTGAGGCCAGTGTCCACACCAGTAGTACCCTGGTGGGCAATGAAAACCAGACCTATCGCCAGCAGTTAAATGACCTGCAAGCGGCCGGTGATGATGAAGAGCTAACCCACTCGGTGGCGGTGAGCCGTTATCCCGCCACCTCCCGGATGCCTGCCCTGACCATTGCTGTGGTAGATGCCATCCCGGTTGAACTAAAACGATCTTATATCGTCTGGAGTTGGTTCCTGTATGTAATGATGGCCAATCTTTTATTAGTTATACCCATGCTATGGCTGGCGGCCTGGTGGAGCCTGCGGCCCATTGAGGCACTGGCAAAGGAAGTGCGTGAGTTGGAAGAGCACAACCGTGAAAGCCTGAACCCGGATACCACCCGTGAATTAACCAGCCTGGTGCGTAACCTCAACCGGCTACTGAAAACCGAGCGTGAGCGCTACGACAAATACCGCACCACCCTCACGGATTTGACCCATAGTCTTAAAACCCCGCTGGCAGTATTGCAAAGCACTCTGCGCTCACTGCGTACCGATAAACTCTCCGTAGAGCAGGCCGAGCCGGTGATGCTGGAGCAAATCAGCCGGATATCCCAGCAAATTGGCTACTACCTGCATCGCGCCAGTATGCGCAGTGGGAATGTGTTAATGAGCCGGGAGCTACACCCGGTGGCCTCGCTGCTGGATAATTTAACCTCGGCCCTTAATAAGGTTTACCAGCGTAAAGGGGTTTCCATTACCCTGGATATCTCACCAGAAATCACTTTCATGGGTGAGAAGAATGATTTCATGGAGGTGATGGGTAATCTGCTGGATAACGCCTGTAAATACTGCCTCGAATTTGTCGAAGTGAGCGCTCGCCAAACCGAAAACTCGCTGCATATTATTGTTGAAGATGATGGGCCTGGTATTCCGGAAAACAAACGCACCCTAGTATTCGATCGCGGCCAGCGTATCGATACCCTGCGCCCCGGCCAGGGGGTGGGGCTGTCGGTTGCCAGGGATATTGTCGATCAGTACAACGGGAAAATTAGCACCGGGGATAGCCTGCTCGGCGGGGCGCGCATGGAAGCCATTTTTGGCCTTCAGAATGGGGACACTGACGAAAATTAATTCCTCATCCTGCATCATTCACTTTGGATGATGCATTGTGATGGCCTGTGAGGCCAGATGACATGCATTGGTTCCACAACTGAATACAGTAGAGCACATCCCGGCCAACCCGGTCGGTCAATAACTCAACTGTATATGGAGCCTTAAAATGTCTGATTCAATCAATGTTGTTTTCCAACCTTCCTGGAGTTCAAAAGGCGAGTGGTATTCCGCACTGGAATTAACCATGACCAACCATTCTGGCAAAACCCTGGCTAACCCTACTATTGCTATCGAGCTTTCTCAGCCAGCAACCGCCTCCAGCTGTGCAGGTTTTACTTTTAGTCAGGAAGGCCAGATCGTGTCTGGCACCCTGCTGGGTTCTCAACTGGTAGCCGATGGGGCTTCCGTGACCTTCTCTGTGGGCCTGAACTTCCCTGAAGCCAATACCAATCCAGCCTTCCCTAAAGCTTACTTTGTAGATGGGCTGATCGCTGATTCTAACGCTCCGATTGATGGCGATGATGAAGAAGAAACCCCGATTGATGGCGGTGACGACGAAGAAACTCCAATTGACGGTGGTGATGAAGAAGAAACCCCGGTTGACGGCGGCGACGAGGAGCCAGTAGTGCCAGTTGTACCAGGTGCTACCACCTACGCACCTTATGTTGATGTCTCTATGTTTGCCGTCTGGGGCGCAGGCAATTACCCTGCGGTGAACACTCAGTTCGTCAGCGAAGCGCTGGCTCTGGGCTGCAAAAAGTTCCACCTAGCCTTCCTGGTATGGGATAAAGCCAGCTCTCAGCTGTGCTGGGGTAATAGCTACTTCCCAATGGCTAACGTAAAACCGCTGGTGGATATTATTCAGCAGGCTGGTGGCGAGGCGATCTTTGCCTTTGGCGGCTTGTCCGGTACCGATCCTTCCGTGGTATATAGCGAAGCGCAAATGCTCGCCATGTACCTGGATCTGGTGAATACCTACGGTATCAAACATATCGACCTCGATTTTGAAACCATTGGTGCGTACAACTATCAAGTGGCGTTCAAGGCGGCGAAACAAGCTCAGCGCCAGGTTAGCGATCTGAAATTCAGCCTGACCCCACCAGTTATGCCAACCGGCCTAACTGCTGAAGGGGTGAACATGATGAAATATGCCGCTTCCATCAACTTTGAAATTTCTGTGCAGATCATGGCGATGGACTACGGCCCGTCTTACACCCGTATGGGCGACCACGCCATTGAAGCGGTTAACAGCACTCATGCTCAGCTGAAATCCATCTATCCAGCCCTGAGCGATGCGCAGCTGTATAACAAAATTGGCGTTACCCCAATGCTGGGCCAGAATGACATCGCCAGCGAAGTCTTCACCCTGGCGGATGCCGACAAAGTTGGCCGTTTTGCCAAAGAGAAAGGCCTGTCACTGGTCGGTTCCTGGGCGCTGGGCCGCGATTTCCCACGCGGTGGTCTGCACTCTGACGTCGCCACTTGCACCATGGTGGCTGAGCAAACTGAAAACTACCAGTTCCTGAAAACCATCCTGAAAGCGCTGGCATAATCACTTTTCGCACTTTGATACCCAAGGCCGATGCTCTGCATCGGCCTTTGTTATTATTTTGAGCCACAACGGTTACATGATGTTTTTCTTTACGTTAAGTAAGGGACTTAAGCGGACGCAACCGCTAGAATAAAAGCAATTCCCGCCGCCATGGACACCCAAGATGGACTATCAACTCGATATCAACTGGCCGGACTTTCTTGCCCGCTATTGGCAAAAGCGCCCGGTGGTTTTAAAACGCGGCTTTAAGCATTTTATTGATCCTATTTCCCCTGATGAATTAGCCGGTCTGGCCATGGAAAGTGAGGTGGATAGCCGATTAATCAGCCATCTCGACGGCAAGTGGAATCTGGCCCACGGGCCTTTTGAGAGCTACGACCATTTAGGCGAAAATAATTGGTCGCTGCTGGTGCAGGCGGTCAACCACTGGCATGAGCAAACCGCTGCGTTGATGGCCCCTTTCCGCGCCTTACCGGACTGGCGTAAAGACGATGTGATGGTTTCCTTCTCGGTGCCCGGTGGCGGGGTGGGGCCACATCTCGATCAGTATGATGTTTTTATCATTCAGGGCGTTGGCCGCCGCCGCTGGCGGGTGGGCGAAAAGATCGCCATGAAGCAACATTGCCCACACCCGGATTTGTTACAGGTCGATCCTTTTGAAGCCATCATTGATGAAGAGCTGGAGCCAGGGGACGTCATTTATATTCCGCCGGGCTTCCCCCATGAAGGCTACTCGCTGGAAAACGCCATGAATTACTCTGTTGGGTTCCGGGCGCCTAATGGCCGGGAGCTTATCAGCGGCTTTGCCGATTATGTACTTTCCCGGGAGTTAGGTAGCCAGCGTTATAACGACCCTGACCTGCCGCCACGGGAACATTCGGCGGATATCCTGCCGGAAGAGGCAGAAAAAATACGCGGGATGATCCTCGATATCGTTAATCATCCGGATACTTTCAATAGCTGGCTAGGGGAGTTTATTACCCAATCTCAGCATGAACTGGATGTCTCCCTGCCGGAACCCCCTTATCAACCTGATGAAATCTACGATTCCTTCCAGCAAGGAGAAGTTCTGCATCGCCTGGGGGGTTTACGGGTGTTGCGGATAGCTGGCGAGGTCTATGTGAACGGTGAGCAGGTCAATAGCCCCCACCGCCCGGCCCTGGAAGCTCTGGCACAGTTTATTACGCTTAAGGCCAGTGATTTTGGCGATGCCCTGGATGACCCGAGCTTCCTGGCGATGTTGGCGGCGTTAATCAACAATGGCTACTGGTACTTTGGTGAGTAAGTTTTAATACTACAAACCCGACCACCTGTGCCGGGTTTTAATTTTCACGCCGCACGTTATTCGCTGCGCTCAGCGGTGAGCGTAGCAATCCGCACAATCACCTGTACCGCTTTCTCCATCCCTTCCAGGGTCACAAACTCGTGCTTACCGTGGTAGTTATAACCCCCGGTGAAGATATTCGGGCACGGCAGGCCTTTAAATGATAGCTGGGCGCCATCGGTACCCCCGCGGATCGGTTTCATGTCCGGATCCACGCCGCAATCCAGCATTGCCTGACGGGCGATGTCGATGATGTAAGGATGTTCCGCCACTTTCTCGCGCATGTTGTAGTAGCTGTCTTCAATAGCCAGCTCAATATAGCAATCCGGGTGCAAGCCTTTGCCGACTTTTTTGGCAATATCCATCATCATCTTTTTACGGGCTTCAAAACTGTCGCGGTCAAAATCTCGGATGATGTAATGCATCTCAGCCCGATCGACGCTACCTTTCATGGTATGCAAATGATAGAAGCCTTCGTGGCCCTCGGTGCATTCCGGGCTTTCTTGCGCCGGGACTAACGCATGAATGCGGGAGGCCAGGGTCAAGGCATTGACCATCACCCCTTTGGCGGTGCCCGGGTGGACGTTGTTACCCACGATCTTAATATCCACGGAGGCGGCGTTGAAGTTTTCATACTCCAACTCACCCACACCACCGCCATCGACGGTATAGGCCCATTTCGCGCCAAAGGCTTCCACGTCAAAATATTTAGCGCCTTTACCCACTTCTTCATCGGGGGTGAAGGCCACGCAAATGTCACCATGAGGCTGGCCGTTGGCGATGATGGTTGCCATGGCGGTCATGATTTCTGCTACACCGGCTTTATCATCGGCACCCAGCAGAGTTCTACCATCGGTGGTGATCAGGGTCTGGCCCAACAGTTGGTGCAGCACCGGGAACATCACCGGCGACAGCACTTCATCCCCCACGCCCAACGCAATATCGCCACCCCGGTAGTTCTCGACGATCTGCGGGTTGACGTTTTTACCGGTAAGATCCGGCGCGGTATCCACGTGGGCGATAAAGCCCACGGCTGGCACCGGTTTATCGACGTTGGCAGGCAGTTTGCCCATCACTGTACCGTGTTCACTCAGGGTGACGTTAACTAACCCCATTGATTCGAGCTGCTGCTTGAGCAGGTTAAGCAGTTTCCACTGCCCTTCGGTACTCGGAACCTGCTTCACGCCAGGTTTGGATTGGGTATCCAGAGACACGTAGTGCAAAAAACGATCAAGTAAGTTATCCATTAAATCACCCTTCTACTTTTGTTCTGCCATTATCATAAAGCCCGGCGGCGGTTATATTGCTTTATGTCATTTTTCATCGGGCAACCGGCGATTTATTCGCTATACATACCCAGGCCCCGCTGATTGCCATGGATACTCTAAACATAGCCGGTTTAAGACAATTTATTCTTGGCCGGTGGCCCACGGTGATTGGCGAAATAGGCGGTTTGCCGTAAAATGCTCGGCCTTAATCGTGTGCCAAACCTCAAGGTGGTCAACCACAAACCCCCGCATCACAGGCAGGTCGATGCGCTTTTATGGGACAGCGTAATAAATTGAATACACAATCGCGGGCGCGCTTGCCGCTGGTCAATCTGGCCGGGCTGCGTAAAAGCTTTGATGGAAAAACTGTTATTTCTGACTTCTCGCTGACGATCAATCATGGCGAGTTTCTGACTTTACTCGGGCCGTCCGGTTGCGGGAAAACCACGGTTCTGCGGCTGATTGCCGGGCTGGAAAATGTTGATAGTGGTCACATCCACCTCGACGAAGAAGACATTACCCAAGTTGCCGCGGAAAACCGCCACGTTAACACCGTCTTCCAGAGCTATGCGCTCTTCCCTCATATGACGGTTTTCGACAATGTGGCCTTCGGTTTACGTATGCAAAAAACCCCGGCCAGCGAAATTACCCAACGGGTAGATGACGTGCTGAAGATGGTTCAACTTGACCAATTCGCCCAGCGCCGGCCCCACCAGCTTTCCGGCGGCCAACAGCAGCGGGTGGCCATTGCCCGAGCGGTGGTCAATAAGCCACGCCTGCTATTGCTGGATGAATCCCTCTCCGCCCTCGATTACAAACTGCGTAAGCAAATGCAAAACGAACTCAAAGCCCTGCAACGCAAACTCGGGATCACCTTTGTTTTCGTCACCCACGACCAGGAAGAAGCCTTGACCATGTCCGACCGCATTGTGGTCATGCGCGAAGGCCGTATTGAGCAGGATGGTACCCCACGGGAAATCTACGAAGAGCCGAAAAACCTGTTTGTGGCGAGCTTTATCGGCGAGATCAACAACTTCGACGCCACCGTTGTCGAACGGCTGGATGAGCAGCGGGTACGGGCAAGCGTAGAAGGCCGGGAATGCAATATCTACGTCAACTTCCCGGTGGTGCCGGGCCAGAAGCTGAATGTGATGCTACGCCCGGAAGATTTGCGGGTAGAAGAGATCCACCATACCGACGGCGTGGATGGGCTGGTGGGTTATGTGCGTGAGCGCAACTATAAAGGTATGACCCTTGAATCCACCGTGGAACTGGATACCGGCAAAATGGTGATGGTGAGTGAGTTCTTCAATGAAGATGACCCGGACTTTGACCACTCCTTGAACCAAAAGATGGCGATCACTTGGGTCGAAAGTTGGGAGGTGGTACTGCCCGATGAAAAACACCCGTAAATTTCAAAATCTGGTAATTGCCACCGTGGTGGGCTGGCTGTTGCTGTTTGTTTTCTTGCCAAACCTGATGATTATCATCACCAGCTTCCTCACCCGGGATGACAACCATTTTGTCAGCCTGGTGTTTAGCCTGGATAACTACCATCGGCTGTTCGACCCGTTGTATTTGGACGTGCTGCTGCACTCGCTGAATATGGCAGCCATCGCCACCCTGGCTTGCTTGGGGATCGGTTATCCCTTCGCCTGGTTTCTGGCCCGCTTGCCGCAGCGGATGCGGCCTCTGCTATTATTTCTACTGATCGTCCCCTTCTGGACTAACTCACTGATTCGTATCTACGGGCTGAAGATTTTCCTTAGCACCAAAGGGTATCTCAACGAGTTTCTGCTGTGGCTAGGGGTGATTGATACCCCCTTTCGCATCATGTATACCCCCTCGGCGGTGATCATCGGGCTGGTGTATATTCTGCTGCCCTTTATGGTGATGCCGCTCTATTCCAGTATCGAAAAGCTGGATAAGCCCCTGCTGGAAGCCGCCCGGGATCTTGGCGCGAACAAGTTTCAGACCTTTATCAAAATCATTATTCCTCTGACCATGCCAGGGATTATCGCCGGCTGCCTGCTGGTGGTGTTACCGGCCATGGGGCTGTTTTACGTTTCCGACCTGATGGGTGGGGCCAAGAACCTGATGGTGGGTAATGTCATCAAGAGCCAGTTCCTGAATATCCGCGATTGGCCGTTTGGGGCAGCGACCAGTATCACCCTGACGGTGGTGATGGGCATGATGCTACTGATTTACTGGCGGGCGGCGCGCCTGCTTAACAATAAGGTGGAGCTTGAATGATCGGTCGCCTGTTGCGGGGCGGGTTTATGTCCGCCATTTATGCATTCCTGTACATCCCAATCATCATCCTGATTGTGAATTCCTTTAACCAGTCGCGCTTTGGCATTAACTGGCAGGGATTTACCACTAACTGGTATTCCCTGCTGGTGAACAATGACAGCCTGATCCAGGCCGCCAAACACTCGCTGACGATGGCGGTGTTTTCCGCCACCTTCGCTACCCTGCTTGGTTCCCTGACGGCGGTGGCACTATACCGCTACCACTTCCGCGGTAAACCCTTCGTCAGCGGGATGCTGTTTGTAGTGATGATGTCCCCGGATATCGTCATGGCGATCTCGCTGCTGGTGCTGTTTATGCTGCTGGGGATCTCGCTGGGCTTCTGGTCACTGCTGTTTTCCCATATCACCTTCTGCCTGCCCTTTGTGGTGGTAACGGTCTATTCGCGGCTTAAAGGCTTTGATGTGCGGATGCTGGAGGCGGCGCGGGATCTAGGGGCCAGCGAGGTGACCATTCTGCGCAAAATCATCATGCCGCTGGCGATGCCCGCCGTGGCCGCAGGCTGGCTATTGAGCTTTACCCTGTCGATGGATGACGTGGTGGTCTCTTCTTTCGTCACCGGGCCAAGCTATGAGATCTTGCCGTTGAAAATATACTCTATGGTTAAAGTGGGCGTGTCACCGGAAGTAAATGCCCTGGCGACCATTTTATTGGTGTTCTCTTTGTTATTGGTACTGGGCAGCCAACTGATCCTCAGGGACCGCACAAAGAGTCATCGATAGCAATCAGCGAAATATAATTTGCCTCAAATATTGTCATACCATATTGCCATGGCGGTGTTTTCATTATTGCAGGAGCAGGGGACGACGGACGGTAGCACGCATGCTGACGTGAACGATGCCACCTTGCTTCTACTTCTGTTTCGCGATCCGCATGGAAGGCACCACTCTGCGTAACCTGTTTGGTGCCACAGCATCAGTAATCGGCTGCCTGTTTTGCTTCGTGGCGTTATCCGGGGCGGATTCCCTTAAGCTGGCGGCCACTTTTATCATTAGCCTGACCATCCTGATGTTTTATGCCCGTAAACAGGGTGACCATGAAAAATCCTGGGCATCTTCGGGCAATAAACCTCAGGATAAACAGTAAAGCTGCGGGGGAGCGTTATTCGGTTCCCCCTTTTTATTCAAATAGTTCGCATATATTCTCAAAAGCTTTACCCCCCTCCCCCCGGCTTCTATAATGGCCTCCCGGTAAAACAAGATGCCTTTTTACCTACTCTGTAACGGCCCCCGGCCGTTGCTGCTTCGACCTTCACTATGGGGATAAACGCTTAATGAAAAAGTGGTCACCTCTGGTAGCCGCAGGTCTGCTGGCTATGGGTATGCACGCCGCCAGCGCTGCCGATGCGCCGAATAATGACAGCAAGACGCTTTATTTTTACAACTGGACTGAGTATGTGCCACCAGGCCTGCTGGAACAGTTCACCAAAGAGACAGGCATCAAGGTAATTTATTCGACCTATGAATCGAATGAAACCATGTATGCCAAGCTCAAGACTTACAAAGACGGGGCTTATGACCTTGTCGTTCCCTCTACCTACTTTGTTGCGAAAATGCGCAAAGAAGGCATGCTCCAGAAGATCGATAAAAGCCAGCTCAGCAACTTCCACAACCTGGATCCGCAGATGCTGAATAAACCCTTCGATCCGAATAACGATTATTCCATTCCCTATATCTGGGGTGCCACGGCCATTGGCGTGAATAGCGAAAGCATCGATCCGAAGACCGTGACTAGCTGGGCGGACTTGTGGAAACCGGAATATAAGGGCAGCCTGCTGCTGACGGATGATGCCCGAGAAGTATTCCAGGTTGCTCTGCGCAAACTAGGCTACTCCGGCAATACTACCGATCCTAAACAGATTGAAGCCGCCTATCATGAGCTGCAAAAGCTGATGCCAAACGTGGCAGCCTTTAACTCTGATAACCCGGCTAACCCTTACATGGAAGGGGAAGTGAACCTGGGGATGGTGTGGAACGGTTCGGCTTATGTAGCCCGCCAGGCCGGTACACCGTTGGAGATTGTCTGGCCGAAGGAAGGTGGGATTTTCTGGATGGATAGCTTAGCCATCCCGGCCAATGCCAAAAACAAAGAGGGTGCGCTGGAGTTAATTAACTTCCTGCTACGCCCTGATGTGGCGGAGAAAGTCGCAGAAACCATCGGTTACCCGACGCCAAACCTGGCGGCCCGCAAGCTGCTGAAACCCACCATCTCCAATGATAAATCTCTATACCCTTCAGAAGCGGTACTGAAGAACGGTGAATGGCAGGATGACGTGGGCGACACCAGCGCCCTGTATGAAAGTTACTACCAGCGCCTGAAAGCCGGTAGGTAACATAAAAAGGCCCGGTTAACCGGGCCTTTTTTATACGTCGCTCAGTAACTGCTCTACAAATGCGGGCACCACTTCGCTGGCCAGCCCGTAGTGCTTCTCTTCGAACTCGCTACCCACCTGGCTTGGCTCCAGATTCAGCTCCACGGTGTGGGCGCCCTGAAGTTTGGCTTCATGGACAAACCCGGCGGCCGGATAGACATGGCCAGAAGTGCCAATGGCGATAAACACATCGGCCTGATGGATGGCCTGGTAGATTTCATCCATCCCCAGCGGCATCTCGCCAAACCAGACGACGTGGGGGCGCAACGGGCGCGGGAACTGGCAGCAATGGCATTTGTCCTCCGGATTCACATCTCCGGTCCACGGCAGCACCTGCCCACTCCAGTCACAGCGCACTTTTAATAATTCGCCATGCATATGGATAATATTTTTATTCCCGGCACGTTCATGCAGGTTGTCGATATTCTGGGTCACCAGCAGGAAGTTATCCCCCAGCGCAGCCTCAAGCCTTGCCAGCGCCTTATGTGCGGCATTAGGCTGGATCGATGGCTGCTGAAGCTGGCGGCGGCGGTCATTATAGAAGCGCTGTACCAGGGCCGGATCGCGGGCAAAACCTTCTGGGGTCGCCACATCCTCCACCCGATGTTCTTCCCATAAGCCATCGGTTGCCCGGAAAGTGCGGATCCCGGATTCGGCAGAGATCCCGGCCCCAGTCAGAACTACCACGCGGGGTGCTCCCATAACGCCCTCTATTTTGTCTCTGAAAAAGATACGCTGACGTAAACGCTGGCGCAGACGGCGTTTGTTTCTACGAAAGCGGCTGAGCCGATGTAAACGACGCGATAGCATGGCACCCTCAAATTAGTCACGGGTTAGGTGTAAAAACGCAGCCCCGCGCATTCCTCCGGCATCGCCGTGGCGCGCCTGTTCAATACGCGGAACTTTAGCAATAGGTAATAAGTGGCGGCCCACCCGTGGGGTCACCAGTGGGATCAGCCGGGAGAATTGTGATAACCCCCCGCCAATCACCACCAAATCCGCATCAACCAGGGTAAGCCAGTTACCCAGGCACACCGCCAGTAAATCACTAAACCGCTCAACGTGGGCGATAGCATCGGCCTCACCGGCGTCAAACCGCTCAATGATTTGTGGTGCGCTTAATGGTTGATGGTAGAAGTGATGGTACAAGGCTGCAAAGCCCCGGCCAGACAGATAATTCTCAATACAGCCTTTTTGGCCGCAGCCACATTGCCACAGTGGCATATTCCGGCCCAATACATCCAGGGCATCTACCGGTAAGCGCATATGGCCGAATTCACCGGCGATGTAGTTTTTGCCGGTAATGGATTTGCCGTTCAGGATGATGCCGCCGCCGACGCCGGTGCCGAGGATCAGCCCCATCACCAGGGGGTAACCGCTGAACTCATCATCCCAGGCTTCGGACAACGCAAAGCAGTTGGCATCGTTATCAATGCGCACTTCCCGGCCCAGGAGGCGGGTAAGATCGGCACGCACCGGGCGGCCAGTGGCACCGGGCAGGTTGGCGGCATACAGCACGCCTTCTTCACTTTCCGGGATACCAGGGATGCCAATCCCCACGGTGCCCTGGCAGCCGAAGCGTTCATCAGCCTCAGCCACCAGCCCTACCACCGCATCGAGGAAGGCATCATAACTTTCATGTGGCGTGGGGACCCGGGTTTCCCACTGGAGGCGTCGTTCCTTGTCATAAACACCTAGCGCTATCTTGGTACCGCCGATATCAAATCCATAATACATAACAGCCTCCGTGGGATTTTTTTACTGCCCGCTTAACACGCGGGCCGGGTCAATATTGCTTGCGCGCCGCGCCGGATACCAGCTGGCTACCAGGCTCAGCACCAGCGCGGTCGCCAGTACGTAGCACACGTCCAGCCAGTGCAGTTCGGTGGGCAGGAAATCGATAAAGTAGATATCCCCGGACAAAAACTGGTGACCGGTCATTTTTTCAATCCCTTTGACGATAGTGGTGAGCTGCCAGGAAGCGAGGACGCCGATAATGGCCCCAATCACACTGCCAAACAGCCCGGCCATCAGACCGTACCAGACAAAGATGGCACGGATAAGTCCGTCTTTGGCCCCCAGGGTGCGCAGCACCGCGATATCACTGCTTTTGTCCTTCACCGCCATCACCAGGGTGGAAACGATGTTGAAACAGGCCACACCAATCACCAGCACCATCGCCAGGTACATAATGGCGCGGATCATTTGAATATCCCGGTACATATAGCCGTATTGCACCATCCAGCTTTTGAGGTACACATAGTTATTGGATACTTCGGCAGCCTGGCGCACAATTTCATTGGCATTGAAGACATCGTTCATCTTCATCGCGATACCGGTGATGCTTTGCCCCATATCCAGATACTGTTGGGCATCACTCAATGGCACCATAGCAAAGCTATGATCCAGCTCGCCACTCAGCGCCAGTAACCCGGCCACCTGCAAACGGATGCGCTTAGGCTGGAGCAGCTTTTGGTCAGCATCGGAATTCGGGATCATGATGGTGATCGAATCCCCCTGCTTGACATGCAGGGCATCGGCCATGCCTTTACCGATAATGATCTGCTGCTGCCCGGCTTTAAAATCTTTCCAGGCATTGTTTTGCACAAACTTCGGCAACGCACTCAGGCGGCTTTCCTGCTGAGGATCAACCCCTTTTACCTGGATGGCGCGCATATTAACGCCGCTCTCCACCAGGCCGGTGAAGTTAACGTAAGGGGCCGCAGCGGCAATGCCTTTGACCTTTTCCACCCGGTTGACAGCATCCTGCCAGTTCTGCCAGGGCTGGTTCACCGGCTCGATTTCGCCGTGGGGGACTACCGCCAGAATGCGGTTATTTAGCTCACGCTCAAAACCATTCATTGCACTCAGGCCGACGATCAACACCGCCACGCCCAGAGCGATACCGATAGTAGAGATCACTGAAATCAGCGATACCATGCCACCCCGCCGCCGCCCCCGGCTAAAGCGCAGGCCGATTAATAAGGATAACGGTGACGCCATTACTCCGCCCCCATCAGGGTCAGTTCACTGTTGAGGTGGCCGTCGCGCATTTCCAGCTGACGGGTCATGCGGCCAGCCAACTGCAAATCATGGGTCACCACCAGGAACGCGGTACCTTGCTCGCGGTTTAAATCACCCAGCAGTTTAAAGATACTGTCGGCATTGCGGGCATCGAGGTTACCGGTTGGCTCATCCGCCAGCACTAACCGGGGCTTGTTCACCAGGGCACGGGCAATCGCCACGCGCTGGCGTTCGCCGCCGGACAATTCAGAGGGACGGTGCTCCGCCCGGTGATCCAGCCCTACCGCCGCCAGCATTTCCATGGCGCGCTGGTTGATTTCAGCCGGTTTTTTCCCGCCAATAAGCAGCGGCATTGCCACGTTTTCCAGGGCGGTAAAATCAGGCAGCAGGTGGTGGAACTGGTAAATAAAGCCCAGTTCACGGTTGCGCAGCTCGGCTTTGGCAGCGGAAGAGAGTTTACTCATGGCCTGGCCATTGAAAATCACATCACCGGCGCTTGGGCTATCCAGACCACCCAACAGATGGAGCAGGGTACTTTTGCCGGAGCCGGAGCTGCCGACAATCGCCATCATTTCACCGCTGGCAATGTTGAAATTTACCTCGTGCAGCACATCGGTCTGCACCTTCCCTTCCAGGTAGCGTTTGCTCAAATTAACGCACTGCAACAGGGCAGAATTACTCATAACGTAAAGCCTCAGCGGGTTGCGTGGCAGCGGCGCGCCACGAAGGATAGAGCGTGGAAAGCAGAGCGATAACCATCGCCACCAGTGCAATCCCGATAACCTGTAATGGTTCAATCACCACCGGTAACGATGCGCCATCAATAAAGGCGCCGATCACCGGCATCAAATTATTCAGTTGGCTGGCGAGTAGCGCCCCCAGCAAGGCGCCGAGAATGGCCCCGATAATCCCGGCGCTGGCGCCTTGCACCATAAACACCGCCATAATCTGGCGGCGGGTCAGCCCCTGGGTTTGCAGGATAGCCACCTCGCCCTGTTTCTCCATCACCATCAGGCCCAGAGAAGTAATAATATTAAAGGCTGCCACAGCCACAATCAGGCTTAACAACAGCCCCATCATGTTTTTCTCCATGCGCACCGCCTGGAACAGCTCGCCTTTACGGTCGCGCCAGTCCTTCCACTGTGTCCCGGTAGGTAAGGTTTGTTGGCTAAGGGTATCCACTTGCAGCGGTTTATCCAGCCACAGACGCCAGCCGGTGATATTGCCCAGCGGGTAGCGCATCAAACGGGAAGCATCCTGAATATTGACCAGCATCTGGTACTGATCCACTTCGCTGCTGGCAGCAAAGGTGCCGATTACCGTGAACAGGCGCTGGCTGGGGATGCGGCCCATCGGGGTGAATTGGCTGGCAGAAGGCACCATCATCCGCAGCTTATCGCCACGGTTAATGCCCAACTGCCCGGCTAATTTCTCACCCAAGATTACGTTGTATTTCCCGGCTTCCAGTCCGTTTAAATGGACGTTAACCAAGTAAGGGCTGAGGGGATCGGGTTGATTGGGATCGACGCCCAGCATCACACCCACCGCTACGCTACGGGCGCTTTGTAGCACCACGTCACCGGTAGTGAGCGGCGCAACACGGGAGACACCCTGCAACTTGAGGTGGTTGGCCGGTAGCTGCTCCGGGTTGATCGACCCCTTAGGCGAGGTGATCAGCGCCTGGGGCATCAGGCCGAGGATATTATCCTCCAGCCCGCGCTCGAAACCGTTCATGACGGAAAGTACCGTCACCATCGCCATCACCCCAAGGGTAATGCCGATGGTCGACAGCCAGGAAACAAAGCGGCCGAAGCGGTCAACGGCCCGGCCACGCATGTAACGCAAGCCGATGAATAACGTAACTGGTTGATACATGAAATCCGTCTTAACGGTTTTATGAAAGTGCACGAAGTATATAAGCGATAAATACTCAAGTAAATGAAACTTAAAGGTTTTTAATATTCTGCACCAGATCACAAAACCATTAGCAATCAATCAGATGGTAGCGATAACGCTGGTTTATCCATCATTTAAAGGTGCTATTTACCCACGGTTGCACGTAGCGAAAATCGGAAATTGCCGCCAAAAGGCGGGTTCAGGAACAATCTGACTGGTTGATGGTGAGGATTTCCACCAGCATAAGTGGCATCCTTCTCATCCTGACGAGCATCCCACATGAAAGAAAAGCACCTATGGATCAACCAGATTAAGGGGCTTTGTATCTGTCTGGTGGTGGTTTACCACTCGGTTATCACCTTCTACCCTCACCTGCCGCCCCTTGAAAGCAGCACCGCTCAATACATCGCCAAGGCCTGGATCTACTTTAACCTCTACCTGGCACCGTTCCGCATGCCGGTGTTCTTTTTCATTTCTGGCTTCCTGGTTACCCGCTATGTGGATAGCGTTCCCTGGCGCAACTGCCTGGATAAGCGCCTCTGGAGCATTCTATGGGTGCTGGCCCTGTGGGGTATCGTTCAATGGCAGGCCATTGGCTATCTCAACTACTGGTTGGCCCCGGAACGGGTGTTACCTGCCACTAATGCGGCCTATGCCAGCGACGGATTGGGGTTCCTGAAAGCCATGGCCGTTGCCAGTACCAGCCTGTGGTATCTCTACGCCCTGGTGGTCTACTTCACCCTGTGTAAGTTCCTGCAACGCTGGCGGGTGCCGGTATTACTGGCTCTAGTATTGATCAGCATCGGTATTAATTTTATGCCCACGCCTTACTGGGGGCTGAATAGCGTAATCCGCAATATGGTTTATTACAGCCTCGGGGCCTGGTTTGGTCATCAGGTGATTCAGGCGGTGGTTAACTGGCATCCTGGCCGCCGCAGCTGGCTGCTAATACCCATACTGATACTGGCTGTAGCGCTCTATTTTAAAAATGTGAATTTACTGCTTTCTCTGTGCTCGATCGTGATGGTGATGAAGGGTTTCCAGCTGGTTCAACACCGCTGGCCCCTGGGGTTTGGCCGCCTGCTGGATAATTTAGGGGCCAACACCATTGCGATTTACACCACTCACCGCATTATCATCGAAGCCCTGAGCTTGGTGATGCTCGGTATATTCGAACGCAAGGCCTGGCCCGAAGAGGCGTTGTTATGGGTACTGGTTTGCTATCCCGCCTTTAGCCTGATGCTGTGTGCCGCACTGGGGCTGATGCTGCGGGCACTTTCCCGCCGCCTGGCCCGTGATTTCTTTTTTACTCCACCCCGCCTGCCGGCCTCTGCGCGATAACCTTTCCCCCTGCCTTGTGTGCCCTGATAGGTGCACAAGGTTGCACATCACGGATTCTCAAGGATAATAAAGGCTATCTGTCCGCTAGATTATTCCCCCTCCGGGGGCGTTAAAGAGATCCCAATACGCGCTATGCCAGTAAAATACCGTTACTCCCTCCCCGTTAAAGCGGGTGATGTACGCCAGTTGGGTGAACTCACTGGTGCCGCCTGTGCCACAGAAGTGGCTGAAATTGTCGAACGCCATCAAGGCCCGGTGGTGCTGATCGCCCCGGATATGCAAAATGCGCTACGGCTCCAGGATGAAATCAGCCAGTTTACCGACAGCATGGTATTGAATCTGGCGGACTGGGAAACCCTGCCCTACGACAGCTTCTCGCCACACCAGGAGATTATCTCCTCGCGGCTTTCCACCCTGTATATGCTGCCCACCATGAAAGAAGGTGTGCTGATCATGCCGGTGAATACCCTGATGCAGCGGGTCTGCCCCCATAGCTTCCTGCACGGCCACGCCCTGGTGATGCACAAAGGCCAACGCCTGTCGCGGGACGGGCTGCGTAGCCAGTTGGATCAGGCAGGCTATCGCAATGTGGATCAGGTAATGGAACACGGTGAGTATGCCACCCGTGGGGCATTGCTGGATCTCTATCCGATGGGGAGTGAGCAGCCCTATCGCCTGGATTTCTTCGACGATGAAATCGACAGCCTGCGGGTGTTTGATGTAGACAGCCAGCGTACTCTGGAAGAGGTGGAGCACATCAATCTGCTGCCCGCCCATGAATTCCCTACGGACAAAACCGCCATTGAACTGTTCCGCAGCCAGTGGCGCGACAAGTTTGATGTGAAGCGTGACGCCGAGCATATCTATCAGCAGGTTAGTAAAGGCACCCTCCCCACCGGGATCGAATACTGGCAACCACTGTTCTTTAGTGAACCGCTGACCCAGCTGTTCAGCTATTTCCCGGCCAATACCCTACTGGTGAACACCGGCGATCTGGAAGCCAGCGCCCGCCGCTTTGAGCAGGAAACCCAGGCCCGTTTCGAAAACCGCCGGGTGGACCCAATGCGCCCGCTGCTAGAGCCAGAGTACCTGTGGCTGAAAACCGATGCCCTGTTTAGCGAGCTAAAAAAATGGCCTCGGGTACAGCTTAAAACTGACCATTTGGCCGATAAAGCGGGCTACACCAATCTGAACTATCAGGCGCTACCTGACCTTTCAGTCCAGGCCCAGCAGAAATCACCGCTGGAAAACCTGCGCAAATTTATCGAATCCTTCACCGGGCCAGTGATTTTCTCGGTCGAAAGCGAGGGTCGCCGCGAGGCGCTGAGCGAATTACTCACCCGTATCAAGCTGGCGCCCAAGCGCATCACCCGCCTTGATGAAGCTGAAGGCACTGGCCGCTATTTAATTATCGGTGCCAGCGAGCACGGGTTTATCGACACCCTGCGTAACCGGGCGCTGGTGTGTGAGAGCGATCTATTGGGCGAGCGCGTCAGCCGGCGCCGCCAGGACAGTCGCCGCACCATCAACCCGGATACCCTGATCCGCAACCTGGCCGAGCTGCACGACGGCCAGCCGGTGGTGCACCTGGAGCACGGGGTGGGCCGCTATGCCGGGATGACCACCCTGGAAACCGGGGGGATCACCGGGGAGTACCTGATGCTGGTCTACGCCGGGGACGCCAAACTGTATGTCCCGGTCTCTTCCCTGCACCTGATTAGCCGCTACGCCGGGGGGGCCGACGACAACGCCCCGCTGCATAAATTGGGTGGCGATGCCTGGAGCCGGGCGCGCCAGAAAGCCGCCGAGCGGGTGCGTGACGTGGCCGCAGAATTGCTGGATATCTATGCCCAGCGCGCCGCCAAAGCCGGTTATGCCTTTAAGCATGACAAAGAGCAGTATCAGCTGTTCTGCGAGAGCTTCCCCTTCGAAACCACCCCCGATCAGGCCCAGGCCATCAATGCGGTGCTGAGCGATATGTGCCAGCCATTAGCCATGGACCGCCTGGTGTGTGGCGACGTGGGATTTGGGAAAACCGAAGTGGCCATGCGTGCCGCCTTCCTCGCGGTGGAAAACCACAAGCAGGTGGCGGTACTGGTACCTACCACATTGCTGGCGCAACAGCACTTTGATAACTTCCGTGACCGCTTTGCTAATTGGCCGGTGCGGATTGAGATGCTCTCCCGCTTCCGTAGTGCCAAAGAGCAGGCCCAGATCCTGGAAGAGACCGCCGCCGGTAAAGTGGACATCCTGATTGGGACCCACAAACTGTTACAACCTGATGTGAAGTGGCACGATCTGGGGCTGTTGATCGTCGATGAAGAGCACCGCTTCGGGGTGCGCCACAAAGAGCGCATCAAGGCGATGCGTTCTGATGTGGACATACTGACACTCACCGCCACGCCGATCCCACGCACATTGAATATGGCAATGAGCGGAATGCGCGATCTGTCAATTATCGCCACCCCACCGGCCCGCCGTCTGGCGGTGAAAACCTTCGTGCGCGAGTACGACAAATTAGTAGTGCGCGAGGCGATTCTGCGTGAGGTATTGCGCGGCGGTCAGGTTTATTACCTGTTCAACGACGTGGAAAATATCCAGAAAACCGCCGACCGCTTGGCCGAACTGGTGCCAGAGGCGCGGGTCGCTATTGGCCACGGCCAGATGCGCGAGCGCGAGTTGGAACGGGTGATGAATGATTTTCATCACCAACGCTTTAACGTGCTGGTGTGTACCACCATCATCGAAACCGGGATCGATATCCCTACCGCCAACACCATTATTATCGAGCGAGCAGACCACTTTGGCCTCGCCCAGCTGCACCAGTTGCGTGGCCGCGTGGGGCGTTCACACCATCAGGCTTACGCCTGGCTGCTGACGCCACATCCGAAGTCGATGACCACCGATGCCCAAAAGCGCCTGGAGGCCATCGCCTCTCTGGAAGACCTGGGGGCAGGCTTTGCACTGGCGACCCACGATCTGGAGATCCGTGGCGCCGGGGAGTTACTGGGTGATGACCAGAGCGGGCAAATGGAAACCGTCGGCTTCTCGCTGTATATGGAGCTGCTGGAGAACGCCGTCGACGCACTGAAAGCGGGGCGCGAACCCTCGCTGGAAGATCTCACCAGCCAACAGACCGAGGTGGAGTTACGCATGCCTTCTCTATTACCGGAGGAGTTCATCCCGGATGTAAACACCCGCTTGTCGCTGTACAAACGTATTGCCAGCGCCAAGAAACCTGGTGAGTTGGAAGAGATCAAGGTGGAGCTGATCGATCGCTTCGGCCTGCTGCCGGATCCGGCCCGTAATCTGCTGGATATTGCCGCCCTGCGCCAACAGGCGCAAACCCTCGGGGTGCGTAAGATCGAGGGCCATGAGAAAGGCGGTTCCATAGAGTTTGCCGAGAAAAACCACGTTGATCCGGTATGGCTGATCGGCCTGTTGCAAAAACAGCCCCAGCATTACCGGTTGGACGGCCCTACCCGGCTCAAGTTCTTTGACGACCTTACCGACCGTAAAACCCGCATGACCTGGGTGCAGCGTTTTATTCAGCAAATGCTGGAACACCGGGTCGCCTGATGTGATTAGCCGCCGAAGGGCGGCTAATTTACAAACTCTTTACCCGCCGCCACCCTCCCTGACTTTCCGCCAGCCATAATGCCCGTTTGGCATTTTTTGCAAAACGGAACAAACATGTCATTACGAACCTTAACCTTACCTCTGTTGAGTACTGCTCTGGCGCTGGTCAGCCTATGTGCGAATGCCACCAGTTGGCCACTCCCGGCTAACGGTAGCCGCCTGGTGGGCACCAACGCTTTCCATCAGGTGGCCGATAACGGCGGCTCGCTGGAAGAAATCGCGAAAAAATATAATGTTGGCTTCCTGGCCTTGATGCAGGCTAACCCCGGTGTAGATGCCTATGTACCACGCCCCCACAATATTCTGACTATCCCTCACCAGACTATTCTGCCGGACACCCCCCGTGAAGGGATTGTGCTGAACCTCGCCGAATTACGGCTTTACTACTACCCACAAGGGGAAAACCGCGTGGTGATCTTCCCGATTGGGATTGGTCAAATGGGCGGGGACACCCTGACCCCAACGATGGTCACTAAAGTGTCGCAAAAACGGGCCAACCCTACCTGGACGCCAACGGCCAACATCCGCGCCCGCTATAAGGCTGAAGGAATTGAACTCCCGGCGGTGGTGCCTGCGGGGCCGGATAACCCAATGGGTCACCATGCCATCCGTCTGGCGGCCTATGGCGGCGTCTATTTACTGCACGGTACCAATGCTGATTTTGGTATTGGGATGCGGGTGAGTTCCGGCTGTATCCGCCTGCGGGACGGGGATATCAAATGGCTGTTTAACGCCGTGCCGCTCGGCACCCCGGTACGTATTATTAACGAGCCGGTTAAAGCTACCATCGAGCCTGACGGCAGCCGCTGGGTGGAAGTCCATCAGCCACTATCAGTTAAAATTGAAGATGACCCCCAGACGTTACCTATTATGTTTGAGGGCAAGCTAAATAATTTTGTTTCCGACCCTGCCACCCAGAAACAAGCGCTGGGCATCGCCACTGATGCCCGTGCCGGGATGCCGGTTAACGTCAGCGCCCCACACGCCTTGTAATCAATTCTACGAAAAAAGGCCCTGCATTGCAGGGCCTTTGGTTTTGGCATTATCTAAGGGTCAAGCTAAGCGTCGTTGAGGGTTAACGCTTTTAGTAGGGCAACAGATTATTTATAGATTTCCGCAGTCCCGTGCAGGGTGTTTGGCCCGCTTACGGAAGTGATACGGAAAGATTTAGCACCCGCGGCTTGGGCTTTTTCAGCCAGCTGATCTTCCAGGGACGCCAGATTAGGACCGGCAGAAGCAGAAATAGTTCCTAGTTTTTCCTGGCCATTTGGCGTGGCCTGAACTTCAACAGCAGCGAAACTTGCGAATGATAGTGAACTTAGGATAACAGCAGCCACAACAGTATTAATAGTTTTCATGTTTTTCGCCTTTAGCAGATGAGTTATTGGGTCGTTAGTTATTTAGTTAACGATCGATAAGTAAATAATATGCTTCAGGTCACACTTCGTCAACTCATTTTTATAACAGTCATTAATAAATAATTAAATTCGTTATAAAACAGTTAATTATAATATTAATTATTTTATTGCCCCGGGGCTGGTCTGTTGGGTCCATACTTTTTATAATGATCGTTCATAAATCACCACGGGGTAACGGCACTATGTCCACCACAAGCGCAGATTGCGCCAAAAAAAGCCGTGGCCGCCCAAAAGTGTTCGACAGGGAAGCGGCGCTGGATAAGGCCATGACACTCTTCTGGCAGCACGGATACGAGGCTACCTCCATGGCCCACCTGGTAGAGGCTACCGGGGCCAAGGCACCAACGCTCTATGCAGAATTCACCAACAAGGAAGGCCTGTTCCGCGCCGTCCTGGATAAATACATCGCTGAGTTTGCCGCTAAGCATGAGTCTTTGCTGCTAACGGAAGAGAAATCGGCCCTGCAGGCGCTGGCAGATTATATGGGTGCAGTGGCCTGGCGGTTTACGTCAAACGACACGCCCTCTGGCTGCTTTATCATTTGTACCTCTTTCGCCCTGGCGTCTTGCTCAGAAGATATCGCCAATACCATTAAGGCTCGTCACGCTTTACAGGCAGCGAATATTTTACGGTTCCTGGAATTGCGCCAGCAGCGGGGGGAGATCCCGGACAATTGCGATATTCAGGCTCTCAATACGTATTTGTGCTGTATTTTGCAAGGGATGTCGCTCAGCGCCCGCGAAGGAGCTAGCTACGAAGATCTGATGAAGATCGTTAATACCACGCTGCGGCTATGGCCGAACCTTATCAGTAGCTAATTGCTAAAAAGCCCGTTCCTTGTGAACGGGCTTTTTATTTTTAGGCTTTCTGGTTCAGAACCAACTGGCCGTTACTGTCGAGAGGTATTTGCGCACCCGGGTCTTTATCCATGCGGATCTTGCCCTGCTGGTCACCGATTTTGTACGTCACGTCATAGCCGAGCATTTTCTCTGACTTGTCGTAAACGGTCTTACAGCGCTGCTGGGTGGTGGTGTAGGTATCGTTATCCTGCATTGAACCCTGGATTTGGTTACCGGCATAGCCGCCGCCCAGCGCCCCTGCTACTGTGGCAACGTCTTTACCATGGCCGCCACCAAACTGGTGACCAATCACCCCACCCGCTACCGCACCCAGAACGGAACCGGCAATGCGGTTTTCATCCTGAACAGGCCGACGGTGGGTTACGTTAACATTCCGGCACTCTTTACGGGGGGTCTTCACCGTTTCTTTAATCGGAGTGGCGGACACCACCTGCGCATACTTAGGCCCGCTATCAAACACCTTCAGGCTGGCCATGGCGGTGATACCCAGTGCAGCGGCCACGCCAATCCCTATACCCGCTAACATTGATTTATTCACGGTCTTTTCTCCTCACTGCTCACTATATAATGATTTTGCAACCGCTTTGTTAATCTGACAATTCAGACAACGGATGAAAAGTGCGGGATTATGCCTGGAATTAATAGGTTTCAGAAGACTCTGAACTGTGA
>CBIFWW010000020.1:0-30516 GCA_966186435.1 uncultured Enterobacteriaceae bacterium
GGGATTTCAATGCGTTCAGAACGCTCAGGATTCATAGAGCTCTCTCTTAGTTTAGGTTCCGCCTGGGAAAATTGGGCACACCAACAAGTAGACAGTATATGGGGATGATTCCCGCACATTCAACGGCAGGAATTAAGGAAAAATAAATGGGGGATAAAATCCCCCATTTTTGTTTTAACGTATTGTGCCGTTTGGCTATTTATTCGCCAGATGCTTGCTGGGCATCACCCTTCCCGTAGATCAAAAGTGGCTTGCTTTGACCATCAATAACCGACTCATCAATCACCACTTTATCTACATCTTCCATGGACGGCAGGTGGTACATGGTATCCAGCAGCGCGCCTTCCACAATGGAACGCAGACCACGGGCGCCGGTTTTGCGGGACATAGCCTTACGTGCGATAGCGTCCAGCGCCTCTTCACGGAACTCCAACTCAACGCCTTCCAGATTAAACAACGCCTGATACTGCTTGGTCAGGGCGTTTTTCGGCTCTTTCAGGATTTGGATCAGCGCTTCTTCACTCAGTTCATTTAAGGTCGCCACTACTGGCAGACGGCCAATAAACTCTGGGATCAGACCGAATTTGATTAAATCTTCTGGCTCTACCTGAGTCAACAGCTGACCTTCCGTGGCTTTTTGAGACTTGCCTTTAACGGTGGCACCAAAACCAATGCCGGAGCCGGTTTCAACGCGGTTCGCGATCACTTTATCCAAGCCAGCAAAAGCCCCGCCGCAGATAAACAGGATCTTGGAGGTATCAACCTGCAAGAATTCCTGTTGTGGGTGCTTACGCCCCCCCTGTGGTGGAACCGCGGCCACGGTACCCTCGATCAGTTTCAACAGCGCCTGCTGCACACCTTCACCAGACACATCACGGGTGATGGACGGATTATCAGATTTGCGGGAAATCTTGTCGATTTCATCGATGTACACAATGCCGCGCTGGGCTTTTTGTACGTCATAATCGCATTTTTGCAGCAGTTTCTGAATGATGTTTTCTACGTCTTCACCTACATAACCGGCTTCGGTCAGGGTGGTGGCATCAGCCATAGTAAAAGGCACATCCAGCAGGCGGGCTAAGGTCTCCGCCAGCAGGGTTTTACCGCTACCGGTAGGCCCAATCAGCAGGATGTTACTTTTACCCAGTTCAACGCCATTGGCGGAATCACCATTGCGCAGGCGTTTGTAGTGGTTATATACGGCAACGGCCAGTACCTTCTTCGCCTGTTCCTGGCCGATAACATAGTCATCCAGGTGCTGGCGAATTTCATGTGGCGTTGGCAGCTCGCTGCGCTCGCGATGAGGCGCAACTTCTTTAATCTCTTCGCGAATGATGTCGTTGCAAAGATCGACACATTCATCGCAGATATACACTGACGGCCCGGCAATCAGCTTACGCACTTCATGCTGGCTTTTGCCGCAGAAAGAGCAGTACAGCAATTTGCCTGAACCGTCTTTGCGCTTATCTGTCATCAGTAAAACCTCTTGTTATTTCTTTATGCCGCGTGAGCCGCACAAATGCCAATAAAGGCACAGCTAGTATCATTGCACACAGGGCGCCCCTTTAATCTTAGTATAGCGCCCTACCCGCAGGGATTAGATCCGATGGGTTAATATTGAATCAACTAACCCATACTCTACTGACTCTGGCGCTGACAAGAAACGGTCACGTTCGGTATCTCTCTCGATTTGTTCAAGAGGTTGACCGGTATGCTGCGCCATCAGCTCATTCATGCGTGCTTTCACCTTCAGGATCTCTTTGGCATGGATTTCAATATCCGTTGCCTGGCCCTGGAAGCCGCCCAGCGGTTGGTGAATCATCACGCGGGAGTTAGGTAGGCAGAAACGCTTGCCCTTAGCCCCGGCTGTCAGCAGGAAAGCACCCATGGAGGCCGCCTGGCCCATACAAATGGTGCTAACATCCGGCTTGATGAATTGCATGGTGTCATAAATAGACATCCCGGCAGTGATCACCCCACCCGGTGAGTTGATGTACAGGTAGATGTCTTTTTCTGGGTTTTCCGCCTCGAGGAAGAGCATTTGTGCCACGATCAGATTGGCCATGTGGTCTTCAACCTGACCGGTCATAAAGATGACGCGCTCTTTAAGCAGACGGGAATAAATATCATAAGAGCGCTCGCCGCGCGAGGTCTGCTCTACCACCATGGGCACCAGGGCCATATGAGGTGCTAATTGTTCGTTTTTGCCACTGTATGACATATCCGTCTCCTTTATTTCGTTGTTCTGACCAGCCAGCTCTGATGTTACGTAAGACCACTGTGGAACACTTTGTATTCCCGGGCCTGCCACAGGACGGATTATCAGTCAGGGTCACAGCTATTATGCCACCCTCTGTTATGGGGCCATGCATACTTTGTTTCAAGCATAACAACCTTTTCTTGTTACGCTAACTCAGAAAAACCTATTTTTCCTTAATTACTCTCGCCTTAGCAAAAAAAAACCCGCCACAGGTGTGGCGGGCTTACTGGAGAGGAGTTAAACCTTCAGGGCATTAAGCCTGTTGGTTCATCAGCTCGCTGAAAGTGGTTGCTTTATCGGCAACTTTCGCTTTTTCCAGAATAGCTTCAACAGCCTGCTCTTCCAGGGCAACATTACGCATGTTGTCCATCAGCTCTTTGTTTTTGCTGTAGAATTCAACAACTTCTTTCGGATCTTCGTAGGCGGATGCCATTTCTTCGATCAGAGTCTGAACGCGAGCTTCGTCCGCTTTCAGTTCGTGAGTGCGAATCACTTCACCCAGCAGCAGACCAACCACTACGCGGCGCTTAGCCTGTTCTTCGAACAGTTCACGCGGCAGTTCCATCGCTTGTTGCTGATTGCCACCGAAGCGCTGAGCAGCTTGACGACGCAGAACGTCGATTTCGCCGTCGATCAGTGCAGCAGGAACGTCGATGTCGTTAGCCTTAACCAGACCGTCGATTGCCTGAGACTTAATACGGTTACGCACGGCACCTTTCAGTTCGCGATCCATGTTTTTACGTACTTCGGTACGCAGGCCAGCAACGGAACCATCTTCAACGCCGAAACGTTTGATGAATTCTGGAGTGAATTCTGGCAGCTCACGCTCTTCAACTTTCTTCAGGGTAATGGCGAATTTAGCCGCTTTACCTTTCAGATTTTCTGCATGGTACTCTTCAGGGAAGTTCACATCGATGGTGAATTCTTCGCCAGCTTTGTGGCCTTTCACACCGTCTTCAAAGCCCGGGATCATACGACCCTGGCCCATTGCCAGTACGAAATCAGTGGCTTTGCCACCTTCGAACTCTTCACCGTCTACGGAACCAACGAAGTCGATGGTAACGCGGTCTTCTGCGTCAACTGCACCGTCTTTGTCTTTCCAGTCAGCCTGCTGCTTACGCAGGGTGTCCAGCATGGTATCTACGTCAGCATCGGTGACTTCAACAACTGGCTTTTCAACTTCGATAGTGTCCAGACCCTTCAGCTCTACTTCCGGGTAAACTTCGAATTCTACGGCGTATGTAAAATCTTCGCCCAGTTTGTATTCGCCCGGAACGTAGTTCGGTGCGCCAGCTGGGTTAATTTTTTTCAGAACGATAGCTTCAACGAAGTTGCGGCTCATCAGGTCGCCCAAAACGTCCTGGCGAACAGACGCGCCATAACGCTGAGCAACTACGTTCATCGGTACTTTACCTTTGCGGAAGCCGTCAATGCGGACTTTCTTCGCTACGTTGACCAGCTCGCTTTTTACAGCGGTTTCGATGCTGTCAGCAGCGATAGTGATTGTTACACGGCGCCCAAGGCCCTGAGTGGTTTCAACTGAAACTTGCATCTTGTTACCTCAAAAAATCACAGTGCTCGGTCAACTCTGGAAGCCCTAGATTGCTTCACAAAACCGGGATGCTCTCTGTAGCAGATTCACATTCCCTGTCATCAGAATCATCCCGAAGACGTTCTAAAATTAAGACGCAGCATTATAGCGGCATCATATAGGTGAGTCGAGAACCGCTACCCTGCAAGATGACGGCATTTTTCACAATTCCCGGCTATTTTTGCCCGAATTCACATAATTTCTTCGAGCGGGACAAAAAAAACGGCCCGCAGGCCGTTTTTATAAAACTTTTCCGCACCGCAACATACTGGAAAAGTCTGGCAAGATGCAACTTTACTCTTAGGCGATAGTGCCCGCACCTCTGCAAGGTGGGGAGTTAAAAATCGTATGCTGTAACGCGCCCCACTCTTTCAGCGTGTAAGTATGTAGCGCCAGTGCATGAACGGAACCAGATAGCTCCTCTGTCAGGGTGCCATAAATCATCCGGTGACGATTAAGGAAACGCTCACCGCTAAAACGATCGCTGACCAACACAACTTTGAAATGGCTTTCAGACCCCGCAGGGACATTGTGACGATAGCTTTCATCAACGACTTCCAGAAATTCCGGTTCAAACGCCGCTTGTAACTTAGCTTCTATATGCTCGCGTACCATCATAATGCTCTCCTCATACTTCATAGAGATGCTACCCATCTCTTTCAATATTAGCTGCTTTTGCCGCTTGCATTATCATACGAAAGTAAATTTTTCACGGCCCATAGGTTGTGGTTTCATCGTCATATTGTTACGTGCCATGCTTGGCACCGCAGGGTAAAGTTTGCGATAAAGCACTGCACTTTAAATAAAATTCGTCCAAACAACTATTTCACCACCAGACAGCTTCCCCTCGCCGTTTCCGATGATATGATGGCAAGAATTTTTTCGGGATTGCCCACTAAGCACTTGAGATAAATAACATGTTAAAAAAAATCATCCTCCCTTTCATCGCGCTCTTTATGCTGGCCGGCTGCGCTACGCCTCCGACCACAATTGATGTGTCGCCAAAAATCACTCTGCCTTCTCAGGATCCAAGCCTAATGGGCGTGACCATCAGCATTAACGGCGCTGACCAGCGTGCCGATCAGGCGCTGGCGAAGTTAAACCGTGATAACCAGCTGGTGACCCTCACCCCATCCCGCGATCTGCGCTTCCTGCTGCAAGAAGTGCTAGAAAAACAAATGACCGCTCGCGGTTATATGATTGGGCCGAACGGTACTGTCGATCTGCAAATCATCGTAAGCCAGCTGTTTGCCGATGTTAGCCAAGGCAACTTGCGCTATAGCATCTCCACTAAAGCGGATATTTCTATCATCGCCACCGCTAAAAACGGTAATAAGATGACCAAGAACTATCGCTCTAACTACAACGTTGAAGGTGCATTGCAGGCCTCTAACAAAAATATCGCTGAAGCCGTAAACAATGTATTGACGGACACTATCAGCGATATGGCTCAGGACACCAGCGTTCACGAGTTCATTAAACAGAACGCCCGATAATTATGATTATGGCCCGCACCCCGCGGGCCATTCATTGAGTGCCACATGTTTCACTATTTTCGAATTTTCCAACAACCGAAATCAGCCATCTTACTGATTCTTGGTTTCGCCTCTGGTCTTCCTCTGGCTTTAACATCCGGTACACTTCAGGCCTGGATGACGGTGGATGGCATTGATTTAAAAACGATTGGTTTCTTCTCACTCGTTGGCCAAGCCTACGTTTTTAAGTTTTTGTGGTCACCCTTTATGGACCGCTACACCCCGCCTTTGTTTGGTCGCCGCCGGGGTTGGTTGCTCATCACTCAAATATTACTTTTACTTGCGATTGTGGGGATGGGTTTCTTGCAACCCAGCACCGGCCTGCGCTGGATGGCGGCCTTGGCCGTAGTTATCGCATTTTGTTCTGCCTCTCAAGATATTGTGTTTGATGCCTGGAAAACCGATGTATTGCCTGCTTCCGAACGTGGCAGCGGCGCAGCCATCAGTGTGCTGGGTTACCGCCTGGCCATGTTGGTATCCGGTGGATTGGCCCTGTGGCTGGCAGATCGCTTCCTCGGCTGGCAGGCCACCTACTGGTTGATGGCGGCGCTACTTATCCCTTGCATTATTGCCACCCTGCTGGCCCCGGAGCCAAATGACGCCATTCCGGTACCCCGCTCTCTGGAGCAGGCGGTGGTTGCCCCGCTGAAGGATTTTTTCTGCCGTAACAATGCCTGGCTGATTTTGCTGCTGATCGTGCTGTACAAACTCGGTGATGCCTTTGCCATGAGCCTGACTACCACGTTTTTAATCCGCGGTTTAGGCTTTGATGCCGGACAGGTGGGAATGGTGAATAAAAGCCTCGGCCTGTTTGCCACTATTATTGGCGCACTGCTAGGTGGGGTATTGATGCAGAAGCTTACCCTATACCGGGCGCTGATGATCTTTGGCATCCTTCAAGGCGTATCTAATGCCGGTTATTGGATGCTGTCAGTGACCGATAAGAATATGTGCACCATGGCCGGGGCGGTGTTTTTTGAAAACCTGTGCGGCGGGATGGGGACGGCGGCTTTCGTGGCCCTGTTGATGACACTGTGTAACAAATCCTTCTCCGCCACCCAGTTTGCCTTGCTGAGTGCCCTCTCCGCTGTCGGGCGGGTTTATGTCGGCCCGCTGGCAGGCTGGTTTGTTGAAACCCACGGCTGGCCAACCTTCTATTTGTTCTCGGTATTCGCAGCTATTCCAGGCCTGTTGGTACTAATGCTGTGCCGTCAGGCACTGGAGTATACCCAGCAAACCGGGCTATTCCTGCCACGCACTCGATATGGAAAGGCTTATCGTCTGGCGCTGCGTATCGTGCTGGTGGGGGCCATTTGCCTGGTACTGGGGCTGGTGCTATTGATTGCCGGAGCGCTGTCATTACCTACAGCCGGGTTAACGGTAGTGGCTCTGGAGGCCGGGGTGTGGTTGGCGCTCGCCGGGCTGGTCATTGGGGCTACTCTGGATATCTTCGCCCAGCGGGCAGATATTATCCCCCAAAAATCTTAAGTGTTATTTTTCAAAGTGGCGCTTGCCTCTCCGTTTAACTCTCGATTATTCCCCCCAAATATTTAATTACTCACCAGAATTGTTGATTATTTTTATTGTTGGAATTATTCCGCGTCTTGGTGAAACTCATCGCCACCGGGTTAATTTATTCATTGCAGAAACGCATCAGCAAAATATTATTTTTTGCATATTGTGCTAAAGGCGCTCAATCCCCGTGGCCTTTCCGTCTATTTCCTCGCCTCACATTGTTTCCTATTATCGACGTTGTTGTTAATAATTTGTTATTAACTACGAATTGGTTATACCAATTGACACCACTGACAGTTCTTTACATATGATTTAGTTATAACCCCCGCACATGTCGCTGTACTGCTTAAACTTTTACATTTCGTTGCATATCTTGTGACCTGGCCAGCGGATATAGGTAACACCATACTGACAATACGCCAACTCTGTTTACAGCAATGTAACCATCCCGTAAAATGCCTGCACACTTTAAACGACAATAGAGCCCCCCTGTAATTGAGGTCGTTAAATGAGACTTAGGAAATACAATAAATGTATGGGATGGTTGTCTTTAATTGCAGGCACGATTTTACTTAGTGGCTGTGATTCTGCACTTCTAGATCCCAAAGGACAGATTGGACTGGAACAACGTTCATTGATTCTGACGGCCCTCGGCCTGATGTTGATTGTGGTTATTCCCGCCATCGTCATGGCTATTGGTTTTGCCTGGAAATATCGGGCAACAAACAACAACGCCAAATACAGCCCGAATTGGTCACACTCTAATAAAGTGGAAGCCGTGGTCTGGACGATCCCAATCCTCATCGTCATCTTCCTTGCCGTACTGACCTGGAAAACCACTCACGCCTTGGATCCTAGCAAACCGCTGGTTCACGACGCGAAGCCGGTCACCATTGAAGTTGTTTCCATGGACTGGAAATGGTTCTTCATCTATCCAGAACAAGGTATTGCCACAGTGAACGAAATCGCTTTCCCGGCGAATACCCCTGTGGTGTTCAAAATCACATCTAACTCTGTGATGAACTCGTTCTTTATCCCACGCCTGGGCAGCCAGCTCTATGCCATGGCAGGTATGCAAACCATGCTGCACCTTATCGCTAATGAAGCAGGCACTTACGACGGTATCTCGTCAAGCTACAGTGGCGCAGGCTTCTCCGGGATGAAGTTTAAAGCGATTGCTACACCGGATATGAACACCTTCAACCAATGGGTTGCCCACGTTAAGCAATCCCCTAAGGTGATGAGTGACATGGCAAGCTACGAGAAGCTCGCAGCCCCAAGTCAAAACAATAAAGTTGAATACTTCTCCAGTGTGAAACCAGACCTGTTCAAAGAAATTATTGGCAAGTTTATGGATCACGGGAAGAGCATGGACATGACCCAACCAGAAGGCGAGCACGCGGCGCATAAAGGCATGGAAGGAATGGACATGAGCAACGCGGAAACCTCTAAATAAGGGCGCCGAGGAATATAACGATGTTCGGAAAACTTACACTGGATGCAGTACCGTACCATGAGCCAATTATTATGGTAACGGTGGCCGCCATCATCGTCGGGGGACTGGCGCTTTTGGCAGCTATCACTTACTTCGGTAAGTGGGAATATTTATGGAAAGAGTGGATCACGTCTGTGGACCACAAACGCCTTGGTGTCATGTATGTGTTGGTCGCTATCGTGATGCTGCTACGTGGCTTTGCTGATGCCATTATGATGCGTAGTCAGCAGGTGCTAGCCTCCGCAGGCGAAGCAGGCTTCCTCCCGCCTCACCACTATGATCAGGTGTTTACCGCCCACGGCGTTATCATGATCTTCTTCGTGGCGATGCCTTTTGTTATCGGCCTGATGAACCTGGTGGTGCCACTGCAAATCGGTGCGCGGGACGTGGCATATCCATTCCTTAACAACCTGAGTTTCTGGTTCACCGTGGTCGGTGTGGTGCTGGTTAACCTGTCCCTTGCAGTGGGTGAGTTCGCACAGACCGGTTGGGTAGCCTATCCGCCGCTTTCGGGGATTGAATACAGTCCTGGGGTGGGTGTCGATTACTGGATATGGGCGCTTCAGCTCTCCGGTATTGGTACCACACTCACCGGTATTAACTTCTTCGTCACCATCCTTAGGATGCGCGCACCGGGGATGGACCTATTTAAAATGCCGGTCTTCACCTGGACAGCGCTATGTACTAACGTTCTGATTATTATCTCGTTCCCAATTCTGACTGTCACCGTCGCACTGCTGACCCTGGACCGCTACCTGGGCACCCATTTCTTTACCAACGACATGGGTGGCAACATGATGATGTACATCAATCTGATTTGGGCCTGGGGCCATCCGGAAGTGTACATTCTGGTACTGCCGGTGTTCGGGGTGTTCTCCGAAATCACCGCTACTTTCTCCAGAAAGCGTCTGTTTGGCTATACCTCACTAGTATGGGCAACCATCGCAATCACGATTCTGTCATTCATCGTGTGGCTACACCACTTCTTTACCATGGGTTCCGGGGCGAACGTTAACGCCTTCTTTGGGGTTACAACCATGATTATCGCCATCCCAACCGGGGTGAAGATCTTCAACTGGCTGTTCACTCTGTATCAAGGCCGTATCACCCTGAACTCTGCCATGCTGTGGACCATCGGCTTTATCGTCACCTTCTCCGTAGGTGGAATGACCGGGGTACTGCTGGCGGTGCCGGGTGCTGACTTCGTACTGCACAACAGCCTGTTCCTGATTGCCCACTTCCATAACGTAATTATCGGTGGTGTGGTGTTCGGTTGCTCCGCCGGGATGACTTATTGGTGGCCGAAGGCTTTCGGTTTCACCCTGAATGAAACCTGGGGTGTTCGCGCCTTCTGGTTCTGGATCATCGGTTTCTTCGTGGCATTTATGCCGCTGTATGTGCTTGGTTTTATGGGTATGACTCGTCGTCTGAGCCAGAACATTGACCCACAGTTCCACCCAATGCTGGTGGTGGCAGCCTGCGGTGCTGCGCTGATTGCCTGCGGTATTCTGTGCCAGCTGATTCAGATCTTCGTCTCCATCCGTGACCGCGAGCAAAATCGCGATCTGACTGGTGACCCGTGGGGTGGCCGTACGCTGGAGTGGGCAACCTCTTCTCCTCCGCCGTTCTATAACTTTGCGCATGTTCCTGTGGTTCACGACCGTGACGCCTTCTGGGAACTGAAAGAGAAAGGTGAAGCCTACAAGCAACCGGGTCATTATGAAGAAATCCATATGCCACGTAATAGCGGCGCGGGCTTCATCATCGGTATGTTCAGTATTGTCTTTGGTTTTGCCGCTATCTGGCACATATGGTGGCTGGCTATCATTGGCTTCTTGGGCATTATTGGGACTTGGATTGCCAAAAGTTTTGATGAAGATGTGGACTACTATGTGCCGGTGGCCGAAGTCGAAAAACTGGAAGACCAGCATTTCGAAGAGATTAGCAAGGCAGGGCTGAAAAATGTCAACTAATACTGTAACTCACGCCAAGGCTCATGAGCACGGGAATGAGCATCACGATGCAGGCGCTAATAAGGTATTTGGCTTCTGGATCTACCTGATGAGCGACTGCATTCTGTTTGCTTGTCTGTTTGCTACCTATGCAGTGTTGGTAAACGGCACTGCTGGTGGCCCAAGCGGAAAAGATATTTTCGAACTGCCGTTTGTGCTAGTTGAAACTTTCCTGTTGTTATTTAGCTCCATCACTTACGGCATGGCGATCATCGCCATGCACAAAAATGTTCAGAGCCAGGTAATGCTCTGGCTCGGCCTGACCTTCCTGTTTGGGGCTGGGTTTGTGGGCATGGAGATTTATGAATTTCATCACCTGATCGCAGAAGGCTTTGGCCCATGGCGCAGCGGTTTCCTGTCAGCCTTCTTTACGCTGGTTGGTACTCACGGCTTGCACGTGACCTCAGGCCTGATCTGGATGTTCTTTATGATGGTTCACGTTAAACGTCGTGGTTTAACCAGTGCCAACCGCACGCGCCTGATGTGCCTGAGCCTGTTCTGGCACTTCCTGGACGTAGTGTGGATCTGCGTATTCTCCGTGGTCTATTTGATGGGGGCGATGTAATGAGTCATACAACCGATAGCAGCGGCGCTCACAACGGTAGCGTTAAGACCTATCTGACAGGTTTCATTCTGTCGATTATTCTGACGGTAATTCCATTCTGGATGGTGATGAATGGCTCGGCCTCTAAAGCTGCCATCCTCGGGGTAGTTCTGGTAATGGCCGTGGTTCAAATTCTGGTGCATTTAGTGTGCTTCCTGCATATGAATACCTCTTCGGAAGAGCGATGGAACTTGGTTGCCTTTGTATTTACCGTACTGATTATCGCCATCCTGGTGGTAGGTTCTATCTGGATCATGTGGAACCTTAACCAAAATATGATGCTTCACTAAGAGCGGCGAAAATGATTAAGCAATACCTGCAAGTAACGAAACCAGGAATTATTTTCGGGAACTTAATTTCTGTTATTGGGGGATTCCTGTTGGCCTCAAAAGGGCTGATTGATTATCCCCTCTTCCTTTTCACCTTGGTGGGCGTATCCCTGGTGGTGGCGTCGGGTTGTGTTTATAACAACGTCATCGACCGTGATATCGACCGCAAGATGGAAAGGACGAAGAACCGGGTGCTGGTGAAGGGCCTGATTTCGCCGAATGTTTCGCTGGTGTACGCCACTGGGCTGGGTATTGCTGGCTTTATGACACTATGGTTTGGTGCCAATCCGCTGGCCATGTGGTTAGCGGTGATGGGCTTCGTGGTATATGTGGGTGTTTACAGCCTATATATGAAGCGTAAGTCTGTTTACGGTACCCTGATTGGCAGCCTTTCTGGTGCGGCTCCTCCGGTAATTGGCTACTGCGCCGTAACCGGTGAGTTTGATACTGGGGCGCTGATCCTGTTGGCGATCTTTAGCCTGTGGCAGATGCCGCACTCCTATGCGATTGCCATCTTCCGCTTCAAAGATTACCAGGCCGCTAACATTCCGGTTCTGCCGGTGGTGAAAGGGATTTCCGTGGCGAAAAACCACATTACCCTGTATATCATTGCCTTTATGGTTGCCACGTTAATGCTCTCCCTCGGGGGCTATGCCGGGTATAAGTATTTGGCGGTGGCAGCAGCGGTTAGTGTGTGGTGGCTGGGCATGGCGCTTTCAGGTTACAAAACCGAAAACGACCGGGTCTGGGCACGCAAGTTGTTCGTATTCTCGATTGTGGCTATCACCGCGCTGAGCGTGATGATGTCGGTGGACTTTATGGTCCCTGATTCCCACAGTCTGATGGCATACCTACAGTAATCATCGCGATAGTATCTGAAAGGCCACCCTGAGGTGGCCTTTTTTATCTCTCTGTTTATTGGCCCCTAGTGGTGTAGCACATTTGACATATCTATTAAACAATCAGCTATTTACCCCCCTCCCCGGCCCATCTACACTACAACGTGTATTTTCTCAGAGGTGGTAATGAACGATTTTAAAATGACGCCGCTGGAGCTGCGGGCGACATGGGGCCTGGGCACGGTATTCTCCCTGCGTATGCTTGGCATGTTTATGGTGCTCCCGGTACTGACCACCTGGGGAATGGCACTACAAGGTGCTAATGAAGCCCTTATCGGCCTGGCAATTGGCATTTACGGCCTGGCTCAGACTATCTTCCAAATCCCCTTTGGTCTGCTGTCCGACCGTGTCGGCCGCAAGCCGTTGATTATCGGCGGGCTGGTGGTATTTGTGGTGGGTAGCGTTATTGCCGCCCTTTCCCACTCCATCTGGGGGGTGATCTTAGGCCGCGCCCTTCAAGGTTCCGGGGCCATTGCCGCCGCCGTGATGGCCCTCCTTTCTGACCTGACCCGCGAGCAGAACCGTACCAAAGCCATGGCATTTATTGGTGTCAGCTTTGGTGTTACCTTCGCCATCGCCATAGTGCTCGGCCCGATCATTACCCACGCACTGGGGCTTCATGCCTTGTTCTGGATGATTGCCATCCTTGCCAGCCTGGGGATTTTGATCACCCTGTGGGTGGTGCCAAACAGTGAAAATCACGTATTAAACCGTGAATCTGGCATGGTGCGCGGCTGCTTTAGCAAGGTGCTGGCTAACCCTCGGTTGCTAAAGCTTAACTTCGGTATCATGTGTCTCCACATCATGTTGATGTCCACCTTTGTAGCTCTGCCAGGTGAACTAGAGCAAGCCGGGTTCCCGGCGTCACAACACTGGAAAATCTATCTCTGGACCATGCTTATTTCGTTTATCGCCGTGGTGCCTTTTATTATTTATGCCGAAGTCAAACGCCGCATGAAGCGGGTTTTTGTAGGCTGCGTGGCGGTGCTGCTGATCGGCGAGATTGTGCTATGGGGCGCGGCGGGCCAGTTTTGGGCATTGGTGGCCGGGGTACAGTTGTTCTTCCTGGCCTTTAATCTAATGGAAGCTATTTTGCCTTCCCTGATCTCTAAAGAGTCCCCGGCAGGCTATAAAGGCACTGCGATGGGGATTTACTCCACCAGCCAGTTCCTGGGTGTGGCGATCGGCGGCTCTCTGGGGGGATGGGTGGCTGGCATGTTTGATTCACAAACCGTGTTCCTGGCCGGGGCGTTACTCGCCACCGTCTGGCTGTTCGTCAGCTTTAGCATGCAGGAGCCGCCTTACGTTAGCAGCCTGCGTATAGAGCTGTCTGAGGATACCGCCGCCGACGCTTTATTGCAGCAGCGCCTAATGGCTTTAAACGGAGTGAATGATGCGGTCATCGTGCCGGAAGAACGCAGCGCCTACGTCAAAATTGACAGCAAAGTGACTAATCGGGGCGAAGTAGAAGCCGTGATTCGCGGCGAACCGCTCGCTATCTAGAAAACCCCCCGGCATGCCGGGGGGCTTGTTAATTGAACGATATTAATCGCGGAAATTAATAAACTGGAACGGCTGCCCCAAATTCCCACCGCGGATCAGCGCCATCACCGATTGCAAATCATCACGGGATTTCCCGGTGACGCGCACCTGCTCACCCTGGATCTGGGTTTGCACTTTTAGCTTGCTGTCTTTAATAAGTTTAACCACTTTCTTTGCCATAGGTGAATCGATGCCCTGTTTAATTTTGGCATCCACCAGCCAGTCTTTACCGCTGTGAACAAACTCGTCTGGTACATCTAAAGAGCTGCCTTCAATGCCGCGTTTCAGCAGCTTGGCACGCAGGATATCCAGCAGCTGGTTAACCTGGAAATCAGATTCGCTGGTCACCTTGATGGATTTTTCTTTTTCGTTCAGCTCGAATTTGGCAGTTACACCGCGAAAATCAAAGCGGGTTTCCAATTCGCGCTCAGCGTTCTCTAAACCGTTACGGACTTCCTGGAGATCGATTTCAGACACAATGTCAAAAGATGGCATAGTTAACCCTCGCTTTTTTAATGGGATGCATAATACCCGCTGGGTTGTACAAAACAACCCGTTGCAGCAAAAGCCGCTTTGATAGAGCTATAATACTAGGGCCATTCGGCACCCTGCGTCACCTTAGCGCCTGGCCCTGGGCAGAACTGGCAAGTAAAATAGCCTAATGAGACAGGCTCTCAGGGGGAGCAATGAAAATAACAGTACTAGGATGTGGGGCCTTGGGCCAGGTGTGGCTGGCAGCATTACAACAACAAGGTCATGAGCTGCAAGGATGGCTGCGGGTTCCTCAGGCAACTTGCCAGGTCAACGTCATCGACGTTGATAGTGGCCACCAACAATTCTCCCTTCCGGCTAACAATCAGGAATTTCTCGCCACCAGTGATTTGCTGTTGGTCACCCTTAAAGCATGGCAGGTATCAGACGCAGTAAAAGCCCTGGCGGGTACCTTCCCGGCTACCCGGCCTATTCTACTGATTCACAATGGTATGGGCACCGTTGAAGAGTTACTTACACTGCGCCACCCCTTACTCATCAGTACCACTACTCAGGCCGCCCGCCGCGACGGCGGCACTATCATCCACGTTGCCAATGGTACAACCCACATCGGCCCGGGCAATGAAGCCGGTAAGGCCTGGAGTACGTTGGCTGAGGTATTGCAATTTGCCCTGCCGGATATTGCCTGGCATGACGATATCCAGTCTGCTGTTTGGAAGAAACTGGCGGTAAATTGCGTGATAAACCCGCTAACCGCCCTGTATAACTGCCCCAATGGCGAGCTGGTTAACCACCATCAGGAAGTGGCTGATATTTGCCATGAAGTCGCGATGGTGATGGCCCGTGAAGGCCATCATACTTCCCCGGAAGGGTTACTGTTTTATGTGGACCAGGTTATCACCAGCACTGCCGCCAATATCTCATCGATGTTGCAAGACATCCGGGTGCAGCGCCACACAGAAATTGACTATATCACTGGCTATTTATTACAGCGGGCGCGGGCCTACGGCATTGCCGTGCCCGTCAATACACGCCTGTATGATTTGATTAAACGAAAGGAAAGCGAATATGAGCGCATCAGCACTGATCTGTCTGGCCCATGGGAGTGAGGAAACCGAAGCGGTCACCGTAATCGATTTGCTGGTTCGGGCCGGTATTGCCGTTACCACTGCGAGTGCTGCCAGCGATGGCGAACTGACTATCACCTGCTCACGCGGCGTTAAGTTAGTGTGTGATGCCCCACTGGTAGCCGTGGCTGACGGCGACTATGACGTTATTATTCTGCCCGGCGGCATAGAGGGGGCGGAAACCTTGCGCGATAGTAGCCTGGTGGTGGAAACCGTTCGCCAGTTTCATTTGTCTGGGCGCATTGTGGCCGCCATCTGCGCCGCTCCGGCCACGGTGCTGGTTCCCCATAATCTGTTCCCCATCGGCAATATGACCGGCTTCCCTACCTCCAAAGACCAGATCCCGGAGGGCCGCTGGATCGACAAACGCTGCTATTATGATGAGCGGGTAAATCTACTCACTAGCCAGGGGCCGGGCACTGCCATCGACTTCGGGCTAAAAATTATCGACCTGCTGTTAGGCCGTGATAAAGCCGCCGAAATAGGTAAGCAGTTGGTGATGGCCTCGGGGATTTACGATTACCTCGATGACTTCCGTAAGCCATAATGCATAAAAAACCCGCCAAGCTAGCGGGTTTTGATGTAACATTCGTTACGCTTGCGGGCGGTAAACCTTCACGTTTTCGAAGCCCTGGTCACGCAGGTACAGCGCCTGTAAGCGGCTCATTACCCCACGCTCACACCACAGCAGATAGGTTTTGCTCTGGTCGAGATCGCCAAACTTGGTGCTGAGTTTGTAGAATGGCAGAGTCGCCACTTGCACCCCTTCCTGAAGGAAAGGTTTCTCATCCTGTTCATCCACAGAACGGATATCCAGCAGCACGTCATTGGCGCCAAAACCGCTCACGGTTTCTACTTCCACCACCGTTTCCTGGGTCTGCTCAGCAATCTGACGAATATCAAGATTGTTCGCTTCGGCGACCACTTTATCCAGGATGTTAAAATCGAATTTCGCTTCTTCAGCCTCAATACGGGATTTCACCGCTTTGATGGTTGGGCTTTTCGAAATCACACCACAGTACTCCGGCATGGTGCGGGCGAAGTCTTCAGTGCCGATTTCGCGGGCCAGATTAATAATGTGTTCTTTATCGTGAGAGATCAGCGGGCGCAGCACCAGGGTGTCGCTCACGTTATCGATCAGACGCAGGTTAGTTAAGGTCTGGCTGGACACCTGGCCCAATGCCTCGCCGGTGACAATCGCCTGCACGCCGTAGCGCTCAGCAACCTGCGAGGCCGCACGCACCATCATACGTTTCAGCACCACGCCCATCTGGCCGTCGTCAACTTTCTCAAGAATTTCGCCAACCACCGGTTCAAAGTTAATCGCCACAAAGCGAACCTTGTGGGAGCTACCAAAGCGGTTCCACAGGTAGTGAGCCACCTGACGCACGCCGATTTCGTGGGCGGCACCACCTAGGTTGAAGAAGCAGTAATGAACGCGGCAGCCGCGGCGCATCAGCATATAGCTGGACACCCCAGAGTCAAAGCCACCGGAGATCAGGGACAGCACATCTTCCTGAGTCCCGATTGGGAAACCGCCTATACCTTCATAACGGCCTTTTACCAGCAGCAGGCGATCGTCTTCGATCTCCAGCAGCACGGTGACGTCAGAGTGCTTCAGCTTAACCTTAGCGGTTTCGATATGCTGATTCAGGCCACCACCGACATAGCGCTCGACGTCGATCGAGGTAAACTCATGGGTACCTCGGCGCTTCACACGCACGCAGAAGGTTTTATTTTCCAGCTTGCTACGATACATCTCGAGGGTTTTTTCAAAGATATCGTGCAGATCGGTGTACAGTACATCTTCCACTTCCAGGATGTGATGAATACCCGGGATGCGGGTTAAGGCATCGCGAACGGCTTCACCCTTGGCTTCATCTTTGACCCGGACAGTGATGTGATCCCAGTGGCGAACCACAGCAAGATCTTCATTGTAATGCTTTAAAACGTTGCGAATGTTACCGGTTAACATCTTAATAAAGCGCAAACGCACAGATTGGCTTTTGATTGTAATTTCCGGGAACAATTTAATGATAAACTTCATGGCGACTTTAATTCGTTGGTCAGCCATGCAGTAATACACGCTGGCTGAAAATAGATGTACAGCAGCGGCCACAGGGGCCTGCTGCTTCCAAAGCGCGCAAGTATACCACCGATGTGAGATTGCGCACATATCCAACCCATCAGTGCCACATCCTGAATAATTCGAGTTGCAGCCAGGCGGCAAGGGAGGGAATCCTCCGGAGCTTATTAAAATAAGCTACTAATGTGAGTAAATGCAGCTCACGCCGCAGCAGCTTGAAGTATGACGGGTGTATTTGCATCTGGGGTAGAGTCCGCTACCATGTAGCGCAAAATACCGGTATAGCCTACAAGCCACACTGACCGGTGTTAATAATCACTTTAAGAGTCAAACATTTACCATGCCGAAGAAAACTACCCCACCGGCGAGTTTTGAAACTGCGCTGCAAGAACTGGAACAGATCGTTGCCCGTTTAGAGAGCGGTGAGCTGCCGTTGGAAGATGCCCTGAATGAATTCGAGCGAGGGGTACAGCTCTCCCGTCAGGGTCAGGCGAAATTGCAACATGCCGAGCAGCGCGTGCAGATCCTGCTGAACGACAGCGAAGATAAACCGTTGGAACCTTACACACCGGACGCGGAATAATGGATTTTAGCCAGCAGCTTCAGGCCCAGGCATGTCGGGCCAACGGCGCGTTGCAGCGTTTTTTATCACCCCTGCCGTTTCAGACCAGTCCACTGGTTGAAACCATGCGCTATGGCACACTGTTAGGCGGTAAGCGGTTACGGCCTTTTTTGGTGTATGCTACCGGTGAAATGTTTGGCGTCAGCCAGGATGTGCTGGATGCCCCGGCCGCCGCGGTGGAATGTATTCATGCTTATTCGCTGATCCACGATGATCTGCCCGCCATGGATAATGACGACTTGCGCCGTGGCCAGCCGACTTGCCACGTAAAGTTTGGTGAAGCCCATGCCATTCTGGCTGGTGATGCGCTACAAACACTGGCATTTTCTATACTCTCTGATGCACCCATGGACGGTGTGGATGCCGCTTCCCGGATCGCCATGGTGGCTGAACTGGCCTGTGCCAGCGGGGTTGCCGGTATGTGCGGTGGCCAGGCCCTGGATTTAGCCGCTGAAGGCCAACAGGTGGATTTAGCCGCCCTTGAGCGCATTCACCGCCACAAAACCGGGGCGCTAATTCGTAGCGCGGTGCGCCTGGGTGCATTAACCGCTGGCGACAAAGGCCGCCAGGCGCTGCCTTTATTAGATAATTATGCCGATTGTATCGGCCTTGCCTTCCAGGTTCAGGATGACATCCTCGACGTGGTGGGTGATACCGCCACCTTGGGTAAACGCCAGGGCGCAGACCAGCAGTTAGGGAAAAGCACATACCCCGCACTTCTTGGCCTTGAGCAAGCCAAACAAAAGGCCCGTGATTTATATCTGGAGGCCTGCGGTGCTCTGGAAGGGCTGTCTGCACTACTAATGTTGGATACCAGAACGCTGGAAGCACTTGCTAATTACATCATCCAACGTGATAAATAATTTTACCTTATGAGTCTCTGATGAGCTTTGATATTGCCAAATACCCTACCCTGGCGCTGGTAGACTCAACCCAGGTGTTACGTCTGTTGCCGAAAGAGACGTTACCCAAGCTTAGCGAAGAACTACGCCGTTATCTGCTGGACAGCGTAAGCCGCTCCAGCGGACACTTCGCCTCTGGCCTGGGCACCGTTGAGCTGACTGTCGCCCTACATTATGTCTACAACACCCCCTTCGACAAGTTGATTTGGGACGTGGGCCACCAGGCCTATCCCCATAAAATCCTTACCGGGCGTCGGGACAAAATTGGCACTATCCGCCAGAAAAACGGCCTGCACCCCTTCCCGTGGCGCGGCGAGAGTGATTACGACGTATTAAGCGTCGGCCACTCCTCTACCTCCATCAGCGCCGGTCTGGGCATAGCCGTTGCCGCCGAGAAAGAAGGCAAAAACCGCCGCACGGTGTGTGTGATTGGTGATGGCGCGATCACCGCCGGAATGGCTTTTGAGGCCATGAACCACGCCGGGGATATTCGCCCGGATATGCTGGTGATCCTTAACGATAATGAAATGTCGATCTCCGAAAACGTGGGGGCGCTGAACAACCATCTGGCCCAGCTGCTCTCCGGGAAACTTTATTCCTCCTTACGTGAAGGCGGCAAAAAAGTCTTTTCTGGTGTCCCACCGATTAAGGAATTACTCAAACGCACCGAAGAACATATCAAAGGCATGGTGGTGCCAGGCACCTTGTTTGAGGAGCTGGGCTTTAACTATATCGGCCCGGTAGATGGCCATGATGTAGTGGGGTTGGTGAATACCCTGAGGAATATGCGTGATTTAAAAGGCCCGCAGTTCCTGCACATTATGACTAAAAAGGGGCGCGGCTATGCCCCTGCGGAAAAAGACCCGATCACCTTCCATGCGGTGCCTAAATTTGACCCATTAAGTGGCACCCTGCCCAAAAGCAGCGGCGGACTACCCGGCTATTCAAAAATCTTTGGCGATTGGCTGTGTGAAACCGCCGCCGAAGATAAAAAGCTGATGGCAATTACCCCGGCGATGCGCGAAGGTTCCGGCATGGTGGAGTTTTCCCGCCAATATCCGGATCAATATTTCGATGTGGCGATTGCTGAGCAGCATGCGGTGACCTTTGCCGCTGGCCTGGCTATCGGGGGTTACAAGCCGGTGGTGGCGATTTATTCCACCTTCCTGCAACGGGCCTACGACCAAATGATCCACGACGTCGCCATCCAGAAGCTGCCGGTATTGTTTGCTATCGACCGCGCCGGGATTGTTGGTGCCGACGGCCAAACCCACCAGGGTGCCTTTGATATCTCGTTCTTGCGCTGCGTGCCGGACATGGTGATCATGACCCCAAGCGACGAGAACGAATGCCGCCAGATGCTGTACACCGGCTATCACTACAATGACGGCCCTGCGGCGGTACGTTATCCGCGCGGCACCGGCACCGGGGCTGAACTGACGCCGTTGGCAGCCCTGCCAATTGGTAAAGGCCGGGTGATGCGCCAGGGCGAAAAAGTGGCGATCCTGTGCTTTGGCACCCTGCTTAGCGAAGCATCCAAGGTTGTGGAAACCCTCAATGCCACCCTAGTGGACATGCGTTTCGTTAAACCGCTGGATAAAGCACTGATCCTGGAGATGGCCGCCAGCCACGAAGTTTTAGTCACCCTCGAAGAAAATGCCGTTATGGGTGGGGCCGGCAGCGGCGTGAACGAAGTGCTGATGGCCCACCGCAAACCGGTACCCGTATTGAACCTGGGCCTGCCGGACTGGTTTATCCCTCAGGGCACCCAGGATGAAGCCCGTGCCGATGTTGGCTTGGACGCCGCCGGTATTGAATCCCGCATCCGCGAGTGGCTGCAATAAACGCCTAATCTACTCCTGCTATGCTTAAGCTAAGCGCTTAAAAAACAGCAGGAGTGGAACCATGCAATATCGTCAACTAGGAAAGACCGACCTTAACGTTTCCCGTCTTTGTCTCGGCTGTATGACCTTCGGTGAACCCACCCGGGGTGCCCATGCCTGGACCTTACCCGAAGAGAGCAGCCGCCCCATCATCAAGCATGCTCTGGAAAACGGGATTAATTTCTTTGACACCGCTAACAGCTATTCCGACGGCAGCAGCGAGGAAATCGTTGGCCGGGCGTTAAAAGACTTTGCCCGCCGTGATGAGGTGATCGTGGCCACCAAGGTTTATCATCAGGTGGGCGATTTGCCCCAAGGGTTATCCCGTGCGCAAATTCTACGCTCCATCGACGACAGCCTGACCCGCTTGGGCATGGACTATGTGGATCTGCTGCAAATTCATCGCTGGGATTACGATACCCCGATTGAAGAAACCCTTGAAGCCCTGAATGATGTAGTAAAGTCGGGTAAAGCCCGCTATATCGGGGCGTCTTCGATGTTTGCCGAGCAATTTGCCCAAGCCCTGGCGTTACAGGATCAGCATCACTGGGCGCGCTTTGTCACCATGCAAGACCAGTACAATCTGATCCAGCGGGAGGAAGAAAAAGAGATGCTGCCACTGTGCTATCAGCAAGACGTGGCGGTGATCCCCTGGAGCCCACTGGCCCGTGGCCGCCTGACCCGCCCCTGGGGGGAAAGCACTGCCCGCCTGGTGTCTGATGAGTTCGGCAAAACCCTGTATGACCAGGATGAACAAAACAATGCCCAGATTGCCGAGCGGCTGGCAGGCGTCGCCGATGAACTGAATGTAAGCCGTGCCCAGGTGGCCCTGGCCTGGCTAATGAGCAAACCCGGCGTAGTAGCCCCGATTATTGGTGCCTCGCGCCAGGAGCAGCTGGATGACCTGCTGAATGCGGTGGATCTCACCCTGACTGACCAGCAGATTGCCGAACTGGAAACGGTCTATCAGCCCCACCATGTGGTGGGCTACAAATAGAACGAAGGGGCCGCTGGCCCCTTCGTTCTATCGCATGGTTTTAAATAATGCCGATAGGCCAGTGATGGCCGACCACATAGATAATCCCGGCAGAGAGCACCCCGGCCACGATATCATCAATCATGATCCCCATACCGCCGTGGACATTGCGATCGAACCAACGGATTGGCCACGGCTTCCACATATCCAAAATGCGGAACACCACAAAGCCTGCCAGCACCCACTGCCAATTATTAACCGGTAGCGCCATCAGGGTGATCCACATACCGATAAATTCATCCCAGACAATACTGCCGTGGTCGTGGACCCCCATATCCCGGGCGGTGACGTGGCACAGGTAAACCCCGATACAGATCCCCAGCATGATAACCATTGAATACAGCTGCCAGGGCAGCATGATCAACACGCACCAGAACGGGATCGAGGCCAGGGAACCCATGGTCCCCGGCACAATAGGGCTTAAGCCGCTACCAAACCCCACCGCCAGCAGGTGCCAGGGGTTGCTGAGTTTAAGCCGGCTTTTGGCTACGTCTTTAGTTCGCAAAGTGATCATACCCTTTCCATTCGAGGGCGACAGGCTTGCCGCCACGGGTAAAATGCAGCCCTTCAGCGGCACCGGTCATCTGGCCAATACAGGTAAATGCTACGCCGAGGCTACTCAGTGATGTTTCCAGCGCGCCGCGATTAAGCTCCGGTACGGTAAAGCAAAGCTCGTAATCTTCGCCACCGGCCAGGAACCATTGCTCTGCCTGCTCAATAGAGGTACTGGCACGCAAAGCATCAGAGAGGGGCAGTGTATCAAGATCAATACGTGCGCCACACTCGCTGGCCTTCAAGATATGACCAATATCGGAAATTAGCCCGTCAGACAGGTCAATACAACTGGAAGCCCGCCCGCGTAAAGCCTGCCCTTGTAAAATACGCGGTGTTGGCCGCAAATGGCGTTGTAACAAGGTCTGCTGGTGGGCTGGGTCGGCCACGGACAAACGGCCCTGAAGGATCGCCAACCCGGCGGCGCTGTCGCCTGGCGTACCGGTAACATATATCCAGTCGCCAGGGCGGGCTTGATGGCGCGTCAGTGCCTTTCCCTGGGGCACAAAACCGTGGATCCCCAAAGTCATCGACAGCGGGCCTTTGGTGGTATCCCCGCCAATCAATTGCATGTCGTAATAATCCATCTGGGCGAATAGGCTTTCGCTAAAGGCTGCCAGCCAGCTTTCATCCACCTCGGGCAGGGTTAAGGCCAGGGTCAACCAGGCGGGATCGGCCCCCATGGCCGCTAAATCGCTGAGGTTTACCGCCAGGGCTTTATGGCCGAGATCTACTGGATCGATATCAGGAAGGAAGTGGATGCCGCTCACCAGGGTGTCGGTGCTGATGGCGAGCATTTGTTTCTCAGGGACGATGAGCAGTGCGCAATCATCGCCAATGCCTAGTTCAACGTCATGCCGGTTGCTACGGGACCGGTCAAAATAACGGGCAATCAAAGAAAATTCGCCGCAAGCCATTTAGAGCCTCGTATCGCCAAAATAGAACAGGGCCGGATGACCGGCCCTGTTTAGGGATGTGTATTACTTTCTGTGGGGACGGATCTGCGGAGCGGCTTTATCCAGCACGCCGTTGACAAATTTGTGGCTGTCTTCAGCGCCGAAGGTTTTTGCCAACTCGATGGCTTCGTTGATCGCCACTTTGTAAGGCACGTCGGAACGCTTAGACAGTTCAAACAGGGCGATACGCAGAACCGCACGCTCTACCTGGCCCAGCTCTTCCAGCTGACGGGACAGGTAAGGTTTCATCAACCCGTCGAGGTATGCGGTATTCGTCGCCACACCGGACAGCAGTTCACGGAAGTACAAAACGTCCACATCTTTCACGTCTTGTTCCGCCAGGAACTGGTATTCAACATCAGAGATGTCGTTCTGGGACAACTGCCAGGAGTAAAGCGCCTGGACGGCACACTCACGGGCACGGCGACGAGCAGCAGGTTTCACGGATTTCCCCTTACGAAATTAAGCCTTAATGGCTTCTAACACATTAATCATTTCAAGCGCGGTCATAGCGGCTTCCGCCCCTTTGTTACCGGCCTTGGTGCCAGCACGTTCGATGGCTTGTTCAATACTTTCGGTGGTCAGTACGCCGAAGGCAACCGGGATACCGGCTTCTTGTGCAACCTGGGCCAGACCATTGCTGGCGCCACCTGCGACGTATTCAAAGTGGGCTGTACCGCCACGGATAACGGTACCCAGCGCGATGACGGCATCATACTTGCCGGTCTTCGCCAGGGCACTTGCCGCCAACGGCAGCTCGTATGCACCCGGTACCCATACCACGGTGATGTTGTCTTCTTTCACCTGGCCGATACGTTTCAGCGCATCAATAGCACCTTCCAACAGGCTGTCATTGATGAAGTTGTTGAAACGGGCGATGGCGATGGCAACACGGGCGGACGGCGCTGCGACGTTAGCTTCAATAATGTTCATATTCTTCCTTAATGGGTTCATTGGCCCCTAAGGGGGGCGGATTCTATCATAATCTTTAAACCATGTCCCTAAGCCTGACGAACATGATTGGGGGAATTATTAACGCAGCGCGTTATGCTTAAGCTGGCGTCAGGTGCAGACATATATCTGGCCCCACCCGGCGAACATCGCTAAAGGTAAAGTCAGGGGCGTTGGCCAGTTTTTCAAGGCCTGGCAACGCACAAAGGCCACGGGCATCATTACCCAGCAGTTTTGGGGCCATATACACTATCAGCTCATCCACCACGCCCGCTTGCAATAATGCACCGGCGAAGGTAGGGCCAGCCTCAACCCACAGGCTATTAATCTGACGTTTGCCGAGCTGCATCATCAGTAAGACCAAATCGAGATGGCCCTGATGCTCTGGCACCACTAGCTGCTCTACCCCTTGCGGCCAGGCTTGATTATCCGCCTGTGGACGCACCAGCCAGGTCTCCCCCGGTTGCGCGATAATGCGGTGCTGAGGGGTAACCTGGCATTGGCGATCCATCACAATCCGCACCGGTTGGCGCAGGTTCTGCTGCGGATAGGCAGCTTGGGTATCGGCACCCAGCTCATCCCAGCGAACAGTCATGGCCGGATCGTCGGCCAGCACCGTTGCCGCTGTAGTAAGAATAGCGCCACTTTGGGCGCGCAGGCGCTGAACGTCACGCCGGGAGTGTGGCGAGGTGATCCACTGGCTTTCACCACTTTGCATGGCAGTACGGCCATCCAGAGAGGCCCCCAGCTTTAACTGGATCCAGGGGAAACCGGTGCGCATGCGCTTCAGGAAACCACGGTTAATGGCTTCTGCTTCATTCATCATTAGCCCGTGGCTGACGTCTATCCCTTCCTGAGACAAACGATACAGGCCGCGCCCCGCCACCTGCGGGTTAGGATCTTGCATGGCAGCAACCACCCGAGTGACCCCGGCGGCAATTAGCGCTTCGCAGCATGGCGGCGTGCGCCCATGGTGGCTGCAAGGTTCAAGGGTGACGTAGGCGGTGGCACCCCGGGCTTTATCCCCGGCCATCCGTAGGGCGTGGACTTCGGCGTGGGGTTCCCCGGCGCGGTAATGGAAGCCTTCCCCGACAATCTCCCCGTCACGGACAATCACACAGCCGACGTTGGGGTTGGGATGAGTGGTAAAACGCCCCTGGCGCGCCAGCATCAGCGCCCGGGCCATGTACAATTCATCACGCATGATCAGTCCTGTAATTTTGCGATTTCTTCGCCAAATTCACGAATATCTTCGAAGCTGCGGTAAACCGACGCAAAGCGGATATAAGCCACTTTATCCAGTTTTTTAAGCTGCTCCATCACCAGGCTACCCAACATTTTGCTCGGCACTTCCCGTTCACCGGTGGCCCGTAGTTGGGATTTAATATGGTTGATGGCCATTTCCACGTCATCAGCGCTAACCGGGCGCTTCTCCAACGCGCGCAGCATGCCGCTCCGTAACTTGTCTTCGTTGAAGGGTTCACGCACTTCGTTGCTTTTAATAATGCGTGGCATCACCAGTTCAGCGACTTCAAAAGTGGTGAAGCGCTCATGGCAAACCAGACACTGACGGCGGCGGCGTACTGAGGCACCTTCGCCAACCAGGCGGGAGTCGATCACTTTGGTGTCCACAGCAAAACAAAATGGGCAATGCATAGCGCTTCCTGACGAAAAACAAATGATGGCTAGTTTACCCTGAAGTTACCTGACAACAAAGGTAGCGTGCGCTTTGGGACAATGGATCACTGCATTAACCGCAGCGGCGGGCTAAACTGGGCGGATAACAACATCAGGAAATGACCATGAGACCACTACGTTACCTTACGCTTTTATCACCAGTATTTGCCTTGTCATTGGTGGCCTGTGCCCCACAGGCGGAGGTGCGCCAGGTGCATTCTGAAGTAAAATTACTCACCAAAGAGATGACGACGCTCAATCAACAAACGGTAAAGATTACCCAGCAAAATAGCCTGAACGCGAAGTCCACCAGCGGGGCCTATTTACTACCCGGCTCCAAGACCCCTGCCCTGCTGAAGAGCCAACTGGGAACGCTGAAACTAACCCTCAGCAACCTTCAAGGCGAGGCCAACGGCAGCCAGGCGATGCTGAAAATCAGCAGCGATTCCGATACACCGCTCCCCGCCTTTAATGCCAGCATAGAGTGGGGCCAGATCCAAGGGACCTTGGATAATTTCCAAGAGGTGAATGCCCAGAGCCAGGTGATTTCCGCCCCAGGCAGCATACTGGCCCCGACTGACGTATCTATCCCGCTAAAACTGAGCGGCACCCCGCCAGACCAAGTAGGCTTTGTCCGCGTCCACGACATTCAACCGCTGCTGGGGGCCGACCAGCAGCCAGTGCAATAATCCGCCATACGCACCCCGTTACATCCAACAGCACTAAATGCGAGACATCAGTCACGCTTTAGTGCTCCAGATTCTCTTGAATACCCTAAGAAAATGACTATATCCGCTATTTTGGCTACAATCCCCGCCGTAAAATGCGTGTAAACGTGAACGCAATCGATTACTTAAATCTATGGAATGTGAAATCAGACATTTTTTTGTGACCAAAGATTTCTATAATAGGCGCGAATAATTCCCACGCTGCGGCATGGGTATAAAACAAAAACAGGGAAGCGCATTTCCCCCAAGTTCCTCCCTCTTAACAGTGGCAAAACGATGAAAAAAATTATTTTAGCGGCAGGCGCTGCATTGGCACTCAGCGGTTCAATTGCTGCCCATGCAGCAGAAGATAAAAGCAGCGAGTACCTCTCCGACTGGTGGCACCAGAGCGTTAACGTGGTAGGGAGCTATCACACCCGCTTCGGGCCACAGCTGCGTAACGACACCTACCTGGAGTATGAAGCCTTCGCTAAAAAAGATTGGTTCGATTTCTACGGCTATATGGATGCCCCGGTATTCTTCGGTGGTAACACTGATGCCAAGGGTATCTGGAACCACGGCTCCCCGCTATTTATGGAAATTGAACCCCGTTTCTCCATCGACAAGCTGACCGGCACTAACCTGGGCTTCGGTCCATTCAAGGAATGGTACTTCGCCAACAACTACATCTACGACATGGGCCGCAACGAATCCGGCCGCCAAAGTACCTGGTATATGGGTCTGGGTACGGATGTAGATACTGGCCTGCCAATGAGCCTGTCCCTGAACGTGTACGCTAAGTACCAGTGGCAGAACTACGGTGCCACCAACCAGAACGAATGGGATGGCTACCGTTTCAAAGTGAAATACTTTGTGCCAATCACCACCCTGTGGGGCGGTAACCTGAGTTATATCGGCTTTACTAACTTCGACTGGGGTTCAGACCTGGGCGATGACAGCGGTAAAGTGAATGGCCGCGATCTGCGTACCAATGATTCTATTGCCTCAAGCCACATTCTGGCGCTGAACTATGATCACTGGCACTACTCCATCGTTGCCCGTTACTTCCACCACGGTGGTCAGTGGAACGATGGCAACACCCTGAACTTCGGTGGCGGTGATTTCACCGTGAAATCCACCGGTTGGGGTGGGTACTTCGTGGCGGGTTATAACTTCTAAGCATCTACTTAGATAGACTTTATGGTTATCTCTTTGCAAAACTAAGCCGGTCATCGACCGGCTTTTTTGTGCCTGCTATTCAAAGACCAGGGCACTGTGCTTGTCCAGCAACCACGGTCTTAAATAGCCGACAGAATTCGAAAACGGCAATACGGCTTGAGGCAGACGGATCCCCAACTGATGCTGAATATAGTCCCGGCGGGCCTCAATCCGCGCCCATAATGCAGGGTATTCGGCGGCAATCTGTTGACGCAAAGCCTCATCGGCCAGCGCCACGGTATCCTCAATGCTGGCCCCAGCATAACCCGCGTGGGACGGGATAATATCAATCTGGAAGATCATCCCGCTTTGCAATTGAATCGCTGATCCCGGCATCACCGGGGAGCATAGCCACTCTTCATCCGCCACCAGATGGCCGGGGTTCAAATGCCAGTGGTGCTCGGCCTTAGGTAGCACCGTTTCCACCAACTGATATAACTCGCCACCGGTCATACCGATACGCAGATTTTCCAGCCAGGTGACTACCGCCTTGTAATAAGGGATCGCGACCTTCTCTAGATAATCCGCCACCTGGGGGGCCAACTCGCTTTGCTGCGCCACCACATAGGCCGCCCGGCTGGTTAAGCCGCCCTTATAGCTGGCGGTGAGGGAGAATTTATCACCAAGGCGAATCACTTTATCGGAAGGATAAAGATCGGCACTGGCAAACCGGTCACCGGTGGCGGCAATGGAAATCACATTGTGGGCCTGGCCCTCTGCCGCCAGCAACCCACCGATCTGCTTTTCAGTCTTACCGATGTCGATGGCATTCAGGGCCTTTAGCACCGCCGTCGACGCCAGATTGGCCCCATACTCATAATGGGCCAGCTCATTAGCGTTGTTGATGGTGCGCGCCCCGCCGTTAGGGTTGATAAACAGGCCGGTGGCATTCACCAGGCTTACCTTTTTGCCTGTCGCGTCACGGATAGCATCAAGGATAAAGGCCGGTATATCGAACATCTTTTCACTACCCGGCCCGCTAAACAGCTTCCAGCCGGCGATGCCAATAGCGCTATCCTGCGGGAGTCCGGCCTGGCGCAATTGTTCCGTCAGGCTCTCGGCCCCGGTCATCGGTTGATTAGGCAATGAGAACCAGGGTGCGGTGACAGTGCGGTTCTCCAGCCGGGCGTGGGCCGCCAGCTTGAGGTTTTCATTCCCCAATACCAGCACTGCCTCCCCATTGCTGTGCAGCACCAGCAACGCTTCTTCAAAGCGCGGAATAAACCCGGTGAGGTATTCAAAGTTGCCGCCGTGCTCTTTATCGGCATACACCACCAGGCTTTTAAGGTTATGTGCCTGCATCCGTTGCAACAGGGCAGCTTTACGGGCGGCCAGAGTGCTGTCAGTCAGTGGCGTGGAAGGAATATGCTCCCAGCATTGGGGCTGAGGCAGGGTTTTGAGGACGATGTTGCGCGGGGATGGGGCCATCAGAAGTTACTCCATGTAATCGGTGATGTCTTTACTGAGGATATCCTGATTCACGGGGAGCAGTCATAAAAAATCCCAGCCAATTGACCGGGATTTTGTTTTTTCAGCTGCGCTGGTAGTTAAGGCAGGATAGACGGCTGATCCGCCCCTTCCTTCTCAACTTTTTGCTGTAGCATGTGTTCGCGACGCATGCCCAGTTTTAACGCCAGTGCCGAGGCCACATAGATGGAAGATGCCGTACCGATGGTGACACCAATTAACATGGTCAGGGAGAAGCCCTTAAGCATGGAGCCACCGAAGAGATACAGCATCAGGATAACCATCAAGGTTGTCCCGGAGGTGATCAAGGTACGGTGCAGCGTTTGGGTCAATGACACGTTAAAGATTTCGTAAGGGCTACCGCGACGAATCTTGCGGAAGTTCTCACGAATACGGTCAGATACCACGATGCTGTCGTTCAATGAGTAACCGATAACCGACATCAGAGATGCCACAATGGTCAAGTCAATCTCAATATGGAACAGTGACAACACGCCCATGGTGATCACCACGTCGTGGGCCAGAGCGATAACCACCCCCACCGCCAGACGCCATTCAAAACGGAAGCCGACATAAACCAAGATACAGATCAGCGCCGCCAGCAGTGCCAGAGCACCGTTCTGCGCCAGATCCGCCCCAACGCTCGGGCCAACGAATTCAATTCGTTTTACCGAGGCGTTCTGGCTGGTTGATTCATTAATCACGTTAAGTACCTTGCTGCCCAGCTCCTGGCCGCCATTGGCACCCGTAGCTGGTGGCATACGTACCACGATATCGCGGCTGCTACCGAAGTTTTGCAGCAGCGGATCGGCAAAGCCGGCGTTTTCCAGGGCTGCACGCATCTGGTCCATGTCGGCTGGTTTTTCCAGGGTGATTTCAATGACGGTACCGCCAGTAAAATCCAGACCCCAGTTGAAGCCACGCACGCCCATCACAACGATGGCGAGGATTAACAAGATGCCAGAGATACCAAAGGCCCAGTAATCCCAGCGCATAAAGTCATAGACTTTACGGCCGTGGTTCAATTGTTCAACAGTATATTCCTGTGCCACAACGCA
>CBIFWW010000021.1:0-30496 GCA_966186435.1 uncultured Enterobacteriaceae bacterium
ATTCTCTTGCTCAATATGTACACGGCAACATCGGTTCGTGATCTGTCGCGCAAATAGTAAACAAACATTACACCAAAGCTTTAATTAACTTTTACGTGACATATTATTAACAATCCAAAAGGAGAATAAAAGCATGAGCCAAATACATAAGCATCCTATTCCTGCAAACATTGCAGAACACTGCCTGATCACACCGGAACAATATCAGACCCAATACACCCTTTCAGTGACTGACCCTAATGCCTTCTGGGGCCAGCAGGGTAAAATTATTGATTGGATCAAACCTTACACCAAGGTGAAGAACACCTCCTTCGCCCCTGGCAATATTTCCATTAAATGGTATGAGGATGGCACCCTGAACCTGGCTGCCAACTGCCTGGACCGCCATCTGGCGGAGCGCAGCGATCACACCGCGATTATTTGGGAAGGCGACGACGCCAGCCAGAGCGCCAAAATCAGCTATCGTGAACTGCATGCCGACGTCTGCCGTTTTGCTAATGTCCTGACTGGCCTGGGTATTAACAAAGGCGACGTGGTGGCAATCTATATGCCGATGGTCCCGGAAGCAGCAGTGGCCATGCTTGCCTGCGCCCGTATCGGTGCTATCCACTCGGTTATCTTCGGCGGCTTCTCGCCGGAAGCCGTAGCAGGCCGGGTGATCGATTCCAACTCACGCCTAATTATCACCGCTGACGAAGGTCTGCGCGCTGGCCGTGTGATCCCGTTAAAGAAAAACGTCGATGACGCGTTGAAAAACCCGAACGTAACCAGTGTGGAAAACGTTATCGTCCTGAAGCGTACCGGTGGGGATGTCTACTGGGAAGAAGGCCGTGATGTGTGGTGGCATGAGCAGATCCAGGAGGCCAGCCCACAACATCAGCCGGTAGAGATGAATGCTGAAGACCCGCTATTCATCCTGTATACCTCCGGTTCAACGGGCAAACCTAAAGGGGTGCTGCACACCACCGGGGGTTACCTGGTGTATGCCGCCAGCACCTTTAAATATGTGTTCGACTACCAGCCAGGCGAAGTGTACTGGTGCACCGCTGATGTGGGTTGGGTAACCGGCCACAGCTACCTGCTTTACGGCCCGCTGGCCTGTGGTGCCACCACGTTGATTTTTGAAGGGGTGCCAAACTGGCCGAAACCCAACCGCATGGCGCAGGTGGTGGACAAGCACCAGGTTAATATCCTGTATACCGCTCCAACCGCCATCCGCGCGCTGATGGCGGAAGGTGACAAAGCTATTGAAGAGACTGACCGTAGCTCCCTGCGCATTCTTGGCTCCGTAGGCGAGCCAATCAACCCAGAAGCCTGGGAGTGGTTCTGGAAGAAAATCGGTAACGAGAAGTGCCCAGTGATGGACACCTGGTGGCAGACCGAAACCGGTGGCTTTATGATCACCCCCATGCCCGGTGCCACTGAACTGAAAGCCGGTTCCGCCACCCGCCCGTTCTTTGGCGTCCAGCCAGCCCTGGTGGATAACGAAGGCAACCCATTAGAAGGGGCCACCGAAGGCAGCCTGGTGATCAAAGACTCCTGGCCGGGCCAGGCTCGCACCCTGTTTGGCGACCACGAGCGCTTCGAGCAAACCTACTTCTCTACCTTCAAAAACTTCTATTTCAGTGGTGATGGCGCCCGCCGTGACGAAGACGGCTATTACTGGATTACCGGGCGTGTGGATGACGTGTTGAACGTCTCCGGGCACCGTCTGGGCACCGCCGAAATCGAGTCAGCGCTGGTGTCGCACCCGAAAGTCGCCGAAGCCGCAGTCGTGGGCTTCCCGCATAACATCAAGGGTCAGGCCATCTATGCCTATGTGACCCTGAATCACGGTGAAGAGCCATCGCCGGAGCTGTATACCGAAGTTCGCAACTGGGTACGTAAAGAGATTGGCCCGCTTGCCACCCCGGATGTACTGCACTGGACGGACTCCTTGCCTAAAACCCGTTCTGGCAAAATCATGCGCCGTATTCTGCGCAAGATTGCCGCTGGCGACACCAGTAACTTTGGCGATACCTCTACCCTGGCCGATCCGGGCGTAGTGGACAAATTACTGGAAGAAAAACAAACCATCTCGATGCCTTCTTAATTTCCACTTCCGGTGTGGAAGCCGCCCGCAGCCATTGCGGGCGGTGGATTAAGCCGTTACTCACCGTGAGATTTAGCACTTAAAACAACCTGTACCTTTACCTCTGGAGACTCTGTGATGAATGACAACATTTATCAACGGATAGAAGACAGTGCGCATTTCAGGGAGTTAGTTGAAAAACGGCAACGGTTTGCCACCATTTTGTCTCTTGTCATGTTGGTGATTTATGTCGGCTTTATTTTACTGATTGCGTTCGCACCTGGCTGGCTGGGAACCCCTTTGGGGCCAGACACCAGCGTTACCCGTGGCATCCCCATCGGTATTGGGGTCATTGTTATCTCCTTCGTGCTGACTGGCGTTTACGTCTGGCGCGCCAATGGGGAGTTTGATCGTTTAACCAAAGCCGTTCTGCACGAGGTAAAAGCGTCATGAAGCTCCGCCATGCGGCACTTGCCGCTTCTCTTTTCGGCCTGCCTCTGGCAGCCAACGCCGCCGATGCCATTACCGGTGAAGTGGCGCGCCAGCCCACCAACTGGCAGGCCATCATTATGTTTATCATCTTTGTGGCCCTGACCTTAGCTATCACCTGGTGGGCTTCAAAACGTACCCGTTCCCGAAATGATTACTACACCGCCGGGGGCAATATCACCGGTTTCCAGAACGGGCTGGCGATCTCCGGGGACTTTATGTCTGCGGCCTCTTTCCTTGGGATATCGGCCCTGGTCTATACCTCCGGTTACGATGGCTTGATTTACTCCCTGGGGTTCCTGGTGGGCTGGCCAATCATTCTGTTCCTGATTGCCGAGCGCCTGCGTAACCTGGGCCGCTACACCTTTGCCGACGTGGCGTCCTATCGTCTGAAGCAAGGCCCGATCCGTGTGCTCTCCGCCTGTGGTTCTCTGGTGGTGGTCGCGCTGTATCTAATCGCTCAAATGGTGGGTGCCGGTAAGCTGATCCAGCTGCTGTTCGGCCTGAACTACCATGTGGCGGTAGTGTTGGTTGGCGTGCTGATGGTGATGTACGTGTTGTTCGGCGGTATGCTTGCCACCACCTGGGTGCAGATTATCAAAGCCGTGCTGCTGTTATTCGGCGCCAGCTTTATGGCCTTTATGGTCATGAAACACGTGGGCTTCAACTTTAGCCGCCTGTTTAGCGAAGCCATGGCAGTACACCCGAAAGGCGCGGCTATTATGAGTCCTGGTGGCCTGGTTAAGGACCCAATATCGGCCCTGTCACTTGGCTTAGGCTTGATGTTTGGTACTGCCGGTCTGCCCCATATTCTGATGCGTTTCTTCACCGTGAGCGATGCCCGCGAAGCCCGTAAAAGCGTGTTCTACGCCACTGGTTTTATGGGTTACTTTTATATCCTGACCTTTATCATCGGTTTTGGCGCCATTATGCTGGTGGGGGCAAATCCGGTGTTTAAAGATGCCAGCGGTGCGCTGATCGGCGGCAATAATATGGCGGCGGTACACCTGGCTGATGCAGTAGGCGGGAACCTGTTCTTAGGCTTTATCTCTGCCGTTGCCTTTGCCACTATTCTGGCGGTGGTGGCTGGTCTGACGCTGGCGGGGGCTTCAGCGGTATCTCACGATCTGTATGCCAACGTGTTCCGTAAAGGCGCTTCGGAGAAAGACGAGCTGAAGGTATCGAAGATCACCGTTCTGGCACTGGGCGTGGTCGCTATACTGCTAGGCATTCTGTTTGAAAACCAGAACATCGCCTTTATGGTGGGCCTGGCGTTCTCCATCGCCGCCAGCTGTAACTTCCCTATCATCCTGCTTTCCATGTATTGGTCTAAATTGACCACCCGTGGTGCCATGATTGGTGGCTGGCTGGGTCTGTTAACCGCCGTGGTACTGATGGTACTTGGCCCGACGATTTGGGTGACTGTACTCGGTCATGCTGAGGCCGTGTTCCCTTATGAATACCCGGCGCTGTTCTCCATCGCCGTGGCCTTCATCGGGATCTGGCTGTTCTCTATTACCGATAACAGCGAGCAGGGCCAGCTGGAACGTAATCAGTTCCGCGCCCAGTTTATCCGTTCGCAAACCGGCCTGGGTATTGAGACAGGCAAGGCGCACTAAGCCATTAAAAACCCGGCAAAATTTGCCGGGTTTTTTTAGATCCTGGCTCTCAAAACATAATCCAGGCAATTAACGGGGAAATCACCACCATCAAGGCACCGGAAAGCATCATTACCAAGCTGGCCACTACCCCTTCCTGCTGGCCAATCTCATAGGAGCGCGCCGTCCCGGCACCGTGTGAGGCAGCCCCAAAACCCGCCCCCTTCGCTACCCCGGCATTAATCGAGATCCGTAAGAACAGCGCATCACCAATCGCCATCCCGAACACCCCGGTCACCACCACAAACAGCGCCACCAAATCAGGCTGGCCGCCGACTTTTTTCGCCGCTTCGAGGGCAAAAGGCGTGGTAATCGAACGTACTGCCAGGCTGCGCTGGATCTGGTCAGATAAATCAAACAACCGCGCCAGCCAGACGGAACTGGTCACTGCCACCACGCAGGCGATGATCACCCCAGCAGACAGGGAGAGATAGTGGCGGCGAATTACCGCCAGGTTGTCATACACCGGCACCGCGAATGCCAGGGTTGCCGGGCCTAACAGCCACATCAGCCAGTGGGATTCACCGATGTAATTCTTCCAGCTGATGTGGGCCACCACCAGCATCACGATCAGCAGGATCGGGGTTAACACCAACGGCATCAGTGGCAGCAGGCGGAACCGGCGATAAAGCTTTTTATTGGCGTAATACAGAGCGAGGGTGATAACCAGGCACAGCAAACTTATTGCTAAATTATTCACCTTGCACCTGCCGACGGGCTTCACGGGCCATTTCGAAACGATACACTTTATCCACTACCCAGGCGGTGGCACCCAGCACCATCACGGTACTCAGGGCAATCACCAGGAAGATACGCCAGCCGTCATGCAGCATCAGTTGGGCATAATTGACCACCGCCACCACCGCCGGGACGAAGAACAGCAGCATCTCTGCCAGCAACCAGCGGGAGCCAGCCCGCAGCCAGGCCAGAGGGATAACCCGGCAGATGATCAATGCCAGCAGCACCAGCATCCCTACCAAGTTGGCAGGCAGCGGGATATGCAGCCAGGCCACTAACTGTTGGGCCAATATAAATAGTGCCGAATAGAACACTACCTGGAGCGGTGTCTGGAAATGATGGAACAATGAAGAAGGGGTAAAACGACGCAAGGCGACGTTCATGGTGGCATTCCTGATAAATATTGAAGGAAGAATTATAGAGAGGCGTTCGGTGTTCCAGAAATGAATTAAAATCATTGCAGGTATAGTTAACAGGCATAGTTATGGATATCAGAGCGCTTCGCTATTTTGTTGAAGTTGTGCGCCAGCAAAGTTTCACCCGGGCCGCAGAAAAGCTGTTTGTCACCCAGCCCACCATCAGCAAAATGCTGCGTAATCTGGAAGGCGAACTTAATTGCACCCTACTTATCCGCGACGGGCGCAAACTCCAACTCACCGATACTGGCCGGGTGGTGTTTGAACGCGGTCTGTCTATCCTGGCGGAGTTCAACCAGCTGGAAGCCGAGCTGGGGGATATCAACCACCTCAACAAAGGCATCTTGCGCCTAGGCATTCCGCCGATGGTGGGGATGTTGATGGCCGCCCCTATTGGGCACTTCCGCAAAATGTACCCTGGCGTCGAGCTGAAAATCGCCGAATTTGGTGGCCTGATGGGCCAACAGGCGGTCATGAATGGTGAGCTGGATCTAGCCCTCACTGCGCTACCGGTGGAGGAAACCGCCCATCTGGAAACGCTGCCGATGTTCAGCCACCCCCTGTGTGTTCTGGTGCCACGCAATGCCTACTGGCAAACCCAAACCTTGGTTAATCCGGAAGATTTAGCCGCCCATCCCTTGCTGATTTATAACGAAGATTTCTCCCTGAGCCGCCAGCTAATGCAACTGTTTGCCGAACACGAAGTGTCGCCAACTATCTCGGTGCGCAGCGGGCAATGGGACTTTCTGGCGGCCATGGTGCAGGCCGGGGTGGGGATATCCATTCTGCCGGAGCCGATTTGTCAGCGGCTGGATAAGACCCATTTGATGTGGCTCCCCCTGAACAGCCCATTACAGTGGCAGTTGGGGATGATTTGGCGGGAGGGGGTGTATATGTCGCGCAGCGCCCAGGCGTGGATCGGCTGCTGGCAGCAATGCTGGCCGGCGAGTGCCGGCCAGCATCCGGTTAACTTTCCTCAATAAGCAGGGCTTCAAGCAAGTCGAAATCGTGCAGTAGTTTTTGCAGGGTTTCGTTACTGATTTGCTGGGTAGCGCGCAAATGGTAAAGCTCGCCCCGCTCTGCCCGCAGCGCCACCAGGCGGAAACGCCGCTCCAGGTTTTCTTCCAGCTCGGTATGTTCTACATCGTTGCGGCCATCGGCCCGGCGGCGCAGGTTACCTATCACCCGCGAACTCACCTCTTTCAGCAACTGGTCGTCAATATTTTCTTTGGCATCGGCGCTGAGGCGCTCTTCCATCTTCTCAATCGCCACAATCGCCACTTCTGCTGTCACCGAACGGGCCAGCCGCTCTTCTTTGCGAGTCTGGGATTTATCGGCCACTTCCACATGTTGCAGCAGGATTGGCAGGATGATCACCCCCACCAGCAGGGACAGCATAATCACCCCGGCAGACAGGAAAACCAGCTCATAGCGGGCCGGGAACGGTTCGCCATTGGGTAATAGTAGCGGGATAGACAACACACCGGCCAGGGTAATCGCCCCGCGCACCCCGGCAAAAGAAGCCACCAATAGCTCCCGGGTGGTATAGCTGCCAAACTCCATCGGTTTCTTTTTCAGGAAGTGAAGACTGAAGTTTTTCATGGCCCACAGCCAGAGGAAGCGCACCAAGATCAGGGCGAAATAAATCAGCCCCACATCGGCGATCAGCATCCAGGTTTCCACATTCGGATCGGCGTCTGCAGCCTGGAGGGAGGTTTCCAGAATCCCCGGCAATTGCAGGCCCAGCAACAAGAACACCATGCCGTTAAACACAAACTCCAGCATGGCCCACACGCTGTTCGCACGCAGGCGCATGGCCAGCGGTGCGGTGCGCATCACGCCGGAACGGGTAATGGTCATCCCGGCGGCCACCGCCGCCAGAATGCCGGATACCCCCATGTGTTCGGCAATCAGGTAGGAGGCAAAAGGCAGCAGGAACAGCAGCAGGATTTGGGTGGCCGGTTCATCGCCACTCCAACGGCTGAGCAGGCGCAAGGAGCGCCCATATAGCCAGCTCACGGCGATCCCCGCCAACAGGCCGCCAATCGCCACTTTGGCAAATTCTACGCTGGCGCCGCCCACGGTAAACACCATGGTGCCCATCGCCACGGCCACGGCAAACTTGAGGGATACCAGGCCGGAAGCATCGTTCATCAATGCCTCACCCTGCAAAATCCCCATGATTTTTTTCGGGATGCGCCCTTCCCCGACGATGCCGGACAATGCCACCGCATCGGTGGGCGACAGCACCGCCGCCAGGGCCAACGCCGGGATCAGCGGGATGCCCGGTACCGTCCAATAAATCAGGAAACCAATCCCCACTACGGTTACCAGCACCAAGGCTAATGCCAGGCCAATAATCTCCCGTCCATGGTTAATAAACTCCCGGGTCGGGGTCTTCCAGCCGTCGGCAAACAGCAGCGGTGGGATAAACAGCACCAGGAACAGTTCAGGATTGAAATCCACATGCAGGCCAAAGGTGGGTAAAGCCAGCAGGGCGCCGATGGCAATTTGCATCAGTGGGAGGGGGATTTGAAACGGTAAGATACGGGTGACAACGCCGGAAAGCGATACCACCAGCGTCATAATGAGAATTGTGAAGAAGATTTCCATGCTTTCCTTAGACGTCTTTGGTTCTTATCAGCCCATAGTGAACATGCTGCCTTGATAATAGAACAACTTTTTCAACCGGATTGAAACCGTAAATGCACCTAAAAGAGCCAGAAACAGAACAGGCCGGAAACCCGGCCTGTTTACGTCATTTTTTATCTTAGAACTTAGATAGCCCAGCCGCCGGCATAGAACACCACCAGCGCCACCGCGATAATCACGGTGCCCAGGTTCAGCTTGCGCCACTCGCCGGAAACGATGCGGCCAATCACCAGGGAAGCGAAACCAATCATGATCCCGGTGACGATGTTGCAGGTCAGCACAATAAATACCGCGGTGATTAACCCTGCCATAGCATCAACGAAATCATTGAAATCGATCTTTGCCACGTTACTCAACATCAGCAGCCCTACATACATTAGCGCCGGAGCAGTCGCATAAACCGGCACCAGATAAGACAGCGGGGAGAGGAACAGGATCAGCAGGAACAGAACACCAACGGTGACTGCCGTTAGGCCGGTTTTACCGCCCGCCGCCGTACCCGCCGCCGATTCGATATATACCGCCGCCGGGGCTGCCCCCACCAGGCCTGAGAACACGCTGCTCAGGGAGTCGGTGGTCAGGGCTTTGCCGCCATCGATAATCTGGCCGTCTTTATCTAACAGGTTTGCCTGGCCAGCCACGGCGCGAATAGTCCCGGTGGCATCAAACACCGCAGTCATGACCAGCGCCAGAACACTTGGCAGCACCACCGGGTTCAGGGCGCCCATAATATCCAGGCTACCAATCAGGGACTGGCCCTTATCATCGCTCAAGGATGGCATGGCGAAGATACCGGAGAAATGTACCGCCGGGTCGAAGATCAGCCCGACAACGGAAATCCCGATAATGCTTAGCAGGATACCGCCCGGCACTTTCAGTTTTTCGAGGCCGATAATCACCGCTAGCCCAATCAGGGACATCATTACTGGGAAGCTATCAAACTTGCCCAGTGCAACCGGCAGGCCGTCGATAGGGTTCTTCACCACCAGGCCAACGCCGTTAGCGGCAATCAGCAGCAGAAACAGGCCGATACCAATACCGGTACCGTGGGCCACGCCCATCGGCAGGTTACGCAAGATCCAGCCACGGATACCCGTTGCCGAGATAATGGTAAACAGCACACCCATCAGGAACACCGCCCCTAAGGCGACAGGCACGCTGATGTGCTGGCCGAGAACCAGACTAAAAGCGGTAAAAGCAGTCAGTGAAATCGCGCAGCCGATAGCCAGGGGCAGGTTAGCCCACAGCCCCATCAACAGAGAGCCAAAACCAGCAACCAGACAAGTTGCTACAAACACGGCCGCCGGTGGAAAGCCTGCTTTCCCTAACATACCTGGCACCACAATGACCGAATAGACCATTGCCAGGAAGGTAGTCAGACCGGCAACAATTTCCTGGCGAATGGAACTGCCACGTGCAGACACTTTGAACCATGCGTCAATAGCGCCGCCAGCACGCGGAGAAGGAGTAGACATAGTAAAACATCCCTTGAGATTTTGATGGATCGTTGTTATGCGTGATGGACTTCCCACTGCCAATTAAACGTCAAATCCCTGGGCTACATCTGCGGTAAAAACGGGGACCGCAAAAAAAGCAAACGTTTAACTCCGCACATAAAAACGGGCAAGAATTTAAGGCAAACGATTATCCGGTCTTCTCACTGCCCTTTTCAACCAAACTTTGTGGTTTTAGGTGAAAAAAAACCGCAAGTGTGCAGATAATCATCAACCCATGCGCAAACGTTATCGTTCCTGCGCAATTATTGCCGGATCCGTTTAATCATCTCCACCGGGAATAGTAATCGGGCCACCCTCTTCCAAGGCAGCTTGCCAGGCAGGGCGCGACTGTACTTTATCCCACCAGGCCTGCACATGGGGTAAGGAATGAGAGCCGCCTCTGGCTAATAACGCCGCCACCGGGTAACTCATCTGAATATCTGCCGCGCTGAGTTTATCGCCAGCAAACCACGCAGATGCCGCCAGGTGCTGTTCAATAAATTGGCTATGAGTGGCAAGCTGTTTATTGAGCCAGCTTTTCTGAACCCCGGCACTTAACGCTTTACCTATCGGCCTTATTAGCCAAGGCACCGGGGCTTTGCCTAGCTGCCTCAACACCAGCTTATTGAGCAATAGCGGCATCAGCGAGCCTTCGGCGTAATGAAGCCAGTAACGATATTGGATTTTCCCTTCAGTAGAGCTGGGCCGCAGCTGATTGGCGACATCGTAGGTTTCTTGCAAGTAATCGAGGATAGCACCCGACTCCGCCAGCACGTGGCCGTTGTCCTCCACCACCGGGGATTTCCCCAAGGGATGGATCTTTTTCAACAGTTCCGGGGCTAACATGGTGGGTTCCCGCTGGTAGCGCACCATCTGATAAGGTAATGCCAGCTCTTCGAGCATCCAAAGCACCCGCTGGGAGCGGGAATTATTGAGGTGATGAACAACAATCATAGGGATTCTCGGCGGATAGTTGATGCATTAACTATAGACGGGGCTTTATAAGATGCGGGCGAAAAAAAATCCCCTATTTTATTTGCGGATTTCCGATGGCCACCTATACTTAAAACATCAACACAACGCCGGGACCTCAAAAGTGTCTGTGTTAGTTCGAGCGTTTTAGTCGTTTAACAAACCTAGCGTTAAAGTAATTAGCAAGTTAGTAATGTACCAAACTGAGGTGTGTTGACGTTCCTAGGGGAAACCCTCCTGCCCAATTGCAGGTCTACAAACAGAACGCGATTCCGGGTTATAGACGAAGGCGCCGCAATTGGCGCTTTCGTTTTATCTATTCCTCGGTACCATCTTCCAGCAAAATCGCCCCCGTCCCTTTTTCCGCCAACTTATCTTCCGGGTTACGCAACGGGCATTCACTGCGGGACAAACAGCCGCAGCCGATACAACCATCCAGATCATCCCGCAGTGATTGCAGGGTATGAATACGCCGATCCAGCTCATCCCGCCATTGAGACGTTAGCTGCCGCCACCCCCGTTTGCTTAAGGTATGCCCCTCCGGTAAAACGCCAAATGCATCACGAATCGTCGCTAACGGGATACCAATCCGTTGGGCAATTTTAATGATCGCCACATAGCGCAACACATCGCGGGTATAGCGCCGCTGGTTACCACTGTTGCGGGTGCTATTAATTAACCCTTTGGTTTCATAGAAATGCAGGGCCGACACGGCCATGCCGCTGCGTTGGGCCACTTCACCTGGTGTCAGCAAGGTTTTAAAACGGGAAGATTTGTTTTGCAAAATGCGCTTTACCTCAAGTTAAGTTGAGGAATTATACTCACCGCAAATGAAAAGAGCGAATTGATAAACGGAGATATTGAGATGTCACATCGGGAAATCATTAATACCCTCACCGCCTGGATCGATGACCATATTGATCAACCGCTAAATATCGATGCCGTGGCCCGTAAATCTGGCTATTCCAAATGGTACTTACAGCGCATGTTCCGCGCCATTAAACGCCAGACCCTGGGCGAGTATATCCGCCAGCGCCGTTTGCTGATGGCCGCAGAAGCCTTAAGAAGCACCCAAAAGCCGATTTTTGATATCGCGATGGACTACGGCTATGTCTCTCAGCAGACTTTCTCCCGGGTCTTCCGCCGCGAATTTGACCGCACGCCAACGGATTATCGTCACCATGCCTAAACCGGCATCAATGAATAAAAAATGCGCATCCATATGGTGAATAATCAGCCAAATGTGATATGGCTTACACCCGCAGTGCAACTCCACTTTTTATTACATTAAATTCGCTGCATTTACCGATTAACGGCCTCCTGGTGTGCTGATTTCGCAGCATCAGCTCGGTATTGTAGTGGTTGAGCATCTCTTGGTAGGCCGCCGCCACATCCTGCTGGATTTGGGCCTGATCCACTGTGGCCTGAACGGCCTAGAGCTGGGCTATTAGCTCTGGCGCTTCCAGCTTGATCAACGGTTACCCGGTCTTTCCATCCCCTCGCACTACCAGGCGTTCTAACACCCGGCCCTTGGCTTTGAATGTCACCATCACTTCCGTGGCATCCACGTCCCCTTGTAATAACAAATCCTGATTATGGGCGCGGAACAGCACCGCTAACGCGATAGCCACCCCCGGATTCCTGGCAAAAAAAACCGCCCGGTAAGGGCGGCTTGCTGACAGTCCTGGCCGATGGCCGGATAATCAGAACGGGATGTCGTCGTCGAAATCCATTGGCGGTTCGTTAGACGGTGCCGGGGCGACGTTCTGCTGCTGCGGGCGAGACTGCGCGCCGCCGCTGAACTGGTTCCCACCCTGCTGAGGTTGCTGAGGCTGACCCCAACCGCCCTGCTGTTGACCACCGCCCTGGTTGCCACCGGCCGGTGCGCCTGCACCACCCTGGCGGCCACCCAGCATCTGCATGGTACCACCCACGTTTACCACCACTTCAGTGGTGTATTTTTCCTGGCCGGACTGGTCAGTCCATTTGCGAGTACGCAGCTGGCCTTCGATATAAACCTGAGAGCCTTTACGCAAGTATTCACCGGCAACTTCAGCCAGTTTGCCGAACAGCACGACGCGATGCCATTCAGTCTGCTCTTTCATTTCGCCGGTTTGCTTGTCGCGCCAGGATTCGGAAGTAGCCAGCGTAATGTTGGCAACTGCGCCACCATTCGGCATATAGCGCACTTCCGGGTCCTGCCCGAGATTACCGACGAGAATCACCTTATTGACGCCTCTGCTGGCCATGGTCGTGTCTCCTGATAAATCGTATATAGATAGTGTAAACGGGGGATTCTAGCACTTCCACCCGGGTTTTTGATAGCTGCGCGGTTTCTTCAGGCTATCTTTAAAGCCGTTGCACTGTTACACGCCTGAGTGCGAGCCACATCGTAATACTGTATATTCATTCAGGTTGAATTGTGTCATAATTAGCCGTTTCTGGCCGTGATTTTTGCAAAAAAATCTGACATTTCAGGCGGCACCACCGTCGCCCTCGCCTGGAAGACCGGCCACCAGGCATACCGTTATTACCGGGAAAGGTGAATGGATAAGATAGAAGTTCGGGGCGCCCGCACCCACAATCTAAAAAATATCAACCTCGTCATTCCACGCGACAAACTCATTGTCGTGACCGGGCTTTCGGGGTCTGGCAAGTCTTCATTGGCTTTTGACACCCTGTACGCCGAGGGGCAGCGCCGCTATGTTGAATCGCTCTCTGCCTATGCACGTCAGTTTTTGTCATTGATGGAAAAGCCGGATGTCGATCATATCGAAGGGCTGTCACCAGCCATTTCTATCGAGCAAAAATCGACGTCACACAACCCGCGTTCCACCGTGGGGACTATCACTGAAATTCACGATTACCTGCGCCTGCTGTATGCCCGCGTAGGCGAGCCGCGCTGCCCGGACCACGACGTCCCGCTGGCGGCCCAAACCGTAAGCCAGATGGTGGATAACGTGCTGGCTCAGCCGGAAGGCAAGCGCCTGATGCTGCTGGCACCCATCATTAAAGAGCGTAAGGGTGAGCACACCAAAACCCTGGAAAACTTAGCCAGCCAGGGTTACATCCGCGCCCGTATTGATGGCGAAGTATGTGACTTATCCGATCCACCGAAGCTGGAACTCCAGAAAAAGCACACTATCGAAGTCGTGATTGACCGCTTTAAGGTGCGTGAGGATCTCACCCAGCGCCTGGCAGAATCCTTTGAAACCGCTCTCGAATTATCTGGCGGTACTGCCGTGGTGGCAGATATGGATGAAGAAAATGCGGAAGAGCTGCTGTTCTCCGCCAACTTCGCCTGCCCGATCTGCGGCTACAGTATGCGTGAGCTGGAGCCACGCCTGTTCTCCTTTAACAACCCCGCCGGGGCCTGCCCTACCTGTGACGGCCTGGGTGTTCAGCAATATTTTGATCCAGACCGCGTGGTACAAAACGGTGAACTGTCGCTGGCCGGTGGGGTGATCCGCGGCTGGGACCGCCGCAACTTCTACTACTTCCAGATGCTGCGCTCGCTGGCAGATCACTATAAGTTCGATGTAGAAGCACCGTGGAATACCTTGCCTGCTGAGGTTCAAAAAGTGGTGCTGCACGGCTCCGGCAAGGACACCATCGAATTTAAATATATGAATGACCGTGGCGATACCTCCGTGCGCCGTCACCCCTTTGAAGGGGTGCTGCACAATATGGAGCGCCGCTACAAAGAGACCGAATCGAGCGCGGTACGTGAGGAGCTAGCGAAGTTTATCAGCAACCGCCCTTGCGCCAGTTGCGGCGGTACCCGTTTGCGCCGCGAAGCACGCCACGTTTTCGTTGAAAATACCCCGCTGCCGACCATTTCAGACATGAGCATCGGCCACGCGATGGACTTCTTCAATAATCTGAAGCTGTCTGGCCAGCGGGCGAAAATCGCCGAAAAAGTGCTGAAAGAGATCGGTGACCGCCTGAAGTTCCTGGTGAACGTTGGCCTGAACTACCTCACCCTCTCCCGCTCCGCAGAAACCCTCTCCGGCGGTGAAGCCCAGCGTATTCGTCTGGCCAGCCAGATTGGTGCTGGGCTGGTGGGTGTGATGTACGTGCTGGATGAACCCTCCATCGGCCTACACCAGCGCGATAACGAACGGCTGCTGGAAACCCTGATCCACCTGCGCAACCTGGGTAACACTGTGATTGTGGTGGAGCACGATGAAGACGCTATCCGCGCCGCTGACCACGTGATTGATATCGGCCCCGGCGCCGGTGTTCACGGCGGGCAGGTGGTCGCGGAAGGGACGCTGGCAGATATCATGGCGGTGCCGGAATCCTTAACCGGCCAGTTTATGAGTGGCAAACGCCAGATCGAGGTGCCGAAAAACCGCGTCCCGGCCAACCCGGAAAAAGTCCTCAAGCTGACCGGGGCTAAAGGTAACAACCTGAAGGATGTCACCCTGACCTTGCCGGTGGGCCTGTTCACCTGCATCACCGGGGTGTCTGGTTCCGGTAAATCGACCCTGATCAACGATACCCTGTTCCCACTGGCTCAGACCCAGCTTAATGGGGCGACCCTGGCGGAGCCTGCGCCATACCGTGAGATCCAGGGGCTGGAGCACTTCGATAAAGTTATCGATATCGACCAAAGCCCGATTGGCCGCACGCCGCGTTCTAACCCTGCTACCTATACCGGGGTGTTCACGCCGGTGCGCGAACTGTTTGCCGGGGTGCCGGAATCCCGCTCCCGTGGCTATACCCCAGGGCGTTTCAGCTTTAACGTGCGCGGCGGCCGTTGCGAAGCCTGCCAGGGCGACGGTGTGATTAAGGTAGAGATGCACTTCCTGCCAGACATCTACGTGCCTTGCGACCAGTGCAAAGGCAAGCGCTATAACCGCGAAACCCTGGAAGTGAAATACAAAGGGAAGAATATCCACGAAGTGTTGGATATGACCATCGAAGAAGCCCGTGAGTTCTTTGATGCGGTTCCGGCGCTGGCGCGCAAACTGCAAACCCTGATTGATGTGGGCCTGTCCTACATCCGTCTAGGCCAGGCGGCCACCACCCTTTCCGGTGGTGAAGCGCAGCGGGTTAAGCTGGCGAAGGAACTATCCAAACGTGGCACCGGCCAAACCTTGTATATCCTTGATGAACCGACCACCGGTCTGCACTTCGCCGATATTCAGCAGTTGCTGAAAGTGCTGCACCAGTTGCGGGATCAGGGCAACACCATCGTGGTGATTGAGCACAACCTGGATGTGATTAAAACCGCAGACTGGATTGTAGATCTGGGGCCGGAAGGCGGTAGCGGCGGCGGGGAAATCCTGGTGTCCGGTACACCGGAAACCGTGGCGGAGAGTGAAGGATCCTACACCGCCCGGTTCCTGAAACCGATGCTCAAATAACATCATCCCCCGGCAACGGGGGATTTTTTTTACCCTTGATAGGGTTTGTGATGTTTAGTGATTAGCCGCCTCAACCTGGCCGCCTGACAATGGCCTCAATCCAGGAGGCCACTATGAAACCCCGTCACGCTCTGCTCATCACCCTTTGCCTGTTACTCACCGGTTGCCATGCTTACCCGCATTTGTTCAATTTGGTAGCCCGTTTCACTGGCTTACGCTTGCATGAAACCCAGTTTATCGCCCGCTATAGCAAGGGGCTTTCTGCGGCCGATACCCCCCGGGCGCAGCAGGAAGCCAGGGATATTGATGATGATTATCTCCACCTTCGGATGAAAGCTACCCCGCGGGAGCAATGGCTGATGCATCAAACGGAGGTAATGTGGCGCGCCCAGGCGCAGCAGTTGCTATACCGCCACCAGCCAATCGATGCCGCTCAGCTCAAGAGATTAGATCACGCCTGGCAGTGGGCCATCGCCGAAGAAGAAAACGGCTTAACCACTGACTAGTTTTTTCCTGATTTCTTCCGGCACCACATCCAATGCCAGTTGGTAAGAGGCATCCACCAGATAGTAGATCTGAGAATCCGGTAGGGAACCATCCAGATAAAGGGTGCTCCAGTAGGATTTATTAAGGTGAGCGCTGGGGATCACATCCTGATGCTTTTGGCGGATCAGTTCGGCCAGTTCCGGGCTAGCTTTGAGGGATACCGCTTGGCGCCCATTGGATTCATGCGCCATAGCAAAAAGCACATCTGCCACCTTCAACTGGGTGGCTTTATGCACACTTTGTTCTGCCCCCGGCTTGGCCATGCAATAGGTGAGCAGCTCTGAATTGGTCATGTTATTCCCCTTAAAACCACACGGCGATCCGGTGGGAGCCGTGTCATTGAGTGTCAGGGAAGCAGACATGTGGCGTAGCGCCAAAGATTGCTATTACACATAGCTGCCTCTAATAAATTCATACCCATTAAGTGTGCAGCATCCCGCCAAAAGGTAAACCCATTGGCGGGCATTTTCACCATTTCAACAGCTGCGTTAGCCGCCTGAACGCTTAATATTCAGAGTTAACAATCACTTCTTCACCAAAAGAACCGGCCTTAGGCCCGGGCATATTGGTACTGTTGGTTGGCCGAAGCACACGGATACCCCGGATACCGGCCTCTTTCGCCGCCGTAATGTCGTTATCGGAATCGCCGTAAAACACCCTGATTTTCTTATCTTTAATCCACTGGGTTTTAGTGTTCTGCTTTTTGCTTTCACCGGAGAAGATAACCGGGTTCATGCTGGTTTCCGGGATCAAAAAATCTTCCTGTAGGATTTTGGTCACGGTTTCGGTTTTGGTTTGCGGGCGGGCAGTAATAAAGTAAATCTGATCGCCCCGCTTCACGTGCATAGTGATCAGCGCCTTCGCTACTTCTTTCGGGATGCTGAACTTATCCCAGCCATTATTCATTTTTTCCCAAAAGGCCGGGTTATTAACAAATTCCTGGCTCCCGGGAGAGTATTCTTTTTGACCACGCCAGAACCCGGGGCTTGAAAACAGCACGGTATCGTCGATATCAAAACCAACGGCCATTGGCGCCCGGTCAAGCAGGCTGTTTTCGATTTGGGCTACGGAAACCCAGTTTACCGGTGCCTGGCTGCTAAGGGTTGCGGTAGAAATGCCGGGGTAAAGTGTTGCGGGCGCGGATTCACGGGCAAAGGCCGGTCCGCTCATGCCTATGACCAGGCAAAGCGCACTAAGCGCGAGAGAGAGTTTACGCATCATATTCCCTGATTTTTTGTGATGAGGCGGCAAATATTCCTGAGGAGCGCTGCAAAAGTAGCGAATTTCATGGGTCAGGGCCAGCTTAACCCTACAAAAACAGGGTCTTCATCAAAATAAAAAATTCTTAACGCAGAATAGTAGCAAGATCAGGGCCACGACCGTGGCCCTAAAGGGGTTTACATCACTGCGGCAAAAGCACGGGCCACCTGCTGCACATTGCGGCTGTTAAGGCCCGCCACGCACATCCGCCCACTGGCGATCAGATAGATACCGAACTCTTCACGCAGGCGATCCACCTGGGCGGCACTTAGCCCGGTGTAGCTGAACATCCCGCGCTGCTGGAGCAGGTAATCAAAGTTATGGCCAGGCATCGCCTGCTTTAACACCGCCACCAGCGCCTGGCGCATATCCAGAATACGGGTACGCATCATTTCCACTTCTGCCAGCCAGTTGGCCCGTAGCCCGTCGTCATTCAGCACCGTGGACACCACCTGGGCACCAAAGGCCGGTGGGCTGGAGTAAATGCGGCGCACGGTGGCTTTAAGTTGGCCCAACACCCGCCCGGCGGTTTCTGCATCGTCACACACCACGGACAGGCCGCCAACGCGCTCACCATAAAGCGAGAAAATCTTCGAAAAGGAGTTACTCACCAGGGCAGGCAAACCGGCGCTGGCAACTGCACGAATGGCGTAAGCATCTTGCTCCATCCCGGCGCCAAAGCCCTGATAGGCAATGTCGAGGAACGGGATCAGTTTGCGGGATTTCAGCACTTCAACCACCGCATCCCATTGGGCATTGGTCAGATCGGAGCCTGTCGGGTTATGGCAGCAAGGGTGCAACAACACGATATCCCCGGCTGGCAGGGTAGCCAGCTTGTGCAGCAGCGATTCAAAGCGCACGCCTTTGGTTTCATCATCAAACCAAGGGTAAGTACTTACTTCGAATCCAGCCCCGTTGAATATGGCGATGTGGTTCTCCCAGGTTGGGTCACTGACCCATACCCGTGAGTTAGGGAAATAGGTTTTCAGGAAGTCCGCACCCACCTTCAGCGCCCCGGAACCACCCAGCGTCTGGATAGTAGCCAGCCGGCCATCGGCGAGTACCGGGTGGCCAGCGCCAAACAGTAGAGGGGCAATAGTGTGGCGGTAGCTGCCCAGGCCTTCCATCGGCAGATACAAAGAGGCCCCGTGAGGCTGAGCATTAATCCGGGCTTCCGCCTCGGCCACCGCATTAAGCTGCGGAATGATGCCATCTTCGTTGTAATACAGCCCGATGCTGAGATTGACCTTATCGCTACGCGGATCTTCTTTAAAACGTTCCATCAGGGAAAGAATAGGATCGCCTGCGTAGGCATCAACGTTCTGGAACACGCTTGTTCTCCGGTAATTAGGGTGCGGAGAACCACAATAAACTGGATGACGGCTGAAATCGAGGGGGGATGTTACCAATGGGTTATTGCTGGCGGCAGATGCCCCTGGCCAGTGGCGCAGGGGCAGTAGAGAATTAATTCACGTATTGCATCGCCACCCGGGAAGTCAGGCGCGTGATAAGTTCGTAAGCACTCACTTTTGTATATTCGGCTATACGTTCAACCGGTAGCCCTTCACCCCACATCACCACCGGGTCACCGGCCTGTTCAGTGGCTTCTGGCCCCAGGTCGACACAAATCATATCCATGGCGATGCGCCCGACGGTAGGTACTTCACGGCCATTCACCAGCACCGGGGTGCCCGATGGGGCGCTGCGCGGGTAACCGTCGCCATAACCCATGGCAATCACCCCCAGGCGGGTGTCGCGCTCGCTTACCCAGGTGCCACCGTAACCCACCGGCTCGCCCTTCTTATGGCTGCGCACTGCAATCAGGCTGGAGGTCAGCGACATCACCGGCTGGAAATCAAAATCCGGCCCCCAAGGGCGGGTTTCCAATGGGGAAACGCCATACAGGATGATGCCCGGGCGTACCCAGTCATAATGGGATTCCGGCCACAGCAAAATACCGCCAGAGGCGGCAATCGAACGTTGGCCCGGCTTGCCTTCACAGAAATCATTAAAGATAGCCAGTTGGTTTTCAGTGGCCCCACACTCTGGTTCGTCGGCACGGGCAAAGTGGCTGACGATATTCACCGGCTGGCGCACATTTTTACACTGGGACAGGCGCTGATAGAAGGCCTCCGCCTCTTCCGGGCGGATACCCAGGCGGTGCATACCGGTATCCAGCTTCATCCATACCGTGACCGGGCAGGGTAAATCCGCCTGCTCCAGGGCTTCAAGCTGTTCAACACTGTGTACGGCGGTGTGAAAATTCTGGCGGGCGATTTCAGGCAACTCACTGGCGTCAAAGAATCCTTCCAGCAGCAGCACCGGCTGGGTAATCCCCCCGGCACGCAGGCGCTGAGCCTCTTCATAACGGGCGACGCCAAAGGCATCAGCATCAGGAAGCGTGCGGGCGGTCTCCAGCAGACCATGACCATAAGCGTTTGCTTTCACAACGGCTACCAGGCGGCTGGATGGAGCCAGTTCGCGCAGGCGTTGGAGGTTGTGTCGCAGAGCGCGGCGGTTAACAATGACGGTTGCCGCTTGCATGTTTATTCCTTTAATAATGGAGAGTACGCTGGCGCGGCCTTGGGGGGCTGAGGCGCCAGGATTGTTATTCGTCGTCGTACTGCGGCCCGGCGTAGTTATCAAACCGTGACCATTGCCCGTTAAACGTTAAACGCACCGTGCCAATGGGGCCGTTACGCTGTTTACCGAGGATGATTTCGGCGATGCCTTTCAAGTCGCTGTTTTCGTGGTAAACCTCATCACGGTAAATAAACATGATGAGGTCTGCATCCTGCTCGATGGAGCCTGATTCACGCAGATCCGAGTTAACCGGGCGCTTATCAGCACGTTGTTCCAGGGAGCGGTTCAACTGGGAAAGGGCCACTACCGGCACCTGTAGCTCTTTTGCCAGGGCTTTCAGGGAGCGGGAGATTTCGGCAATTTCCAGGGTACGGTTGTCGGAAAGTGACGGCACCCGCATCAGTTGCAGGTAGTCGATCATAATTAAACTGATGCCGCCGTGCTCACGGTGGATGCGCCGGGCGCGGGAGCGCACTTCCGTTGGGGTCAGGCCGGAGGAGTCATCAATATACATATTGCGCTTCTCCAGTAGGATACCCATGGTGCCGGAAATCCGCGCCCAGTCCTCGTCATCAAGCTGGCCGGTACGGATACGGGTCTGATCCACGCGGGAAAGTGACGCCAGCATACGCATCATGATCTGTTCGGCGGGCATCTCCAGGCTGAAGATCAGCACCGGTTTTTCCTGCAACATGGCGGCGTTTTCGCACAAGTTCATGGCGAAAGTGGTTTTCCCCATAGAGGGACGGGCCGCCACGATAATCAAATCCGAACGCTGTAACCCGGCGGTTTTTTTATTCAGATCCTGATAACCGGTATCCACCCCAGTAACCCCATCATGGGGCTGCTGGAATAAGGTTTCGATACGGGCCACGGTGCTTTCAAGGATCTGGTCGATACTCTTCGGGCCTTCGTCCTTGTTGGCACGGTTTTCAGCAATCTGGAATACCCGGGATTCCGCCAGGTCTAGCAGGTCTTCACTGTTACGGCCCTGGGGATCAAAACCAGCATCGGCAATTTCATGGGCGACGGAGATCATCTCACGGACTACCGCCCGCTCCCGGACGATATCCGCATAGGCGCTGATGTTGGCGGCACTGGGGGTGTTTTTTGATAATTCAGCCAGATAGGCAAAGCCGCCCACGCTGTCCAGTTGCCCCTGGCGCTCCAGGGATTCAGACAGGGTGATCAAATCAATTGGGTTGCTCTGCTCTTGCAGGCGGTGCATCTCGGTAAAGATATGGCGATGGGGGCGGCTGTAAAAATCTTCGGCCACCACGCGTTCCGCCACATCATCCCAGCGTTCGTTGTCCAGCATTAACCCGCCCAACACGGACTGCTCCGCTTCCAGCGAGTGCGGCGGCATCTTTAGCCCGGCAACGTGAGGGTCGCGCTCCCGCTCCCGCTGCTCTCCGGGTTTGTTGAAGGGTTTATTTCCTGCCATAGTGAATGAGGGTACCAAGGACACGTAGATAAGCTGGTCATTATAACAGGAGGCTTTGAGATGGCGACACGTATTATCTTCCAAAAAAATGGCGGCCCTGAGGTGCTGGAAGCCGTAGAATTTACCCCTGCCGCTCCGGGGGAAAACGAGGTTCAGGTAGAAAACAAAGCCATAGGTATCAACTACATTGATACCTATGTCCGTAGCGGTCTCTATCCTGTTCCGGCGCTACCCAGTGGGCTAGGTACTGAAGCGGCCGGGGTGGTCAGCGCGGTGGGTAGTAAAGTCAGCCATATCAAACCCGGTGACCGGGTGGTGTACGCCCAATCCCCACTCGGTGCTTACAGCCAGATGCATAACGTCCCGGCGGATAAAGTCGCGCTGCTGCCTGATGCAATCTCCTTCGAACAGGCGGCAGCATCCTTCCTAAAAGGGCTGACCGTCTGGTATCTGCTGCGTAAAACCTATGAAATTAAACCCGGCGAACTGTTCTTATTCCATGCCGCCGCCGGTGGCGTTGGGCTGATAGCCTGCCAGTGGGCTAAAGCCCTGGGTGCCAAGTTAATTGGCACCGTCGGCTCTGCTGAAAAGGCCCAGCGGGCGCTACAGGCCGGGGCCTGGCAGACCATTAACTACCGTGAAGAGAATATCGTCGAGCGGGTGAAGGAACTCACCAATGGCAAGAAACTCAGGGTGGTGTATGACTCGGTGGGGAAAGACACCTGGGAATCCTCCCTGGATTGCTTACAACGCCGCGGCCTGATGGTGAGCTTTGGCAATGCCTCCGGCGCAGTGACCGGCGTCAATCTGGGCATCCTTAACCAGAAAGGATCGTTGTATGTGACCCGCCCTTCCCTGCAAGGCTATGTTACTAATCGGCAAGAACTGGAAGAAGCCAGTAGCGAACTATTTTCGCTGATTGCCGGTGGGGTAATTAACGTCCAAGTAGCGGAAAGCCAGAAATTTGCATTAGATGATGCGGTGGCGGCCCATACAACCCTCGAAAGCCGCCAGACTCAGGGTTCCAGCTTACTTATCCCTTGAGTTTTCCAGCACAAATAATTAGGGCTTCCCGAAGGAAGCCCTTTTTTTATTTTCGCGCTGTGATTGTAGGGTACAGCTGCGATGAATTCGGTAATGCCGCAGCATAGTGACAGAATCGATTGACGATGCCTATGCGTTAAACCCGAAAAGTTACCGGGATGTGATCGGTACCACAATACCCTATAAATATCTGCGGGTATTACGCTCAACCAGGCGATCTTTTGGCCGGTTAATGGCGCGAATCACCCAAACCACTGCCACAGCCAGCAGTAACCAGGGCAGCATGTGGAAAACCAGCACCAGCATCCCGCCGGCAAACATCATGATGGTCGCCAAAACCAGGGCGGCAATAATACCCAGCAGTGACACCCCGGTCATCAGCAGCACCATAAAGAAGCCAATCACAAACAGTATTTCAAACATAGGTTTATTCCCTAAAAGCCCGTATCGATAAGGGGTGTTACAAGAATCATGCCAAGCCCTAACCACTTGAAATAAAATAAAAAAACCCCGGCGCATTGGCCAGGGTTTAGTGAAATACACCGCTTTTTGGTGAAATTAGCGCTTATCCGCCACTAGCGACAATGCCTGCTCAACTACGGCGATATCGGCCCCGGCTTTATGGGCGTTTTCGCTCAGGTAACGCCGCCATTGGCGGGCGCCCGGTACCCCCTGGAACAGGCCCAGCATATGGCGGGTAATATGGCCCAGATAGGCCCCCTGGCTCAGCTCACGCTCAATATAAGGATACATGGCGCGCACCACCGCTACCGGATCAGGATTTTGCCCATCGACGCCGAAGATTTCACGATCCACCGCCGTCAACAGGCCCGGGTTTTGATAGGCTTCGCGGCCCACCATCACGCCATCCAGATGGGCCAAATGGGTTTTAGCTTCTTCCAGGGTTTTCACCCCGCCGTTGATTGCCATGGTCAAATGGGGGAAATCACGCTTTAGCTGATAGACCCGTGGATAATCCAACGGCGGAATTTCACGGTTTTCTTTCGGGCTTAACCCGGAAAGCCAGGCTTTTCGAGCGTGAATGATGAATGAATCACACTCTCCTTTACCGGAAACGGTATCAATGAAATGGCACAGGAACTCATAGCTGTCCTGGTCATCAATCCCGATACGGGTTTTCACCGTCACCGGAATAGACACCACATCGCGCATCGCTTTAATGCAATCCGCTACTAGTGGGGCCTCACCCATCAGGCAGGCCCCAAAGCGGCCATTTTGCACCCGGTCTGAGGGGCAACCCACATTCAGGTTGATTTCATCATAGCCGCGCTGCTCCGCCAGACGGGCGCAGTGGGCCAATGCCGCCGGATCGCTGCCCCCCAGTTGCAAAGCTACCGGATGCTCTTCTTCACTATAAGCCAGGTAATCCCCTTTGCCATGAATGATGGCCCCGGTAGTCACCATTTCGGTGTACAGCAGGGTATGGCGGGACAACAAACGCAAGAAATAGCGGCAATGCCGGTCCGTCCAGTCAAGCATAGGGGCGATAGAAAAACGGTGCGGCTGGTATGAAGTGACAGTAGATTGCAACGGCGTCATATCTCGATAAGTGGGCTATGAGGTAAAAATAAGCCGGCTACTATAGCATAGAAAAACGCCAGGATAGCCATAGGCCGGGCGCACCGATGTGCGCCGCCCTCACACCATTTTAGAAGTTAAAGCCCAACTGCGCCCCGGCACCCCAGGTGTCGTCTTCGCCCACGGCCCCATTCACATCGATATGCACTGAGTTGAAGGGGGAAAAGCCGAGGCCAGCGGTAACCACATTGCTATCGTTATTTTTGATATCCGCCCGGTAACCGGCACGCACCGCCAGCCAGGACAGAGGGCGGATTTCCGCCCCACCGCCCACATATTGGGAGCTGTCTTCACTTTTAAAGCCTTTGGTTTCGGTTAAATCGCCATCGGCACTCAGGGTGATGAGATCGTTTTTCCAGGCAACCCCGGCGGTCACCAGGGGACGGATTTGGTAGGTATCTTTGTATCCGCCGATCTCGTTGGTGTCGATATCCCGGGAAAGCAGATTTTGCCCACTCAGCCCCAGGCTCCAGCTGTCGCTCAACTGTGCCGCCAACCCGGCGTCCACGTTAAAACCGGAATCAATGTTGCGGTAGCGGTTATCGCGGAAGTCGTCTTTGTTGTAGTTGTAAACCGATACCGTGTAGTTATATAGCCAGGTCCGCTGGAGTTTAGGGGTGACGCCAATGGATACCGGCACCCCGCCAAGGTCGAACTGGCGCGCCACCGCCACCCCGTAATCATTCACAATAGCCGCCCGGCCAAAGCCGGTGGATTTCAGGCTATCACGTACTTCTTCCGGGTTCAGCGCCGCAGTCGCGGCAGCCAGCTGGCTGCGGGAAATTTGGTTCAAGGTATCAATATCATTTTGATCAATATACGAACTGACCCGCGCCCGGGCGTAAGCTTTGGTGACAAAAGCAACAGGTAAGATGGCGTTGGGAATGCTGATGGCGATCCCGGCAGCGGCTTTAGCATTCGCCGACTTGCCCCGGAGATCTTCTAGATCCTTTGCCATATCCCCGGCGGCTTTTTGGAAATCCGGTAGTTTGGTTAATAATTGCAGCGGTGGCAGGTTAGCATAAGAGGAATATTGATTGATGTTATCGCTGATATTATCCAGCTCATCCTGAAGATTATCTTTATCAGTAATTTGAACCCCGGCGGAGGGAAGGATTAAAGATATATCGTCATCAGCTTCGGCAGTGGCTAATAACGCCGGGTTGATTAATATCCCGCTGCCATAATTCGCCGATGCTACCCCACTTCCCCCCATCGCATCCTGGCGTGATTCGGCCCACGTCCCGGCGGCCATGGCCCCGGAGCTGACCAATAAGGAGGTAATTATCCCAATATGTAATGCAGAATATTTGATATTTTTTTTCACAGTCATGTCCATTCATAATGAGTAAACAAATGTGCCCCCTCCCTTAATACGGGAACCGGGGCGAAACATTGCTGTGAATAACGCTTAAAATCGGGGTCAACTCTACCGTTAATATTAGGAATATCCTCAATGCGTGGCTATTTACAAATAATTTTCACCTTAATTTGTAGCGATAATGGACTCATTTACGCCCAGGTTTGCCATCATGGGCACCAAAAAACTGCGGCGGATGATCGACCCATCGGTCGGCCCTGGATGCGCCATAGCTGGGGTTCATTGGGTAATAAATTCGGTTATCCGCCCGGTTTGCCTCCCCCACCACTAACAGACGCACTTCTTCTTCCGTGTTATTGATAAAGGTGTGGCAGATACCGGTACCGGCGCGGAATCCCACGCTGTCCCCTGGCTCTAAGGCGTAGAGGTGGCCGTTGATCCATACTTGGGGGAAACCTTCCAGCACATAGACAAATTCTTCTTCATTGCTTTCTGCATGGGGGTAAGAGGTACGCCGCCCGGGTAGCAATCGCTCATGATGGATGCCGATGCGGCTCATACCGCAGGCTTTTGCCAGCGGCGCGCCAATCGACATCCGTTCAGTGCTATCGGGATAATGTGAATTATCTTCACCTTCCAGCTCGCGCCAATGGCGAATAAAGTCTGGTCGTTGCATGTTCGGCCCCCTGGCCTGGTTTATGATTCTGATAATTATGGCAGATAAAGACACAACGCCTGTACGGTCGACTCATGATAAAATACCCCTTTATTAAAGCACTGTGAGGACGCTGATGAATACGACGACATCCCAACATCTGTTAGCTCAGGCAGAAAAACTCTGCCTTCAGCGCAATGTTCGCCTGACACCACAACGTCTGGAAGTGCTGCGCCTGATGACGCTGCAAAACGGGGCCATTAGCGCCTATGATTTGTTGGATTTACTGAAAGCGTCGGAGCCACAGGCCAAGCCGCCTACAGTTTATCGGGCGCTGGATTTTCTGCTAGAGCAAGGCTTTGTTCACAAAGTGGAATCCACTAACGCCTATGTGCTGTGCCATTTGTTTGATCAGCCCACCCACTCTTCCGCCATGTTTATTTGCGACCGTTGTGGCGCAGTGCGTGAGGAATCCGCCCAAGGGGTGGAAGACATAATGCATTTGTTAGCGGCTAAAACGGGGTTTGCCCTCCATCACAATGTGATTGAGGCCCATGGGCTATGCGTGGAATGTGTAGAAGTTGAAGCTTGCCGCCATCGCGAAGGGTGCGATCACGACCACAGCGTACAGATTGCAAAAAAGAAAGGACGTTAAGGGAGGGGTGGTACTTCCTTGTACCGGGTAGGACTTTTATATCGCGTAGCCTGTCAGAGTAGGCTACCAGCGATAGTCGTTCTTGGTGCCCCAGTCATCGACTTCCTTTTCAGCCTGGTCTTTCTGGTACCCATACCGCTCCTGGATTTTACCTACCAGCTGATCGCGTTTACCTTCGATCACGGTCATGTCATCGTCAGTGAGTTTACCCCACTGCTCTTTTACTTTACCTTTGAATTGCTTCCAGTTACCGCCGGCTTCGTCTTTATTCATAATAATTCCCTCTCGTCGGTTGCTGCATTGTAGATTCACGCCAGTTGGCGCTGAACAAATGACTTTGTCCTAAACACGTGAATAAGCTTAGTTGAATATCTGGCTTCGAAAAAAAACCAGGAATCTTTAACCTTTTGGCATCCTTACGTCATGAGAAGGGAACCGCTTATTGAAACCAGGTGTTGTTCCGTTGGTGCCGACGCCATACCCACCACAGCGCCGCCCCGCGTAATGCCAGAAATACCGTCAGCGCCAGCCATAAACCATGATTCCCTAACACCGGTACGGTCAGCAGTGCCAGCCCGAAGCCTGCGGCGGCCACCGCCATGCTATTGCGCATCTCAGTCCCGCGCGTTGCCCCTACAAACATCCCGTCCAGCAGATAGCACCACACCCCCACTATCGGCAGGGCCACTTGCCACATTAAATAGCGATCGGCTAATTCCCGCAGGGGTTCCAACGAGGTCAACGCATCAACAATCAGCCCGCCAAACAGGGCATAGGTGGCGGCGAATGCCAGCGCTACCAGCCCGGCCTGGCGGCAGGCAGCACACCATATAGCCCCCAGCTTGCTGCCATCTTTCGCCCCATAAGCCTCGCCTGAATAAGCCTCCACCGCATAGGCAAAGCCATCCAGCGCATAGGCGGTAAAAGTGAGTAAGGTCATCAGCAGGGCGTTGACTGCCACCATGTTGCTGCCCAGGCGAGCGCCGTAAATGGTCAGGCTGGCAAAGCAGATTTGCAGCAGCAGAGAGCGCAGCATGATATCCCGGTTAAGGGCCAGTAAGCGCCGGAGGTTGCCACGCCAGGCACTCAGCAGCGCAGCAAGCGGGATCCCGCGCTTCACTAGCACGCGGCGCACCATTAAAAGCCCCACACCAAAGGTGGCATACTCGGCGCACACCGTCGCCCACGCTGCGCCCTGAACGTTCATGCCCAGCCCCACTACCAGCCACAGATCGAGCAAAATATTCAGTAGGTTGCCGGTTATCAGTAATATCACCGGCGCCCTGGCATATTGCACCCCCAGTAGCCAACCCAGCAGCACCAGATTGGCCAGAGATGCCGGGGCGCTGAGCCAGCGGATAGCCAGGAAGCGCCTTGCCTGATGTAAAACCCCTTCATTCCCCCCCACAATGTCGAGGGCGACATCAATTAGCCACGGGCTTAAGGCCATAATCAGCCCCCCGGCTAACAGCGCCATTAATAATGGCTGGGCCAGCGCCCGGAGCAAGCCAGCGGTATCTTTAGCGCCAAAGGCCTGGGCCGTCATACCGGTGGTGCTCATCCGCAGAAATAGCAGCAGCATAAACAGGAAGCTGGTGGCGGTGGCCCCAATGGCAACGCCACCCAGATAATCCGGGCTATCCAGATGACCGATCACGGCGGTATCCACCAGGCCCAGCAGGGGAACGGTAATATTAGAGAGGATCATCGGCAGCGCCAGCCGCCAGAGGGAACGATCGGTTTGGGAGAAAAGGGCCATCCATCACCTTTGTCAGCCAGAAAAAAGAAAACCGCGGCCTGGGCCACGGTTCGCTATAGAGGTAAAGCCTGGTTTTACAACCATTCACCGTTGCGGATCACGCCCACGGCCAGCCCTTCAATAGAGAAGCTTTGTTGGCGCAGATCGACGACGATTGGATCGAATTCGCTGTTTTCAGCCAGCAGATGCACCACATTGCCAATTTTCTTCAAACGCTTGACGGTCACTTCTTCGTCAATGCGGGCTACGATAACCTGACCATTACGGGCTTCCGCGGTTTTATGCACCGCCAGTAAGTCACCATCCATAATCCCGATGTCTTTCATTGACATGCCGCTGACGCGCAGCAAAAAGTCTGCGGAGGGTTTGAACAGGGAGCCATCGACTTTATAGCGGCCTTCAATATGTTCTTGAGCCAGCAGGGGTTCACCAGCGGCCACGCGGCCAATCAACGGTAAACCGTCTTCTTCTTCCTGCAACAAGCGAATGCCGCGAGAAGCCCCGGAGACGATTTCAATCACGCCTTTACGGGCCAGGGCTTTTAAGTGTTCTTCTGCCGCATTCGGCGAGCGGAAGCCCAAACGCTGTGCAATCTCAGCCCGGGTTGGCGGCATGCCGGTCTGGCTGATGTGATCACGAATGAGGTCATACTCCTCTTGCTGCCTGGTTGTTAACGCCTTCATTCCGCCCCCCTGGGTGTATAGACAGTTATGCTGTGAGTATATACAGCCTTAGGAGATTTTGGAACCATCTTTTAAGCGCAAATTAGCTACTTATGGATTGTGCCCAATGGTGCCAAAGCAGGCTGACCCAGACAAACAGCGCAATCAGGATGGCAATCGTCACTGCGGCCGACCCCATATCCTTAGCGCGCCCGGAGAGTTCATGGTATTCAGAGCCGATACGATCCACCACCGCCTCAATGGCGCTGTTTAGGATTTCCACCACCATCACCAATGCCACAGAGCCAATCAGCAGTACCCGGGTGATGGGATCGACATCCAACAGGCTGGCGACAATAATCGCGAGAACCACTGCAACCCCTTCCTGGCGGAAGGCGGCTTCGTTTATCCACGCGGCCTTGATCCCCGTCCAGGAGTAGCCTGTTGCTTTAATAATTCGGGTAATGCCAGAGGTGTTATTTGCCATCAAATGGAACCTTTTTATTTTATATAATCTAATTAAATCAGTTGGCTGCTGGCCGTTATAGCCAGAAAGCCCGAATTCAGCGAGTTAGCCGCCACTCTGCAAGCGCAGTGCGTTTGCGGACGCACCACAGAATTTCAACGCACTTTCTGATATTCTTGCTGAAATTTTGCATGTTTAACCAGAGGCTTTACATCGTCTATGTCAGGCTGGCCCCGAATGTACCTTAAATTACTGAATTTACCATTAAGTCTACTGGTAAAAAGTAAGTCCATCCCTGCCGATCCGATTGCGGAACTGGGGCTGGATACCACACGTCCCATTATGTATGTGTTGCCGTATAACTCAAAAGCAGACCTGCTGACTTTACGGGCGCAATGTCTGCAGCATAACCTGCCAGACCCCCTCACCCCGCTGGTTATTGATGGCACCGAACTGCCGCGCCATGTGTTTATCCACGGCGGGCCACGAGTGTTCACCTATTACACGCCAAAAGAAGAATCCATCAAGCTGTTCCACGATTATCTGGATTTGCACCGCGCGAATCCGGAGCTGGACGTGCAGATGGTGCCGGTGTCCGTGATGTTTGGCCGCTCACCGGGCCGTGAAAAAGGCGAGGT